>CAZGCS010000001.1:0-13478 GCA_964524395.1 uncultured Mageeibacillus sp.
CCAAACCCTACCTGATCAACCCTGTTCGAAGAGTCGTTTTCATTGATCAATCCGCTTATCACGACTCGATGTTTCCGGCCGGACTGTCCGCCTTATCGGCTGTGGGCGATTTGAATCCACCTTTTCCGGAGGTTTGGGGAACAGCTGAGAATGCACAGAATTACGCCCGCGAATCAACGGAGCTGGTTGACGCGACAAAACAGATCGCCCTTGAGCTTTGGAAGTACGATCCCCTCCAGTTAAGTGGAACCAATCAAATTGACCCTCTTTCGATGGCAAAGAGCCTTGAAGGCAGTAAGGACGAACGGATTCAAGCGAGTATCCAGAAGATACTTAGATCAGTATGGGATTGACCAGGAATCGATCAATGATCGAATCCGCCCGCCTATGTTTATGAAATTCCGCTTCCCCTGCCGACCGGCAGGGGAAGCGGTTATTGGACTTAGCCTTATCCAAAACTCTCGTTGGAGATCTCCACATTGATCCCGTCAAAGCAGGACAGGGCCGGCACCATCAGGGCGTAGGGATCACGACCGTAATAATGGGTCGAGCTGCCGTAGGGAACCGTGTATTTGGACATCCATTGGAGCTTGTCACCGAAAAGATCCTTCAGTTTTTCGGTAAAGCGGACATTGTAGGGCAACTCAATGCTGCCGTCCTTCCTGAGCAGGAGGGCGCCAAAGCGTGAGATGGCAGTCAATTGACCTTCGCTGGGGTTGACGGCATTCATGTAATGCATAAAGGGCACGTACAGGATGTCCTCCTCCCTGGGCATGCGGGCCAGCTCCTGGATGGTCCGGACCTCCTCGTCCCCGCCCAGGACCTGGAGGGACAGATTGCTGACGTCGTGGCCGGTCGGTTCTTGCAGAAATTCATCGGCCGCCTGCTGATCCCAGATGAAGCCCGTCAGCTTGCCCTGGTCGATGATCCGGTGTTTATCCCTTCTCCTGCCGTGGAAATCGACAGGCATGGCGAAGCTCTCCTTGAGTGAGGGGTCCTCAAGCAGGGTGAACTTGTCCGACATGACCTTCTGGCCCACATCCGACTCCTTGAACATGGACATGCCCCGCTTCATCATGCCGCCCCGATAGCCGAGGTAACCCATAAAACCCAGGTATTCGGCGACTGCTGCCGGGCCCATGACCACCTTACAGGGGCCCTCGGGCATGCGCACTTCAGGCTTGGTCTGGTAAAGTTCTGAAAGCCAGGCCAGCCGGTCATGGAGCTCTTTGGTATCCAGGTCGCTTCTGCGGTAGACAAACTGCTCGGCGTTGATCTCCCATTTCCTCTTTTCTGACGCCAGAACCAGGGTGACCCCGATGTCACTTGCCCTCCAGTAGACCACCTCCGGGGTGGCTGTGGAGATGGTGGCTATTTCTGCCGCGCCGGCTGAAAAATTGCCGGACAGGAGAATATCTTCAGTTTCCAGGCCATGAGTCGCCCGGTTGACCAGGCCGATGATCTCATCGCTTGTCATCTGTTCGATCTGGGGATCGTAGCTGGCCTCGGAGACCGATGTCTCCTCAATATGGGGGATGGTCGGCTGGTAAGACATCTCCGGGGCGAAAGGCAGCATGCGGATGGCCTTGTCCACGGTAGCCTTCATGGCCGCCATATCCTCCTCATCAGCCGTGAGGCTGGCGGAGGCCTGTTTATGGTCGCCAAAGGCGGCCACTTCGAGGCGGGTGATATCTTCATGGGAGTTAAGCGAAACAGCTGAATTGGCGTAGCGGACCATGCGGCTGTTTTCCGCATTCCACATGATCTGCACCAGCGCGTCCTGCTGCAGCGCGTATTCTCTTAATTCTTTCAGTTTTTCAATAACAGTTTGCGGTCTCATCCTAGTCACCCACCTTCACTTGGTCGAACCGGCAGACCGGAACCCCGTGCCCCAGCAGCATGATCTGGCCGGGAACTCCCTTTCCGCAGTTGTTGACGTACTGAACCTCCCAGGTCGACGAATCGCCGACAGCCGCAAGCGACCGGTAGAAGTCCAGGGTCATGCCGCTGTAAGTACAGTTTTTCAGGACATGCTTCTTCTGCCCGTCCTCAACCAGCCAGCCTATGTCGGTGGCAAAGTGGAACTGCTCGCGGTTTGAGCCGATGGACCAGCTCTTATCACCGGAAAGGAGCACCCCTCTTTCGGTATTCCTGATAATATCTTCCAAACTGCCGTCGTCGCCGGGATCCACGTTGATATTGGTCATGCGCTCGAGGGGAACCCGGTTGAAGGCGCAGGAACGGCAGGCACCGCCCGACCCGTCAAAAATCTGGCGCCCGGCCTTGTCATTGGCCTCGGTCACCATCTGCCGGGAGGTAATGGCGCCCACCAGGAGGCCCTGGTCGATCAGCATGCGATTTTGTGCCTTGACACCGTCATCGTCGTAGCCAAAGCTGCCGGGCGAGTTGATCAGGGTGGCGTCTGCCCTGGCATTCAGTTTCTTCGAACCGTACTGCAAATGGCCAAAATCCTCCAGCCGGACAAAGGAGCCGCCCGCGTAGGAGAGCTCATAGCCCAGAATCCGGTCCAGCTCCAAGGCGTGGCCGATCGTCTCATGGACCTGCAGGTACATCATGTCGGGCATGAGGATGACGGACATGCGGCCCTTGGGACAGGACGGCGCCGTCACAAGCTCCTTCATCTCCCTGACGATCCGCCCGGCCTGTTCCTGCCAGTGAAGCGGATCCATGGTCTCCCAGCCCCGGGTCAGCCCGAGTTTAGGCGGCTGGTATTTTCGTTCCTGCTGGACACCCTCCCCGTCCATGGCCGCCACGTGGATGCTGGGGAAGATATCGATCATGCGCTTCTCGATCTCAGCCCCTTCCGAATCGTAATAGTGGATGGTCTTTCGAATGGTCTGGACGAGGACGCGGCGCTGCTCAACGCCCGGCTGGTTGATGTAACCGTCCAGCTCCTTCATCAGGGCCATTTTCTCTGCCAGCGGGATATCAAAGGGATCGGTCCGGCAAGGGCTTTCAAAAAGGCCTTTGACCACTTCCTTGTCGGCCAGCTGAATGGGCCGGGTCATGCGCCCGGCGGCTGCCTTGGCATTTTCCAGGGCCCGGTCGAAGGTTGCCTGAACGTCTGTCATGGTTGACGAGGCCGCAAAACCCCAGGCCCCGTCCGCCAGCACCCTGACGCCGAAGCCGCTGGTCTGTGATCGGTCAAACGCCAGGAGGTTGCCGTTCCACATGAAAAGGACGTCTTCCTCTTCACTCGGATAGTAGCGGACGTCGGCGTACGAGGCGCCCCGGTCCTTCAGCCGTCTGATCTGTTTCTTCCAGTCAACAGTCATCGAAAGTCTCCTTTACCAAGCGTTCCAAACGGGGACGCTTACCGTTTTCTAACAGGACCAGTGTAACAAACCGCGGTGCGGGCCTCAATGACGGGGCTTGCAGTGTTTTGCCGGCTCAGTGGCAAGTTGCCTTCCCGGAGCGGCTCCTCGTGCTATACTTTTCTCCATGCGGGGGTGTGTTCAAAAGCAGCCGCAGCGCTGGAAGGGGATCAGCGCCGCATTTCTGAGCGGACAGGCCGTTTCCGTCCTGGGTTCGGGCCTGGTTCAGTTTGCCATCATCTGGTTTGTCACCCTTCGCGCCAACTCCGGCACAGCCCTCATGATCATCACCCTGGCTTCCTTCATCCCCCAGCTGGTGATCGCGCCTTTTGCCGGTGTCTGGGCCGACCGCCACGACCGGCGCTGGCTCATTATCCTGGCCGATTCAGGTATCGCTTTGGTGACTCTGGCGACCGCCATTTTGTTTTTTTTCGGCCATGACCGCGTCTGGATGATGTACATTGCCGCGGCTGTCCGTTCCCTTGGGGGAGGCATCCAGAGTCCGGCCATCAAGGCCCTGATTCCACAGATCACCCCGCAAAAGGAGCTGGTTCGGATCAACGGCCTTTACAGTACCCTGGACAACGTCGTCCTGCTCCTGTCCCCCGTCCTTGGCGGGGCTCTCATTACTCTTTTTCCCGTCTGGATCGTCTTCATGGTTGATGTGGTGACGGCCGCCATCGCCGTCTCCATCATGCTGGGCCTGCCTGTGCCCCACCAGCGAACCGGCGTCGTGACCACCGCCCTGGGGCACAAGCCCAGGCTGAAACCCGGCTCGGTCTGGGGCTTTCCCACCCTGGAAGAACTTGAAATCGCCGCAAGCGAAGAGGAGATGGAAGACGTCGCCCTGCCGCATGAACCGGTGACCCGCCAGTTCCGCCGCGGCTTTGCCTACGTGCGCACCAACCATGTCATCCGCAATCTCATGGTCATCTACGCTCTCTTCATGGTGCTTTTGTCCCCGATTGCGACTCTTTTCCCCCTCTACATCAGGCGCCACTTTGACGCTCAGGTCTGGCGGGTTTCTGCTGCGCAGACCGCGGTCTTCACCGGCATGGCTGTCGGCGGCCTGGCCGTGTCGCTCAAGGGTCAGTTCAAAAGCAAGGTAAAAACCATCCGCATGTCGGGCTTCCTGGTAGCGGCGGGAACCCTGGGTCTGGCCTTCTTCGGCCTGGCCGACTCACCCCTGTTCGCTCTTTTCATCGCCCTGGCTTTTTGCCTTGGCATCATCGTCCCTTTTTATACCACGGCCATCACCACCTTCTTCCAGGAACAGGTGGAGCGGGCTTATCACGGCCGGGTCTTCTCCCTGCTCTACATGATCGGTTCGGCAGCCATTCCCCTGGGCGCCGCCGTCTTCGGTCCCCTGGCTGACCTTTTTCCCATCGCCTACCTGCTCCTCTTCACCTCAGCCGCCCAGCTTCTGATTCTGGCCTTTTCCTGGAAGGCCGTACCCAAGGGTTTTCGCGAATAACTTTGCCTTTTATCTTCTTTTTTGTCCGCAGTTTGCTATACTAACGCCTGGATTCACAAATCCCTTATGCGTGATTTCTATTTCAGGAGGATAAATGACAATGACAGAACTGTGGATTGAAGCCGTACAGGCAAGAGAAATCCTGGACTCCCGCGGCAACCCCACCGTTGAAGCGGAAGTCTACACCGTAGACGGTTCCATGGGCCGCGCCGCCGTACCCTCAGGTGCGTCAACCGGCGCCTACGAAGCCGTTGAGCTCCGTGACGGCGATAAAGAGCGCTACCTGGGCAAGGGTGTTCAAAAAGCCGTCGACAACATCAACTTCACCATTGCCCCCGAGATCGTCGGCATGAACGTCTTCGACCAGGTCGAAATCGACCGTGTCATGATCGAACTGGACGGGACCGACAACAAGGCCACCCTGGGCGCCAATGCCATCCTGGCCGTCTCTCTGGCCTGCGCCAAAGCTGCGGCAGCGGCCCTGGATATGCCGCTTTGGCAGTATCTGGGCGGGCTTCGGGCCCACATCCTGCCCGTCCCCATGATGAACCTCATCAATGGCGGCAAACACGCCGACAACAATGTCAACCTGCAGGAATTCATGGTCATGCCCGTCGGCGCGCCCTCCTTCAAGGAAGCGCTCCGCTGGTCGGCGGAAGTCTTTCACACCTTAAAGAGCCTCTTGAAAAAGGAAGGCTACGCGACAGCCGTCGGTGACGAAGGCGGCTTTGCGCCCAACTTGAAGAGCGACGAGGAAGCCATCCAATGGCTGATCCGCGGGATAGAAGCAGCCGGCTACAAGCCGGGCGAGGATTTCTTCATCGCCATGGACCCTGCCTGCACCGAACTGTGGGAAGAAGCCAAAGCCCAGGGCAAGGAAGGCTATCTCTTCTGGAAAACGGGTGAATTCAAGACCTCCGACGAGATGGTCGACTATTACGCCATGCTGGCGGAAAAGTATCCCATCATCTCGCTTGAAGACGGCCTGGCCGAGGATGACTGGGAAGGCTGGAAGAAGCTGAATGACCGGATCGGCGACCGGGTTCAGCTGGTGGGCGACGATCTTTTCGTCACCAACACTGAGCGGCTGGCCCGTGGTCTGGAAGAAGATGCCGCCAGCTCCATCCTGATCAAGCTCAACCAGATCGGCACCCTGACCGAGACCTTCGACGCCATCGACATGGCGCAAAGCAACGGCTGGACCGCTGTCGTCTCCCACCGTTCCGGTGAGACCGAGGACGTCTCCATCGCTGACATCGTCGTCGCCATGGGCGCCGGCCAGATTAAGACAGGCGCGCCGTCCAGAACCGATCGCGTCGCCAAGTACAACCAGCTCCTGCGCATCGAGGAGCAACTCGGTGAAGCGGCTGTCTACGCCGGCTGGGGAGCCTTCCGGCTGGACCGCTGATTCAGGCAGTCTGAGATCCTGTGAGAGCCGTTCCCCGCGGGGAGCGGCTCTTTATTTGGCTGTCCCTGGGAGGCGGTGAGCGGTGCTGACCCATCCGGAACTGGTCTTTCCATAAGCACCGTTGGTGCTTACAGGGTCTGCGTCACACTTGTCACGGTGATGACAAGCGCGGCCCTGGCCCAGGAAAACCGCTCCTTGATCCTCTCGTAGGCAGGACCCTGCGACTGCATCTCCCCATAACCCCTGATCAGGAAGCCGGTCCCCTTATAGGTCAATCCCTCCACCTCCCTGTTGGTAATCGACAACTGAATGGCCGGCCGGGACAAGAGATTGTGACCGGTCGTCTTCATTCCTCCGGCAGGGAGCAGGAGGCGGTCGCCGTCGATTTCCAGGTAGCTGTTCCAGGAATTGGCCAGATGAGCGCCCGCCTCACCTTCCGTCACCAGGGTCAGGGCCGCGTCGGGCGGGGTTTTAATCACTTCAAGCAGTTTTTCACTCAGCATGTCTCATGGTCCCTCTCATTGCCCGGTCCGGGCTTTTTTATCTTTCTTTTTTATCAGTGTACCGCTTCTGGCCGCCGCCCATTTATATTGACGAAAAACCCTTCCTTGTATAGTGTGAACACAGCGGCAACAAGCCTGAAACTTTGATTTTTCATAAAATGACGCCCTGCGTCGGGAGGTACCACATGGTCAACAATAACCCGCACACGCAAGACAAGCAGGGAGGCCCGCAGACTCCGCCTCCAGGCTATCCTCCCGCGCCTCAGCCGCCCTATCCGCCGCCTTCCGGCTGGCAGGGCCAGCCCGGCTACTATCCGCCACCTCAACCACCGCGGAAAAAAATGGGTGCCGGTGCCATCGTCGCCATCGTTCTGGGCGCTGTCATCCTTCTGGGAGCCATTGCGGCAGCCGTTTACTTTTTTGTTCTGAAAGACGGCAAGCAAAAGGAGACTGAACCGACCGCGCCCGTCACCACGGAGTCGAGAGTGCCGAAGACCACGCCTGCCAGGACGCAGGAAACAAAACCGGAGCCTGAGGAGCCCGACCTTTCCGTCTATGCGGAACAGGTCCTGGCTCTGGATCCCTATGAGGCCCAGCATCTGGGCGCCAATCCGGTCTATTACTACCAGCACCCGACTCTGGACATCGCCATCGACCTGAGAGGAGAAGAGGAAGCGGCAAGGATGATGTACGTCTTCCCCACTGCCACGGGCTTCTGGGTAACCCACCGCCAGTCCATTTCCTATGAATACGGTACCTTGAGGGATTATCCGGCCGGCATGGATGTAGCGGCCATTACGGTCGAAATCGACCTGCTGTCAGAATCACAACAGCAGGAGGAACTTGCCTCCCTGGTCACCCGGAGCCTTCAGGGCGAAGATGTCCAGGTTAAATGGGTAACGGTCAAGGACGGCGTCCTTTACGTCCGCGACAACGTGTCAGGTGGTCCCGACCCTGCCTGGTTCGCCAAGGAGCTCTACGGCAGTTCCGTCTTCTTTGATCACGTCTACCTGAGTGAGCACCTGGTTGAAAGTGTCTGGCCGGGTCCGGAGCCGAAGCAAACTCTGAGCGATCCGGCTGCCGAATGGCAACGCATCGTCTCCATGCTGCAAAAGAGCCCCGCCCGCTTCGAATGGCGTTACTGCATGCCTCCTTACTCGGAAGATCCCAATGCGGGACTTCACCTTCCCAACTGGGACTTCCTGCAAGCCCTCCTCACCGTTCCCATCTACGAATACGGGACGCTGGACTTGAACGGGGACGGCGTCCCCGAACACCTGGTCCATTGCTGCTGTGATTCCTACGAGGGCTTTGACAGCTATGGCTATTGGGCGGTCTTTACCGAGACACCTTACGGGCTCAGGCTGATCGGCTTCAACCGATCCGGCGAAAACGACCTGATCTTCAGTGAAGATTACTTCTACTACATTGAAGCCCGCGGCGAGTATGGAAACAACAGTCTTTTCGTTGAGCAGCACGGTATCCCTGTGCCCTCAAGCGATGAGCGCCCCCTGGAATACACGGCCTTTCTTGACCTGTATGTCCTGATTGATCACGAATCCGCCGGCAACAGCCTGGACGACTGGAAGGACTGGTTCCTGGTGCCCAATTATTTTATCGATGAAGATGGCTACGAGAACCATGACTACTTTGTCATTGACCCTGCCGAATTCTGGGGCCTGGTCAATCTGCTGGACCAGGGTCTGTCAGGCAAGGCAACCATCGTGCCCATCCGGACACCTTATACGGTTCCTGCCGGAGAACAGGTGGTCGAGCTGCAAGCGCCCTACACCGTGGAGTCCTTCGTGGATTACCTGAGCGGCAGATATTTCTATTTCCCTTTCACCGATCAGGACTGGGCGAATGTCGTCTCTCTGGAAAGTGTCCTGGCGCTGGGACCGCCCCTCACCTATGACAAGGTGGATTCCCTGCTCCCCTGACCGGAATTGACCGGCCGGTTGGAGCCATCCATATTCTTTTTTGAGGAGCCGGCGCCGGCTCCTCTTTTATTGGCAGGTAAAGCCACCGTCAACCCCCAGCACCTGACCCGTAATAAAGGAGGCTTTGTCCGAGACCAGGAAGGCAACGGCCTCGGCCACTTCCCGGGCTGTGCCGATGCGGTGAAGCGGTGTACGATTGATGAGGGCCGCCAGCTCTTCCTCCTTGAGGCCACTGATCATATCGGTCTGGATGACTCCGGGGGATACCGCATTGACACGGATGCCCGAGGGCGCGACTTCCTGGGCCAGGGAGCGGGTCAAGCCGATCAGGCCGGCTTTGCTGGCCGCGTAAGCCGCCTCGCAGGAAGCGCCGAGAACCCCCCACATGGAGGACACGTTGACGATGCTGCCGGCTCCGTTCTGGATCATGTTGGGCAGGACGGCGTGGGACAGCAGGTAACCCGACTTGAGGTTGGTCGCCAGGACACGATCCCAGGTCTCCTCAGGCGTTTCGGTCAGGAGGCCCCAGGACGCCAGCCCCGCGTTATTGACCAGCACATCGATCCGGCCTGTTTCCAGAAGAGACGCGGTCACCATCTCGCGGACATCTTTCGGGCTGGCCACATCCGCGCGCAGCAAGGTTGCCGCGCATCCCTGCTCCCTGAGCCTGGACAGCAAGTCCTGCGCCTGCCCTTCCGAGCGGAAATAATTGATCAGGACATGATAGCCTTCGCGGGCCAGCGTCTCGGAAATCGCAAGGCCGATCCCGCGCGCCCCGCCTGTTATCAATGCCGTCTTTTGCCTGTTCATCTTTATCCTGCCGCCTTTCCCTTTTTCTCTCAACGAAATGCCAAGAAGACCAGTTTCAACTGTTTCGTTATTGTACAACACCCTCTGACCTGCCCTGAGGGTGTTACAATGAAGGGCAGAATACCTTGGTGAAGAGCCGGAATGGTGGATCTGATGTTGACAATTCATGACAAAGTAAAGCGACTTCGAAACCTGATGAAGGAAAATCACGTCGATGCCTGTCTGGTTGGCACCGCCGACCCGCACAACTCCGAATACCTGGCTCCGTATTACCAGGCCAGGGCCTGGCTGACCGGTTTCACCGGATCGGCGGGCACGGCGGTTGTGACTGCGGACCGCGCGCTCTTGTGGGCCGACGGCCGCTATTACCTCCAGTCTGAAAAACAGCTGGAGGCGAGCCCTTTTGAACTCATGAAGCAAGGCAGCCCCGGCGTGCCCTCCCCCTGGGAGTGGCTGGCTCAGTCCCTGGGCCGTGGAAAGCGGGTCGCGGTCGACGGCCGCCTGCTGCCTGAGGCCAAGGCCAGAGAGCAGGAGGAAGAACTTGACAGGCGGGGAATCGCGCTGATCACCGGTCTGGACCTGATCGGCATGATCTGGGAAGACCGGCCCCAACCACCTTCAGGACCCATTTTTCACCACGACATCCGGTATACCGGCCGCCATGCCTCCGATAAGATTGCCGGTGTGCGTGCCAGAATGAAGGAAGACGGCGCAGATTACGCGCTTTACGTTGGCCTGGACGACATCGCCTGGCTGATGAATTTTCGCGGCAGCGATGTCCCTCACAACGTGGTGGCTCTTGCCTTTGCCCTGATCACGCGGGAAGAAGCCTTTCTTTTCATTGACCCGGCCAAAGTGGGCCCAAAAGAGGGTGAAGTTTTCCAGAGCCAGGGGATCACGGTTCTGCCCTATGACGAGATCACAGCCAAACTCCAAAGCCTTCACAGAGGCCATTTGGTCACCGATACCAGGCGGACCGGACGGGCGCTGATTGCCGCCCTGCCTGAGCATGTTACCGTGCAGGCCGGGCGCGATTACCCCTTCCTGATGAAAGCCAGGCTCAATCCGGTCGAGCTCGATTGCCAGCTCGCTGCCGGTCTCCGCGACAGTGTCGCGGTCACCCGCTACCTTTATTTCGTCAAAAGCCGGGCGGCCGCAGAAGGGCTGAATGAGATTGAAGTGACGGAAAAACTGGCCTCTCTGCGCCGGGAATCCGACTCTTTCATCATCGAGAGCTTCCCCACCATTTCAGCCTATGGGGCCAACGCCGTCATGATGCACTACCAGGCCAGCCCGGAAGCCAAGAGCCGGCTGCAGGAAGAAGGTTTTTACCTGGTCGACTGCGGGGCACAAAGCCTGGACGGGACGACGGATATCACCCGCACCATTTCGCTGAGCCCCCCCACCGATCAGGAAAAACGCGATTACACCATGACTTTGAAGTCTCACGTAGCGCTGGCCTCCCAGCCTTTTTTGAAAGGATCCAGCGGCGTTGCCCTTGACGCCATCGCCCGCGCGGTCATGTGGCGCTACGGCCTTGACTACAAGTGCGGCACCGGACACGGTTTCGGCTATGTCCTGGGGGTCCACGAAGGACCGCATCGAATGACCAACAACCCGAAATTCGGCGATTACGGCTTCCATGAAGACATGGTCATCACCATCGAGCCCGGCGTCTACCGGGAGGGCAAGCACGGCATCCGCCTGGAAAATGATTACCTGGTACTGCCGGACAACCAGTGGATTGAGATCAGGGAGGGACGGGCCCTGCTGCGGGAAAAAGAACAGGTTCTCAACGAGGCGGGAGACACCTTCCTGCACTTCCAGTCCATGACCTATGTTCCTTTCGATCGCGAGGCCATCGATGTCTCCCTGCTGACCGCCGGCGAAGCCGGTTGGCTGAACAGTTACAACCAGGCGGTGCGGGAGGCGGTCCTCCCCTGGCTGGCAGATGACGAGGCCGCTTTCGTTTTGGACCAGACCCGGCCTTTGTGAGGGGAGGCGGACCATGCCATCCGAAACGGATCTTACCCAGACAGCCGGGGCAACCCTTCAAACCCCCGCCAAACCGGCGGAGCTCACCCTGACCCTGGACGAGACCCTGGTCCTTGAGCTTGGCGTCACCGAACGCCTTGACAGTTACCGCGACATCCGCCTGGCTGTGGCCTCACCTGAAATCCGGCTGGGTCACGTCGCCGCCAATGAAAAACAAATCCTGGACCTGATCAGCGAGGCAAGCCATGCCGGGGCCGATGTCCTCCTTTTTTCCGATCTGGCCCTGACCGGTAAAACGGCTGGCGATCTCTTCTTCCAGCGTGCCCTCCAGGACGCCTGCCTGGAAAGCCTGGCCCGTATTACGCGGGCTACGGCCGACTCGCACCTCCTGGTCCTCCTCTCGCTCCCTTTGCGCCTGGAAAAGCGCCTGCTCAAAGCCACGGCGATTTTGTACCATGGCGAAATCGTTGGCATGACTCCTGCCCCCTACCTGTCCCGTGAGGAAAGACGCTGGTTTTCAGATCCTTATCTGCCCGCTCCGGACGACCTTCACACCTTTTCCTGTGAACTGATCGCCGGTGCCGATGAGGAGGAGAATGCGGACATCATGGAGGTCCGGCTGCCACCGGCTGAATGCCCCACCATCCTGCGCCATGCCATTGACGAATCGCTGCTGTCACCGCAAGACAGGGAGGCGAGCCGGGCGGACGGCTTCGAGTCGTCTTTTTGCGAATTCACCTCTGAAAACCTGCAGTCATTCACCTTCCAGTTCGTCAACCTGTGCACGGTTATTCCCTGCCTGGCTGTCCGTCCTTCGCTTCTGCCCCGCCAGGTTCACGACTGCCACGATCTGACCCTTTTCAACTTCGAGCCGGGGCACGCGGTTGACGCGCTGGCACACGGCTCCATCCCGGTCGCGGCCATCGCTGACGGCCGGCAGGAATGGACCGGCGATTACCGCCGCCTCAAACGTGAGTTGATCCGCCGCTCTCTTCGCGACCACAGCATTGTCCTTTATGCCGGCGCCGGACAGGGAGAGTCCTCCAGCAGCGGCCTTTATGCGGGCCACAGGCTCATCATTTCCGACGGCCGCGTCCTGGCGGAAAGCGGACCTTACACCACCGGCATTACCCTGGCGGACCTGGCGGCGGAAGACCTTTTTCAGGTGCGAAATCATGCCGGGTCCCGCTGGGATATTCTCAAGGGCGGCGGGGAGAAGGCCCGAAGCGACAGGCCGGACAAGCTGCCTTTCCTGATGCGGGGCGAACTTGACGCCCAAAGTTTCTATGAAGAAAGCCTGGCCATCCAGGCCAGGGGGCTGGCCGACCGCCTTAAGCTTCTGGGCGCCAGACCTGTCCTCGGGCTCTCCGGGGGCCTGGATTCCTCTGCCGCTCTTCTGGCCTGTCTGGAAGCAGTGCGCTTGCTGGGGCGGCCCTCATCCGACATCCTGGCCGTCTCCATGCCGGGACCCGGCACCTCGGAAACATCAAGGAAGCTGGCCCGTCAGCTGGGCCAGGCTGCAGGCCTGGATTTTCGTGAGATTCCCATCCATGAAGCCGTGGACCGGCATCTTACTGCCATCGGCTATCAGGGGGACCGGACCGACCCGGCCTTTGAGAATGCCCAGGCCCGTGAACGAACGCAAATCCTCATGGACCTTTCCAACCTGGAGGGCGGAATGGTGGTCGGCACGGGCGACCTGTCCGAACTGGCCCTGGGCTGGTGCACCTACAACGGCGACCAGATGTCCATGTACGCCGTCAACGCCTCCATCCCCAAAACCGTCATCCGTGAAATGGTGGAGGTGGCGGCAAGCTCGCTCGAACAGGGCAGGTCTCCCCTGATCGCAGACCCTGAAGGGGCGCTGGCGGCCGCAAAGGCGCTTGGCTCCATCCTGTCACGGCCTGTATCACCGGAGCTGCTGCCTCCGGACGAAAAGGACACCCTTTCCCAGCTGACGGAAGAGCTTGTCGGCCCCTATGAGCTGATCGATTTCTTCCTCTGGCATCTTGT
>CAZGCS010000001.1:13578-23407 GCA_964524395.1 uncultured Mageeibacillus sp.
TGGCCGGAGGGGAAAACTGAACTGTTTGTGTTTTTTCAACATGCAGGACTTGAATAATCAACAAGTTATCAACAGATTTTCACTTGTTTTTATCGGTTTTTTGGGCCTGAAATCCGGCAAATCCACACTTATCCGAAATCCATCAAGTTATTAACAATATTATTAACAATTCACAGTTTGCATCTCACAAAATGTTGGCATTTCTCCCGGCTGCAAATCCCGAAAATGCCCGAAATAGCAGACATTTTGCCTTTCGCGCCGCCTCTTTTTCTGGTAGGATTAAGAACACGATCGTTAAGGATCGGAAGAGGTTGTAGAATTGCGGGAAGGGGACGTATTTTTCCATCATGGCAAGAAAAAGCGCTGATTCAATTTGGAGTTCTGTCTGCCAGCAGACCCTGAGTAAGGAAATCAATCCCCTGACGTTCAACACCTGGTTCACCAACGCCAAACCTTACTTGTCCAGCGAGCGCATCTTCGGCCTGTCCGTGCCAAATGAAATCGCCATGGAATACATCGGCCAGCATCGCGAACAAATCGAATTTGCCCTGAGAAACGCTACACGCATCCATTACGACCTGGAAATTGCGGTCCGGCCGGACGGCAGCGTCCCTTCCAGGGAAGAGCTTGAGCGGCGGTACGACAATGCATTCAACGGCAACGGGTCTTTTCAGATCGGCCGGCTCAATCCCGATTATTCTTTTTCAACTTTCATCGTGGGTTCAAGCAACAGCTTCGCCCACGCAGCCTCCGTTGCAGTGGCTTCCATGGAATCCCCGGGCAATTATAATCCGCTTTTCCTTTATGGTGGCTCAGGCCTGGGCAAAACCCACCTGATGCACGCTATTGGAAACCAGGTGCGCCGGGATTTTCCCAACAAACGCGTCGTCTATGTCCAGTCGGAACAATTCGTCAACGAATTTATTACCTGTATCCAGAAAAACGATTTCGAAGCTTTCCGCAGCCATTACAGGCTGGCCGACATGCTGCTGATCGATGACATCCAGTTCATTGAGTCCAAAGAACGCATGCAGGTTGAGTTCTTCTACACCTTCAACGCCCTCTACGAATCAGGCAAGAACATTATCCTCACCTGCGATAAACCGCCCCAGAGCCTGGCTTCCCTGACCGACCGTCTGCGCACCCGCTTCATCAGCGGCCTGACGATCGACATCCAGCCGCCGGATTACGAAACGCGGATCGCCATCCTGAAAAATCTGTGCCGCTCGCACGGCGTTGACATCGAGGCCGATATCATCGAATACATCGCCAGCAACATCACCTCCAACGTCCGCGAAATCGAGGGCGCCTTCAAAACCATCAGTGCCCTGCAGATGATGGGGGCCCCTGTTACGACTGACGTGGCCCGGCAGGCCTTGCAGAGCGTCATTCAACCGGGCACGGTCAAGGCGCTCGACTTTCCCCTGATCATGGAAATCGTGGCCCATTATTACGGCATTTCCGTCGATGATCTGAAATCACGCCAGCGAAGCCAGGATATCGTTGAACCCCGGCAAATTGCCATGTATCTTTGCCGCAAGAAACTGAACCGGACCCTCAAGGAAATCGGCGCGGCCTTCGGCGGCAAGAACCACGCCACAGTTCTTCACGCCTGTGATAAAATTGCAGAAGGAATTGCTTCGGATCCCGCGCTTTCCGAGACGGTCAACAACATCGAAATGCGCTTGCAGTAGTAAACAAGTTATGATCATTTGTTGATAATTCGTTGTCAATACCCTGTTGATGCTTTGTGGACAAACGACTGTGTGTTGACAAGACGATTTTTCAACAAAATACACACAGGCCATCAACGGCTTAACAACATGGTGAAAGGCCAGGGAGGCCGTGACAAGACCCGATTTTTCACATAACCGACAGCCATAAGAAGAAGAGGGTGAATTATCTTAGAAGGCAACAGGACAAACGGGAGGCAATAACAATGAAACTGACATGCTCAAGAAATCTTCTGGTGGAAGCAATCGCAACTGTCCAGCGGGCCGTTTCAACGCGGTCAACCAATCCCGTACTGGATGGAATCCTGCTCAAAGCCAACGAGGAGCTGATCTTGACCGGCTACGACAGTGAGACGGGCATTGAGTACCGGATGGAAGCCGATATCTCCGACAAGGGAAGTCTGGTCGTGCCTGCCAGGGTGCTGTCGGAAGTGGTCAGAAAGCTTTCAGACAATCATGTCTATCTGGCCATCAAGGACGAGACGGTTCTGGTGGTTGAAAGCGGAAAGAGCGTGTTCAACATCCGGGGCTATGCCGCAGATCAATATCCGGAGATTGAATTTTTCGAGGATGAGACCAGGATTGTCCTGCAGCAGAAGACCCTGCGTCAGATGATCAATCAGACGAGTTTTGCCGTCAGTACCGATCAAAGCCGCCCCATTCTGATGGGAATCAACCTGATAGTCGAAGATGAAACCCTGACACTGGTCGCCCTGGACGGTTTCCGGCTGGCCGTGCGCCGGGAAGCCATACCGGGTGTGATGGCCAATGTGAATATCATCATTCCCGCCAAGGCCATGGGGGAAATCGCCAGGATTCTGTCGGACACGGACGAGGAAGTCGTCGTCTTCCCCTCCCACAATTACATCATTTTCAGCAAGGATAAGGTCAAGGTGGTCACCCGGCTGATCCGCGGAGAATTCTTGAATTACCGCAGCATTATCCCGCGTGACGCCGACACCAGCCTGACCATCGCGCCTGATATCCTGCTTGCGGCAGTGGTCCGGGCCTCCATCATGATTGACACGGAGGACCGCAAATTCCCGGTCATCTTCAATACGCCCGACCACGACACCATGACCATTGAGTCCAAGACGGATATCGGCACAGCCCGGGAGGAAATCCCGGTTGCCTTGTCCGGGGACAAGGTGGAGATTGACTTCAATCCCCGCTTTTTTATCGAAGCTCTCCGGGAGATTGAAGACGAACAGATTGTCATGACCTTCAGCGGCAGCCTTGGACCTTGTTCACTCAAGCCGGAAAAAGGTGAAGACTTTTATTACATGATCCTTCCACTTCGCCGTTAGGCTCTCCATGCGCCTTTGTTCCGTCGAACTGGTCAATTTTAGAAACTACGAGCGCCTGCAGCTTTCCTTTCCGGGAGGAAGGCACATTTTTTACGGCCGGAATGCCCAGGGAAAGACCAATCTTATTGAGGCCATCTACCTTTGCACCTGTGCCCGTTCGCACAGGACGGGGCGGGATGAGGAACTGGTACGCCATGGCCGGGAATTCTACCGGGCAAGGGTCGGTTTTGTGACCGACCGGGGTCTTGAGGAATCGGTCTCCATTGAGTACAGACCTTCAGCAGGACGAAACGGCGCCCCTTTGCGGACGATCCGCTACAATGACATGGAGATCGGCCGGCTGGCCGATATGATGGGTCTTTTTCATGCCATCCTTTTCGCTCCGGAGGATCTGCAGATCGTCAAGGGCGGCCCGGCGGAGCGCCGCAGATTCCTCGACATTCTGATTTCCAGAACCGACCGCTCCTATTTTCGCGACCTGCAGGAATTCTGGCGGATCCTTGCCCACCGGAATCGTTTGCTCAAACGGCTGCGGGCCCGGGAACAAGACGGTCCGGCAGGCGAAGGCATACCCGCAGAGCCCTTGTCCCAGCTGGATATATGGGATGAGGCGCTGGCAAACCAGGGCGCGGCCATTTTGGAAAGAAGGATCCACTATGTCGGCCTTCTGTCCGCCTATGCCTCCCTGTCGCTGCATCATCTGACGCGGTCCAGGGAGGGGCTGGAGCTGCACTACAAGAGCTTGCCCGGCATCCTTCCTGAGATGGATCGTCAAGCCATCTCCCAGCTTTACCTGGAGCGGTTATCAAGATCCAGGCACGATGACCTGATACGGGGCAGCACCTCACAGGGTCCCCACCGCGACGATGTAATGATCCTGCTCAATGGTTCGGATGCGCGGCTTTATGCTTCCCAGGGGCAGCAGCGCTCGGTGGTGCTGGCCTTGAAGATGGCCGAACTGACCATCCTGACAGAGATAACAGGAGAAAAACCCATCCTGCTCCTGGACGATGTCATGTCGGAGCTCGACGATGACAGGCGTTCGCGACTGATGGAGGTGATCTGCGATCACCAGGTCTTCATTACCTGCACCGATCCGGGTCAGATCGGCCCTTCCTGTCAGGATACTGCAGCCGGTGGTTCTCCCTGGTCCGGGCCGGCCCATTTTTACCTGATCGAAGAAGGCAAGGCTGAATTGACTGAAAAGCCTGAAATGACGTGATTTCAAGAAGAGGAACCGGGAAAGTCTTCAGGCATGTTGGCACCGGATATGGTATAATTTCAAGTGAATAATGGCGGGAAAATCCGCCTTGGAACCGGAGTAAAATGTACATCCATATCGGAGCTGATGTCTCTCTGCCTGCCCACTGGATTGTCGGAATAGTTGATCTTGATCGCGTCACGCCATCGGGCGGGACAGCGGATTTCATGAGGCAGGCGGAGGAGGAAGGCAGACTCGACTGGTTGACGGCGGGTATTCCGCGATCGATGGTTGTGACCGTCGACCGTGTTTTTCTATCTCCTGTCTCGACCGCGACGCTGCGGTCCCGGCTGGCAGGCCGGAAGCGAAAAGCGAAAGGGTAGCATGAATAAGGGCAACGAAGAGAATAAAAACATACGTTCGGACAATCTGGAAGAATTGTTAAGAAGGGCGGAGGAGGACGCGGAAACGGGAGAAGACAAGCTTGTCAATCTCGCAGACGACGTACGTGCCCTGACCGACGACTTCACGGAGGACGCGGAAGCACTGGCCGCCGTCCGGCTGACCGATTACAACACAAAATCCACTGCCTCCTACGAAGACCGCGATATCCAGGTGCTTGAAGGCCTGGAGGCTGTCCGTAAAAGACCAGGTATGTACATCGGGGACACGACCGCGCGCGGCTTGCATCACCTGATCTACGAGATTGTCGCCAACTCGGTTGACGAAGCGCTGGCGGGGCGGTGTGACTCCATTGAGGTCACGGTGCTGCCTGACCAGTCGATCCGTGTTGAGGATAACGGCATCGGCATCCCGGTCGGCATTCACCCAACGGCGGGAATTCCGACGGTGGAAGTCGTTCACACCATGCTGCACGCGGGCGGTAAGTTTGGCGGGGATGCCTATGGCGTGTCAGGCGGACTGCATGGTGTCGGCGCCTCGGTTGTCAATGCTCTTTCGGAATGGATGGAGGTGACCGTCAACCGGGACGGCAAGGCACATTTTATCCGCTTTGAGCGCGGAGAAACGGTGACTCCCCTGAAGGTGACGGGACCGACGGACAAGACGGGAACGGTAACCACCTTCAAGCCGGATCCTGAGATTTTCAGTGAGCTGGACGCCGACTTCGATCTGATGACGACCCGCTACCGCGAGATGGCCTTTTTGAACCGTGATGTGGCCATCACCCTGATCGACGCACGGGTGACACCGCCGGAGGTCAAGCGACTGCATTACGGAGGCGGGATCGTCTCTTTTGTTGAGTACCTGAACCGCAACAAGACGGTCCTCTTTGAGCCCCCCATCTACTTTTCCGCGGAGCAGGACGGCTGTTTTGTTGAGGTCGCCATCCAATACAACGACTCTTACAGTGAGAATGTTTATACCTATGCCAACAACATCGCGACCATTGAAGGCGGCAGCCATCTGACCGGTTTTCGCTCTGCGCTGACCAAGACCATCAATGACTACGCGCGCAAGTACAATATTCTCAAGGAAAAAGATAAGAATCTTCAGGGCGAGGATATCCGCGAGGGCATGTGTGCCATTATCAGTGTCAAGCTGAAGAATCCCCAGTTTGAGGGGCAGACCAAGACAAGGCTGGGCAACCCGGAAGTGCGGACGGTGGTCGAATCGACAGTCAACGACAAGCTGATGGTTTTCCTGGAGGAAAATCCGCAAACAGCGCGAATGGTGGCAGGTAAAAGCGTGGCCGCCTCCCAGGCGCGCGAGGCAGCGCGCAAGGCCCGGGACATGACCCGGCGCAAGAGCGCGCTTGACAGCAACGCGCTCCCGGGAAAACTGGCGGACTGCCAGGAGAAGGATCCGACCTTTTGTGAGCTTTTCATTGTTGAGGGAGATTCAGCCGGTGGCACGGCCAAGAACGGCCGTGAAAGAAAATACCAGGCCATCCTGCCTTTGTGGGGCAAGATGTTGAACGTGGAGAAGTCGCGCGTTGACAAGGTGCTGGACAATGACAAGCTGATGCCCATCGTCATGGCCCTGGGCGCGGGGATCGGAAATGATTTCGATCTGGAGCGGCTGCGCTACCATAAGATCATCCTTATGGCCGATGCTGATGTGGACGGGTCGCATATCCGGACCCTCCTTCTGACTTTTTTCTTCCGCTACATGCGGCCCCTTGTGGACGCCGGCCATGTCTACATCGCCTGCCCGCCGCTTTACCGTGTATTCCAGGACAAAAAAAGCCGCTATGCCTACGATGAGGAGGAGATTGATACGATCAAGGAGGAAGAAGGCTGGGACAATCCCAAGCTCCAGCGCTTCAAGGGTCTGGGGGAGATGAATGCGGATCAGCTATGGGAGACAACCATGAATCCGGAACAACGCAAACTCCTGCAGGTCCAAGTCATTGACGCCCAGCTGGCAGACGAAACCTTCACCCTCCTGATGGGAGACAAGGTGGAACCACGCCGCGATTTTATCCGGGCCAATGCCAAGCTGGCCACGCTGGATACCTGATCCGTGCCATTGTTTCACGTGAAACAATGGCGGGCGGAAAAAGTAAACCATGGACTTCAGCTTTTCAGTCAGGGACATCACCATTGAAACAGACCGCCTGCTCCTGAGGCCCTGGCGGCTTTCCGACCTGACTGATTTTCACGCTTACGCCCGCGTTCCCGGTGTGGGGGAAATGGCCGGCTGGCCCCATCACCGGTCACTCGGCGAAACAAGAAACATTCTCAGACAGTTCATGGCAGCGGAAGAAGTCCTGGCGCTGGCGCACAAAGATGACAAGCGGGTCATCGGTTCTCTTGGGGTGCACCCTGTCCCCCACACTCTGGCTGAGGCTTTCCAGAATCGCTACGCCAAGGAAATCGGTTATGCCCTCAGCAAAGATTATTGGGGACTCGGGCTGATGACAGAGGCTGTGACGGCCCTGACAGACCATCTTTTTCGCTATACTCCCGCGACACTTCTCATCTGCTGTTGTCTCCAGTCCAACCATCAAAGCCGCCGCGTCATGGAAAAGGCGGGTTTTGTCTTTTCGCGTACCTTTGAACGGCAACGCCATGTGCCCTCGTCGGAGGCATCCTTCGAATTCATACTGACAGAGGAGGACTCTTAGCTCATGCATGACGATCGAATCTCTTTTGAAAATGATTACAATGCCGGCTGCCACCCGGCCGTACTCCAGGCCCTGGTCGAGACCAACGAACGAAGGACAAGCGGCTATGGCCTGGATCCGTACTGTGAGGAGGCGGCCCGCCTGATCAGGCAAGCCTGCCGGGCACCGGAAGCGGACGTTCATTTTCTTGTTGGCGGCACCCAGGCCAACCTGGTCGTTGCCGCGGGAGCACTGAAGCCATGGCAGGGCATCCTCTCCGCAGGCACCGGTCATATCAATGTCCACGAAGCGGGTGCCATCGAGGCCACCGGGCATAAGGTGCTGGTCATCCCGTCGCGGGACGGCCTTGTCGATGCCGCAGGCATTGACCATTTCTGTCAGGCATACGACCGGGACCCGACTGCCGAACACAGGGTCCAGCCAGGCATGATCTATCTGTCCCAGCCGACGGAGCTGGGAACCCTGTACCGGAAAAGTGACCTGGAAGCCATCCGGCAGGCCGCTGACCGGTATGGTCTGTGGCTATACATTGACGGGGCGAGGCTGGCCGCCGCCCTGGCGGTTCCCGAAACAGGCCTGACCCTCGGGGAGATGGCGCGTCTCTGTGATGTCTTCACGATTGGCGGAACCAAATGCGGCGCCCTCTTCGGAGAGGCCATGGTGCTTGTACGGGATTCCTTGAAACAGGACTTTCGCTCGCTGACGAAACAGCGGGGCGGCCTGCTGGCCAAGGGGCGCCTGCTGGGCGTCCAGTTTGCGGCGCTTTTCCGCGACAATCTCTACACCGAGATCGGCCGCCATGGCAACCGGCGGGCCGGTGAACTGGCAGCCTTTTTCCAGTCGCAGGGGATTGACTTTTTCGCGCCGCCCGAGACCAACCAGCTCTTTGTTCTGCTGGACGCAGAAGAACAGGCCTATTTTGCGGAACGGGCCGTCTTTGAGCGCATCCAGCCGCTGGAAGATGGCCGGACGGTCTGTCGTTTCGTGACCTCCTACACGACCAGGAGCGAGGATATCGAGGGCCTGCAGTCGTAAATGCCGGCTCTTTTTCCCGGGAGGATCCCGTGAATCATGATACAATTGACGCGTTAACGAGTTGACATGAAGATCGACACGGATCTTGGGGGAACGGACTATTTATGGGGATTGTGATCGCTGTTGCCAATCAGAAAGGTGGTGTGGGAAAGACGACGTCCTGCGTCAATCTCGCTGCCGCGCTGGCCGGGCAAAACAGTAAAGTTCTGCTTGTCGACGCCGATCCGCAGGGAAACTCGACATCGGGCGTTGGTGTCGATAAAAAAAAGCTCCAATGGTCGACTTACGACTTGCTGGTGGGAAACACCGCAGACATAAAGGGAACGATCGTCAATGCCCGCCCTTTCTTTGATCTCCTGCCTTCCAATATTAATCTGGCCGGGGCGGAAGTGGAGCTGGTATCCCTGGGCAACCGGGAAAGAAGGCTGGCGGGGATCGTCTCACAGTTAAAGGATTTTTACGACTACCTTCTCATCGACTGCCCCCCCTCTCTCGGCTTGCTGACAGTCAATGCGCTGACGGCATCGGACGCCGTTCTCATTCCGGTACAGGCGGAATACTACGCGCTTGAAGGTCTGATGCAACTGATGACAACGCTCAGTCTTGTAAAAAGATCCTACAACCCAAGCCTGCGCCTGGCAGGCGTCTTTATTACCATGTTTGACGCGCGGACCCAGCTGTCCAAGCAGGTCCGTGATGAGGTCGCCTGGTACTTCCGGCAGGATTTTCTTGAAACCGGTATCCCCCGAAATGTGCGGTTGAGTGAGGCGCCTAGTTTCGGCAATACCATTTTTGAATACGACCGGCGGTCGCGCGGCGCCAACAGCTACAAGACGCTGGCGCGCGAACTTAGCAGGCGGCTGGCAGGCAAGGCCTGGCGGGACGGCACCCTTGGCAATTTCTAGCCGTCCGGCGAATAGAGCAGGAGACAAAGAATGGCCGAAGAGAGAAGAGAGATGACGCCGCGCTCCAGGCGCGGGCTGGGCCGCGGCCTGGGCGCCTTGTTTGAATCGGAAGCAGACCCGGGGCAGCCCGGTGGCGGCGGGGCAACTGAGATTGAAATCAACCGGCTGGAACCTAACAGGGAGCAACCGCGCCGCAGTTTCGATCAGGCGGGCTTAAAGGAGCTGGCGGATTCCATCCGCGACCAGGGGGTGGTGACCCCGCTCATCGTCACCCCATCGGAAACACCTGATCACTACACCATCGTAGCCGGTGAGCGCCGCTGGCGCGCCGCCCGGATGGCCGGCCTGCAAAGTGTCCCGGCCGTCGTGCGCGAGCTGACCAGAGAGGACCTTCAGCGCCAGGCCCTCATCGACAATGTCGTTCGCCAGGACCTGAACGCCGTGGAAGAAGCGCAGGCTTACGACCGCCTGATCAGGGAATTCGGCTTAACCCAGGAAAAGCTGGCTGCAGCCCTGGGCAAAAGCAGGCCTGCCATTGCCAATACTCTCCGTCTGCTCAA
>CAZGCS010000001.1:23507-37247 GCA_964524395.1 uncultured Mageeibacillus sp.
CGGCTGATCGCCTTTATCCTTCCGACCCTTGCCTTTTATTTTGGTTTCGTAGGACATGGCCTGTGGCCTTTTGGTAACAAGCACCTGCTGGCCTACGACCTTTACCATCAGTACGCGCCTTTTCTTTTGGAACTGAAACGGAAAATCCTGTCCGGCGACGGTCTTTTCTTTTCCTGGAGCGGTGGCCTGGGTGTCAATTTCTACAGCTTCTTCACCTATTACGTCGCCAGTCCCCTCAACCTTCTGACCCTTTTGTTCCCTGATCATTACATCACCGAAGCCGTCACCTTGCTGACTTTGCTGAAGGTAGGCCTGGCAAGTCTCTTTTTCCGCGAATTCCTGACCGGCTCCTTTCGCAAGCTGGATCCGACCGCCTCGATCCTGTCCGGTTTTTACGCCCTGTCGGCCTGGGTCTACGCTTACAGCTGGAATATCATGTGGCTGGACACCCTGGTGCTCTTTCCCCTGGCCTGCCTGGGCCTGGTCGAACTGGTGCGCGACGGAAAACCGCGCCGTTTCGTTTTTGCCCTGACCCTGATGCTTTTGACCAATTACTACACCGCCTTTTTCGCCTGCGTCTTTCTTTTCCTTTACTACTTTGTCCTGCGGGTTCAGTTTGCGCGAAAAAGCGACAACCGCCTGGCTCCCCTGATCAGCCTGGCCCGCTTTGCGGCTTATTCGGCCCTGTCGGCTCTCCTTGCGGCCGTCACTCTTTGGCCGACGGTCAAGGCTCTGGCCATTACTTCGGCGGCAGGGGACGCTTTTCCGCGGGGCTTTTCCTTCGGTCAGACTTTCTTTGATTTGCTGGGCCGCATGACGCCCCTTCGCGCCCCTCACATCATGAGCGGCCTGCCCAATGTTTTCGCAGGTCTCTTCGTTCTCTTGCTCATTCCCGCCTTTTTTGCCAGCCGGAGGCGTCCCCTGCGTATCCGCGTCGCTTACGGGATCCTGCTGGGTTTCCTGCTCTTTTCTTTTCAATCGAAAACCCTGAGTTTTTTGTGGCACGGCGGCCATTATCCGAATTCGCTTGATTACCGTTACGCCTTTGTCTTCATCCTGCTGACACTGACCATGGCTTACCAGGCCATGGGCGACGATCTCACGAAGACCCGCAGACCCATTGTGATCACAGCAGTTGCCGTTTTCGGCTTTCTTCTGCTGGAGCAGCAATTCAAACTGAACGACACCTTATCGCACTGGCGCCTGCTGGCGACAGCCATTCTGCTTCTCCTCTACCTGATGATCTTCGCCAGAATGCGGCCCCTCTTTCCCCAAAGTGAGGGCCCTTGGCCCCAACTCAATCAGGGCGTCCCCTATAAGTTATCGGGGCGTCACCAGCTGAGCCCCCGGCGCAGACTTCATTCCCTTCTGCGTATGCAGCACAGCCGCCTGCCCCTTGCGGACCGGCGTGAAAGAGCAGGCCATATCCGCTACCGCCACGCCCTTTCCCTGCTTTTCCTTTTTCTGGTCGTCGAATTGCTCTTCCACGCCTTCACTGCGGCAGCTCTTTACCAACAAGTTGCGCCGCTGGGGGACCGCTCCTATTACGCTGACAACAATTATGCCAGGGAGGTACTCCAAACAACGCGCAGCCTGAAGGAACAACATGCCGGCCAGCCCTGGCGGGCGGAAATCCTGCCCGATACCTGTGTCAACGATCCCTTCCTGTTCGCCTCAAACGGCATGTCTCTTTTCGCATCTCCTTTTCCTCAGGCTTCCATCGACTTCTTCTCCGATCTTGGCTACCCGACCAACGGTGTCAACAGCTTTCAGTACAAGGAATCCACCATCGTCATGGACAGCCTGCTGGCCATTGACTACCTCATCGTCCGTGAGGATCGGATCTTTGATGACCGCTCGCGTATTGAGATCAGCCGCGGGGAGGTGACCCGTCTCCTACAAAATTCCCAGGCACTGCCTTTTGGATTTTTCGCGACACCCGAAGCGGCCTACCTGGACGAGGAATGGATGCCGGAGGACGCGCCCGATGTGCAAAACAGACTCTTGTCCGCCTTGAGCGGGGCTCCCGGCGTGCTGATCAAAGATTCATTCCGGCCATGGGGGCAGGAGGGTTGCTACGTCGAAGAGGAGTACGGTCCGTTTACCTTCCGTGTGATCCGGGATGCCGGCGACGCGGACTGGGCTTTCCTGGTCTACGATGTGCCTCAGGACGGCATCTACTATATTTTCTGGGAAGATGAGTCCGTCGGCATTAACTACAGCAACGGCTTTATCAGGGATTATGAGTTTTTTCAACTGGGGGGCAGTAAAAAGGGGATTGGCGATGTGGGCTATCTGGAAGCGGGAAGTCAGTTGCATTTTCGGGTCAGCATGCCCTCTGATGAAGACATTAACGGAACCTTCCGCGCCTGTGTCGCGCGTCTCGATGAAGAGGGCTGGCAAAAAGCCCGTGACACGCTGGCGTCCAATCCTTTGATCCTGGATCATTTTTCAACCAATTCCTTTTCGGGGGAAATCACCGCTCCCCGTAACGGTTATCTGTTTCTGCCGACAACAGGCAATCCCGGCTGGACATTCAGGGTAGACGGTCAGGTGACAGCTGCCCAAACCATCCGGGGCAGTTTCATTCTGATTCCGCTTGAGGCCGGTTCCCATACTGTCAGCGCAAGCTTTGCTCCTCAGGGATTCACCCTGGGCCTGGTTCTCTCTCTTGCCGGCCTTGCGGTGGTTTCCGGCTTTGCACTTTTTACGCGGCTGAGATCAGGAAAGCAGGACGGCCGGCGGTACAGGCCTGCTCAAGGGCGGGGATCTCATGTTATGATAAATCCAAATCGGCGATGACTGCCACACAGGAGTGAGCCATGGAAACAATTGTCAAATATCGTTTCGATCGGGAAATGGTTGCTTTCGTCAAGACCCTCGAAATCAAAACCTCCATGTTCGGTTATGACAAAAGTGACGTCTACGACAAAATCAAGGATCTGCTGGTGAAGGCACGTGACGTCTGCGAGGAGCTGGTCCGGGAAGCCTATGAAGAGCTTGGAGCCACGAAAGAGGCCTCCGGCGATCCCGCCGGCCTGCAAGCCCCTGTCACCGGGGAAGCTGCTGAATCCACACCCCTTGTTGAGGCTGCCCCCGATGAAAGCGGGGAAGGTGAAGAACCGGAAGTGATCCGCCTGCGCCAGGAAAACAAGGAACTCCGGGAACACCTTGAAGAGTTCTCGAGACGGGAAGAGCTGCTCCTGCGTGCACATGACATCGTGTCGGAGGCGCGGCTTGAACGGGAGTCCATCATCCGCAATGCCCAGAAGAAAGCCGAGGAGGAATTGTTTCTGTTCCGTGCCAGGCAACGGGAGGAAGAAAACGTTTCCAGAAAGGAACTGGAACGACTCCATGAACAAAGGACGGAAATCAAAAGGGTCTGCGACAACTACCGCGCCTACGCCGAAGAAGGCCAAAGTCTTTTCAGCCAGGTTCAGGCCTACATTGACAAGCTGGATCAGCTTGAGGAGCAGGCAAACTTTGAATTAACGGCGGATCCCTCCGAAGCGCCGGGGATTGCTGTCGATCCTCCCCTCCTGTCTCCTGACGAAAGCTTATCCTGTACGGAAGAATCCATGCCTCTTTGCGAGATGGTCGATGAAGACCCTGACGGCATTTTCCGGGGCCAGGATCCTGATGACGATCCGTCCGCCTATGAAAACGAACCTGACGAGCTGGATCAGTCTGCTGAGTGCCCCTACCTGGACTAGCGCGCTCTTCCGGCGAGAGGGGAGTATCGAAAGATGGCCATCTGTGAGATGCGGGGCCTGGTCAAGCGCTATAAAGAAGTAACCGCCCTGGACAAGTTTGATCTGGAGGTCAAGGAAGGGGAAATCCTGGGCCTTCTCGGACCCAATGGTTCGGGCAAGACAACCGCCATCAACTGCCTGCTTGGTCTGCTCCGGTATGACGAGGGGCAGGTTTCCGTTTTTGGTCAGCCGCCGGGGAGCCGTGACCCTGGACTGAAGCGCCGGATTGGACTGGTTCCAAGCGACCTGGCCTACTTTGAAGACCTTTCCGTTCTTGACAATCTTCGCTATTTTGCAGGCCTGTATGAGTCTGACAAGCGCCGGCAAAAACGTATGACGGACGACGCCATCGCCTTTACCGGCCTGGAGAAGTACCGTAAATTTGCGGCGAAAAAACTTTCAGGGGGACTGAAACGCCGCCTCAATATCGCCTGTGGCATCGTACACAGCCCCGATTTTCTTGTCCTGGATGAACCGACGCTGGCCCTGGATGCCCAAAGCCGAAACTATGTTCTGGATGGTGTCCGCCAGCTGAACCAAAACGGTTCGACGGTCCTTTACACCACTCATTACCTGGAGGAAGCGCAGGATCTTTGTGACCGCATCGTCATCATCGACCAGGGCCGCAATATGGCGACAGGCACCTTACAGGAACTGATCGGCCTGATCGATGCCACCGAGTCGGTCCATATTGAGCTCATATCACAGGAAGACCAGGCCCGGGTCCTGCATCTCTGCCGATCCTTTGACGGCATCGTTGACGTAACCGGCAACGCCGGAAGTCTGACCGTCAGGCTGGCTCCTCCCGGCCATCTCCTGGCAAGGCTGATCGATACCTTGCGGCAGCAGAATATCGCCTATTCCACAATTTACAGCCAGTTGCCAACACTGAATGACGTCTTCTTGTCGCTGACCGGCAAGGCCTTGCGGGAATAGGGTTTCTTGTCCATGGGACAGTTTTTTTCACACCTGAAAATCCGGGGAAAGCTGACACTGAAAGACAAGGGCTCGCTTTTTTGGGTTTTTATTT
This sequence comes from uncultured Mageeibacillus sp., assembly GCA_964524395.1. GTDB lineage: Bacteria > Bacillota > Clostridia > Saccharofermentanales > DTU023 > UBA4923. The sequence goes on from CAZGCS010000001.1 coordinate 28,290, forward strand.
ATCCGCTTCTTCTGGTGACCATGATGGCCGTCGCCTTCCGTGGCGTGGGCCTCAAGCTGGAGCCGATCCCTGCGGCGGCGGAAACTGGCTTTCCCTATACCGCCTATCTCCAGGACATCGATATACTTGATCTGACGGTCATGGAGCCGCAAGCGGCATCCCGGGCACTTGAGAGCAAGGAAGTGACAGGGGTTTTCCGGGCGGACAGCACGATTCTGGTCCGTGAGGACAGCGATGAAGCCAAGATCCTGGGCGAAATCGGAACCGAATTGAAGCGGGCGGAGGCAGCCGGCCACCTGGGTGTCCGTGCCGACTATACCAAGGCTTCACTCTCTGTCGGTCAACAGGATACGGATATCCTCTTCGATATCCTTTCCATGACGGTTGCAATGTTTTCGCTCTACTCCTATTTTTCAGGCATCGGCATGATTGACCATCTGCAGGCCAACTTGTCACCCCTGGCTGCCCGTCTCTCCACGACCCCGCTTTCACGGCCGCTCTTCATGGCGGCCGGCACCCTCATTAATACCCTGCTCTCAGTCCTTGAGATGATTGTGTTGACCCTGTATCTCAAGTTTGTCTGGGGCGTCAACTTCCTGGCCGATCTGCCGCGAACCTTGCTTCTATTTCTTGTGGCCGGTGTTTTCGGTATCGCCATTGGACTTTTTGTGGGTGCGTCCAACAAATGGCCAACCAAGGTCAAGATCCCGCTCGGGATCGCTGTCATGCTGGTTCTCGGAGCCTTTGGCGGCATGATGGGCGTCGATCTCCGGCTTTTTCTGGACCGGCATGCGCCATGGCTGAACCGCTACAACCCCATCAACCTGGTGGGCAGGCTGCTCTATCGGCTGAACGCACTGTCTTCGACCAGGGAATACGCGGCCGGCATCCTGATCCTTGCTGCCGGTGCTCTCATTCTGTGGCTCTCATCGTTGCTCTTCCTGCGCCGAAGACAGTTCAAGAGTCTGTGAGGGAGCCATGGTCGTCTTTCGAACTTATCTGGCTCTTTTGGGCAAGTACTGGATCATCATTCTGTCTTATTCGACCGTCTTTCTGCTTTTGATCCTCGTCATTGGAGCAGGGTCGGGAACGAAGGCGCCGGGGCAGTTTGAGCGAGGCCGCATGGATGCAGCCCTTTCAATCCCCGATGGCGGCCACGAAGAGGGACAAGCCTTTGCCCTGTGGCTGGAAGAGGCGGACCACGCTGTCACCCTGGTTTCTTTTTCGCTTGAAGAAGCGCGCGAAGCGGTCTTTGACCATGGCTACGACGCCGTATTTCTTTTCGAACCGGGACAGGCTGCCCCCCAGGCAGTGACCGACCGCTCATCAAGCCTTGGTTATTTTGCTCTTTCTGTTGCTGAAACTTATTTTCGCTATCTGCATGCCTTTGAAGGCAGTGACGGTACTTATGACCGGGAACTGATGCATGGGGTCCTGGCGCAGGAGATGGAGGTCTATTTCCAGGAAGGCAGTGATACAGGCAACAACGATAAGGCCCGGATTTCCTTTTTTTCGGGTTTCGCCTATGTCCTGCTGCTCATGTCCACGACCCTGGTACCGCTGGTGGGACAATCGTTTTCGGAACCGGGCCTTCGCTCCCGGACAGCTCTTTCACCCTATCCTTCCACATTGCAGACCGCCGGGATGATGCTGGGATCCGGCCTGATTGTCTTTGGAACCTCTGCGGTACTCCTGCTCGCCACGCTCCCTGTCACCCGGACGCTTTTCGACCGGGGAAAGACGGCGGGTATTCTGCTCAACCTCTTTATCTTCGCCCTGGCTGTTCTTGCCTTAAGTTACCTGGTGGCAAGCCTGATCCGAAACAAGGTGGCCATCACGGCGGTCAGCACCGTCTTATCGCTGGGCATGGCCTTTCTTTCAGGCGCTTTCATACCCCAGCACCTGCTGGGCCGTACCGCACTGACCATTGCCAAAGCTTTCCCGCTTTACTATTACATCCATGCCAGCTACCAGGTCGGCAACCTTTCTGAGATGGCCATGGATCTGGGCATCCAGTCAGCTTTTGCTCTTGCCTGCTTTATGGCGGCGGCTGTGGTGGCAAGGCTGACACGGCGCGCACGCGGTCAGTTGACAAGTTAGCAGCTGCTTTACAGTTCTTTTTCAATTTTTCGTTTAACCAGTAAAGAGAAGAGTAAAAAGAGTACAAGAAGAATCAGGGTGCCCAAAAACAGGGCTGTAACCAGATTAATAACGCGTTGCGGCCCCTTGCCTCCGGCGCTTGTTTCGCTTTGGTCTGTTTCTCTTTCCGTCGTCTGTGCGGCTGGCAAGCGGTGGTTCCCGATCCCGGTGAGGGTCACATTTTCCCCGGACAACTGTTCCGACAAGGCCTCGTAGATGGCCACATGATCAGCCAGGTGCCCGCCCGGATCGTCTGCCCCGGTTGTGCACAGGACAAAGGTCAACCCCTGGATGTCCTTGAAGGAGGCAAGGCAATAGCCCGCTTCTTTCAGTTGCCCCGTCTTGCCGCCCTGGATGGAGGAGCTGTCGATTCCCGCGATCTCTCCGTAGTAGGAAAGGTAATGACGCATGCGGATTCCCTGGGGATGTTGGGTAGTGGCCCCGGAGGTGTATTGGCGAAGTGTCATCACCTCCCGCAAAAACGCGTTTTCCAGAACAAAGCCCAGCAAAACCGCGACATCCCGCGCGGTTCCGTAATTGCCGGCATTGAAGAGGCCGGTCGGATTGGCGTAGCGGGTGCCGGTAAGGCCGAGCGTTCCGGCTTGATCGTTCATCCGGGAGACGAAGTCCCCGATGCTGCCCGCGGTGACTCTGGCCAGCGTATTGGCGGCTTCGCAACCGGAACTGATCAGCAAGCCGTGGAAGAGGTCCCGGTAAGTGACGGACTCCCCTTCCTGAAAACCGGCAAGTGAGGCGTCGAGCTCACGGAGGCCTGCCAGATCGGCGGCAGAGACCAGGACCTGGTCATCCAGGCCGCGACCCTGGCTTTCCATGAGTTCGAAGGCCAGCCAGGCGGTCATGATTTTTGTCAAGGAGGCCGTGTAGACTCTTTCATCATGGCGAAAGTGCAGCAGGTCAACCGCCTCTCCCTCTCCGAAAGCAAGCAGGCAGGCCGTGCGGGATCTGAGTGAACCGGGATCGAAGACGAAGGGCTCTCCATCGATGAGGCCAGTGGCGGGCACATCACTGACGGAATGGTCAGCCCGGACCGGAGAAGGGAAAAGAGAAAAAATGAAAAGGAAAACAAAAAGCCACCAGGCCAGGAGTTTTCCTGGTTTCAGCCAGCGCTTCATCTTGTCAGTCGCTCCAAAAAACACAAAGCCAAAGACAGCGCCCGGAGGTAAAGGTAAGACAGTGGCGCCGGTGTGCTTCAATCAGAAGATGGTCACCCCGCCGCAGGGAAACAGTTTTCCCCTCATCGATGAAAAGGATCTCGGCCTGCCCTTCAAGCAGAGAGACCCATTCGTGCTCGTCCTGGTCGTAGATTACCCCCGTCTGGCCGGATGAGCATATCCGCTCGATGCGGATTCTGCCGGACCGGACTAACTCCTGGTAAGTTTCTTCCCGGGGATCAAAGCACGTGTTTTCAAATAAATTTTGCACCTTCATATCTTTCTAAGAATAGCAGGATCTGATCCCCAATGGGAGCTATAAGTCGGCTAAAATAATCAATGAAGGAAGAGATCCCTGATGCACGATCAAGCAATCCAATACCGCCCCATCCTCCATGACAGCGCGGATTACCGGCAAACACTCCGCCTGCGCGATGAAACCCTGCGCAGGCCCTGGGGGCATTCCATCGAGGAGGACGACCTGTCCCGGGAAAGCGGAGACTTGATTTTCGGTGCTTTCGCCGGAGACAAACTGGTCGGCGTGGCCATTTTGCAAGATGACGGAACTGCCTATAACCGCTTGCGTTACATGGCGGTTGACCCCGTTTACCGGCGGCGGGGCATCGGAGCCGCCATCGCCCGTGAGTTCGAATCGCGATCCAGGCAAGCCGGCAAGGCCGGTATCCGCCTGATGGCCAGGACCCATGTCGTCGCTTTCTATGAGACCCTGGGTTACCGGGCTGAAGGCGCGCCCTTTGTTCCCTGCCACATACCTGTCGAACACATCATGATGGTCCTTGAGTTTTCCTGACAAGCCGGGTTGGGTCTTCGATCCTCCACCGGGTGTACCAATGATGGATTCACGCCCGCTATTCTGCGGCAGCAGCTTTCGTGTTATCTTAATTGAGTGGATTATTTTCCCGGGCCCTTCTGAAATGCGGGCAGGTAAGGATGTGTCATGATGAATGCAGCTGTTTTGCAGGACATGTTGATCGGAACCGGTGTGATTGGAGCCTTTTTGCTCCTGGGAGCTTTTTTGCGGGCGAAGGTGCCCCTGTTTCGCCGCTGGCTTTTACCCGCCTCTGTCATTGGCGGAGTGATCGGTCTGCTTGTGGGGCCGCCCATCTGGGGATCCCGTGCGCCATTACCCTTCCCCGATGAATGGATCGCGCTTTGGGAGGCGCTGCCTGTTGTCCTGATCGTTCCCATTTTCTCAGCGGCGCCGCTGGGAACTTCCATGGATCCGGCCAAAAAGAGACGCCATCTGCGCGATATGGCGCCCGTCGTCCTGCTGATGACTGGTATTTTCGCCCTCGGGGGGAGTCTCCAGTACCTCCTCGGATACGGGCTCAATCTGGCCATCACGGCCATCCGGCCTGAAACGGGCTTGTACCGGACTTTCGGCTACGAACTGCCCCAGGGCTTTGCGGGAGGGCACGGCACAGCGACAGCGGTCGGCAGTATTCTGAAGGATTTCGGCCTGCCCTGGTGGCAAACTGCCCAGGGTGTCGCACTGACCATAGCGACCATCGGTTTGATCGGCGGCATGTTTCTTGGTATCTATTTCATCAACCGGGCGGCCCGCAAGGGAGAAACGCAGTTACTGGCCAAGGCCAGCTCAATCCCCAGGGAGACGCTGCAAGGTTATACAACTGATGTGGGCAAACAAAAAAGTCTGGGACGGGAAACGACAGCCGGATCTTCCATTGAGACCATCACCGTCCATCTGACCCTGATGCTGATCGCCTCCGGCCTGGCTTACCTGCTCTCAGGCCGGATGCGGATCTGGCTGCCCGGCGTCTATTTGCCGGTCTGGTTTTACGCCCTGCTCATCATGTACGTGATCAATTTCATCCTCTTGAAATTGAAACTCAACTGGCTGATCGACACCAGGGTCAAGGCCAGGATTACAGGAACCCTGTCTGATTTCGCCATTGCCGCGGCCATCATGACACTGCCCTTTAAAGCCGTTTCCGCCTACATCGTGCCCATCGTGATCATGAGCGTGATTGGTTTTGCCGGAACCTATTTTGTGACCTTTCCGCTCTATCGCAAGACCTTCCGCGGTGATTTCCCCTTTGAGCGCGCCATCATGAGCTGGGGGGTCAACACAGGAGTCATGATTACCGGCATGACTCTTCTGAAGATCACTGACCCTGAATACGAGTCGCCCGTATTGAACGATTTCTCCATGGGTTTTGCCCTGATCAGCCTTTTTTCCCTGGTCATCAGCCCCATTGATTACAACTTCATTGCCCGCGGTTCGACCATGGCCAACTTTCTTTGGAACGGAGCTGTCGGACTTTTCTACGCGGCCATCGCGCTCATAGGTTACCGCCTGACAAGAAGACCGGGGAAGACTCTCAGGGAGGGGTGATCCGGTGCGCATTGACTGCCATGTTCACGTGACGCCGCCCGACCTCATCGACAGGTGGGAAAAGATTGTTGAAAGAGAGCCTTATTTCAAGCTCTTAAGCGAAAGTCCCGTCAATCGCTTCGCGACGGCGGAACAGGTCGTCGAAGCCATGGAAGAAAACGGCTTCGATCAGGCCGTCATTTTTGGTTTCGGATTCCAGGATATGGGACTTTGCCGGTACGTCAACGACTATGTCATTGAAAAAGCCAGGGAACACCCCGGCCGGCTGATCGGCTTTGCGAGCCTGCTTCCGCAGCACCCGCAGGCGGAAAAAGAACTGGTGCGTACGCATGAGGCCGGTCTGCGCGGTGTCGGGGAACTGTTTCCGGAAGGACAGGACTTTGCGCCTGAATCGGCCCGGCAGATGAAGGCATTGGGCACCACCTGCACCGCGCTGGGCATGCCCGTCATGCTGCATATCAATGAGCCGGTCGGCCATGATTATGCCGGCAAAACCAGGACAAGTCTTTCACAGGCGGTCTCCTTTGCCAGGAACTTTCCTGATCTGAAGATCATCCTGGCCCACTGGGGGGGCGGTCTGTTCTTCTACGAGCTGATGAAGGAGGTCCGGCAGGACCTGGCCGGGGTTTATTATGATACCGCGGCCTCAGTTTTTCTTTATGGCTACCGGATTTACGATGTAGTCAAGGCGCTGGGCCTGGCTGAAAAAGTGCTGTTTGGCAGCGATTTTCCGCTGCTTGCGCCCAAACGCTATCTAAAGGATTTGGAACGCAGTGATCTTTCCGATCAGGACAAAAAGGCCATCCTGGGCGGTAACTTGTTACGGCTTCTGATGTATGATGAACTAAAGGATGTCAGTCTCTAGCGGCACTTTGAGGAGGTGGCGGAGATGGTACAAAGAGCAAACGGCAGTGTTTGGATTCTGGTTGGTTCCATTTTGTGGATCGTCAGCGCGGGGATGGGCTTGATGGCCGGACTCTTTTGGCTTGTGGCCGGTACTTTCATTTTTCAGTTGCTGGGGTCGCTTGTGAGTACGCCTTCTGAGTGGGGTGTTGACCTTTCTACTCTGTTCATGTCTTTCGGCCTGATCATTGGCGTGATTATTGTTGCCTATTTCACCTTGATTATTGTTTTTGCCGCCATGTGCATGAGACGGCGGGATGATCTTTCCCGGTCGACCTTTCCTCTGGTCATCGGCATCATCTATGTCCTGCTCGCCCTGCCGCAGTTGCTTATTTTCCCGGGGTCCCTGGTGTCATTTGTCTTGATTTCCTCCCTCCTCGCCCTCATTTTCCCCGGCCTGATCCTGATCGGGGCCATTCTGAATAAACAACAATTGCGTTCCAGCGGCTGGCCGCTTCCTCCGCCAATGTATCCGCAAGTACCGCCCCCGGGGCAGATTCAGCCGCCGGGTGCAGGTCAGCCATAAGACCAAAATTCATTAGGAGGTTATGCCCATGCCTAAACCAAAAGGAAGCTTCTTCATTTCAATCGGATCCGGGGGACTGGCCATACTTGGAGGTCTTGGTGTCCTGATCAGCCCTTTCGTGATTGCTCTTGCATCGTGGGCCGGTGCGCTGCTTCGCGGACTTGACCGGATCCTGGCAAGCCTGCCGGAAGCGAGCGCCTATCCCGTGGGGGCTGTCGCGGGTCGCGTTGTCAGTGGCGCCGGCATTATGATGGGCGTGCTCATGCTCTTGTTTTCGGCTCTGCAGCTGACCTGCGGCCTGCTGGTCTGGAAGCGCAAGGACGATCCGGCCAAGTCCAGTTTTTCACTTGCCATGGGTATCGCCTTTTCCATCACTTCGCTGGCTCTCGGCCTGACGGCGCCGGGCCTGTTACAGCTTGCCTTGTCCGTGCTTCTCATTGTGGGGGCGACGCTCAACCATCAGCAGGTGGCCAAGGAAGATGTCGCCGGCTGAGCGTCCGTTTTCCATTCCAGATCCTGTCCTCCAGCTGATTGACCGGTTGAATGGCGCCGGCTTTGTCTGCTATGTGGTGGGAGGCTATCTGCGCGATCTGCTCCTGCAGCGGCCGACCCGTGATTATGATCTGGCAACCTCGGCCACCCCGGAAGAGGTAGCGGAAGTCTTGTCTTCCTACCGGGTTCTTCCAACCGGTTTGGTACACGGAACCATGACGGTGATGGCAGGGGAAGAGATGGTCGAGGTGACCACCTTTCGCAAGGAAGGCACTTACTCGGATTTTCGCCATCCCGACCAGGTCTGGTTTACCGGATCCATTGAAGATGACCTGGCAAGGCGGGATTTTACCATCAACGCCATGGCCTGGCACCCAGCAAGGGGTCTGATCGACCCCTGGGGTGGCAAGTCGGATCTTGACAAGCGACTGATCCGCGCGGTGGGTGAACCTCAGAAGCGCTTTGAGGAAGACGCGCTCCGGATACTGCGCGCCTTGCGTTTTTGTTCTGAACTGGGTTTTGAGATTGAGGCGGAGACCCGCCGCGCCCTTGAAAAGGCCGGCCGTTTACTCGCTCACATGGCACCGGAGCGGATTCGGACCGAAACGGAGCGCATCCTCGCAGGCCCAAACCTGGCCCGCGTCCTGGAGGATTTTGCCCGGGTTATGCTGGAGGCCATCCCCGCACTTGAATTCCTGTGGCGACAACCGGCTGCCGGGGAGAAGTCCTTGTACCAAGTCGCTGTCAGGCGTACCCTGGCGGTTTCCCCTGATCCCGTGAAACGGATGGCCACCCTCCTTTACGATTTGGACGAGGTGCCCTGCGCGGACTCAGCCACCTCCGTCGCCAGGTCCTTGCGATTCAGCAAGGAGGACATCGAAAAGATCCACTTGCTGGCGAGTTCCAAAAGCCGGAAATTCGAGCCCGGTCAGCGGGCTGTGTGGCGACTCCTGCACCTGTGGGGGGAGGCTGTCTTTTTCGATGTGATGGAGATACGAAAGGCAGACGCTCAAGCCCGTTACGCAGACGATCAGGACAGGATGGCCAAACTGGAGGAGGTGTCACTGGTGGCCGGGGAGCTGATTGCATCCGGTCGCAATCTGCGCCTGGCAGACCTCGCTGTCGATGGCCGGGACTTGTTGGCCCGGGGCTACCGGGGGCCGGCCATTGGAAGGACCCTGGCGCGATTGCTGGAAAGAGTCTGTGTCGACGGTCTTGCCAACCGCAAGGATTCCCTCCTCAGGGAGTTGGATCGGATCGACGCTGAAATAGAAGCGTAAGACCGTCTTCGTCGGTGATGGCAAGTCTGTCCCCGTCCAATTCATACTTCATCCTGACAGTGAAAGAAC
>CAZGCS010000001.1:37347-46978 GCA_964524395.1 uncultured Mageeibacillus sp.
AAGATGGTGTGCCATGGCGGTCCTTTCTCATTGACATGAATTGCTTTTTCATCATAGCACGGTGATCCGGGGCCGGTCACAGCTCTTTTTGTCACCAATCTGTAACAATAAAACACTACATTTGGTAGTAAGATCGAGCCATACATACTATATAGTGTACTTTAAGCAATAGTTGTTTCCATTGAAGCAGTAAATCACAGGGACAAGGAAAGAGGTTGGGTGTTGTCATGAGCGTGTTGTCACCTTTTATTAAACGTCATTTTACCAAGGTATTGGAAGAGCAAGGTGGCCAGGTTTTTGACCTTTTTCGCTGGAAGACTTGTGATGTTCTGCTGAAAGATCACAAGTCCGGCCGTGTCCTGACCGATCTCAAGGGGCTTGAGTTCCCCGAATCGTATTCGCAGCAGGCCTGCGATATCATCGCGTCCAAGTACTTTCGCAAAGCGGGTGTGCCGGGCAATCCCGGCCATGAAACTTCCATGCGGCAATTGGCCGACCGCATGGTTTCCTTCTGGGTGGGAGCACTGGTCGATGAGGGAATGATCGACCAGGGAGAGGAAGCCGAAATTCTCTACGATGAACTTGTCTACGCCATCCTGGCCCAGATGTTTGCGCCCAACTCCCCGCAATGGTTCAATACGGGTCTGAAGCTGAAATATGGGATTGCCGGCGGCCAAAGCGAGCTCTACTACTACGATGAGGACAAAGATCAGGTCGTCATGAGTGACGACGACTACACCCGGACCCAGGCGTCCGCCTGCTTCATTCTTTCGATCGAGGACAAGCTCCTCGGCCCCCACTCCATCACGGAAGGCTACGTTTCGGAGACTAAACTCTTCAAGGGTGGCTCAGGGACCGGTACCAACTTCTCTTCGATCCGGGCGGACGGCGAAGCGCTCTCGGGCGGAGGCCAGTCATCCGGCCTGATGAGCTTTCTGAAGGGTCTTGACAGAAATGCGGGAGCCATCAAATCAGGGGGAACCACCCGGCGGGCAGCCAAGATGGTTTGCCTGGACATTGATCACCCGGAAATCGAGTCCTTCATTACATGGAAGGCCCGTGAGGAAGACAAGGTGATCGCCCTGGCCAAGATGGGTTACGATGCCGATATCGACGGCGAGGCCTATCAGACTGTATCCGGCCAGAACTCGAACAACTCGGTCCGGTTCAGTGATGAATTCATGAAAAAAGTGGCCGGTCTCGACCGTGACCCCTCCTCGACCATCCTGCTGAAAGGCCGGCGTGATTCAAGTGTCGACCGCCAGGTTCATGTCAGCCACCTCTGGCGGATCTTCAATGAATCCGCGTGGCGTTGTGCCGACCCGGCCCCTCAGTTTGACGACACCTTCAATGCCTGGCATACCTGTCCGGCAGGTGAGGACGGCGACATCACCGCCAAGCACAACCGCATCAACTCCACCAACCCGTGCGGCGAATACGCGTTTTTGGATGACACCAGCTGCAACCTGGCCTCCATCAATATCATGCGCTTTTACGATCCCCTTCAGCGCACCTTTGACGCGGAGGCTTATCTCCACCTGATCGCGATAGCTCAGCTGGCACTGGAAGCTTCCATTCACTGGGGTCAATTCCCAACGCCTGCCATCGCCCGTAAAACCTGGGCCTTCCGCGCAACCGGCCTCGGTCTGGCCAACCTGGCGTCGTTGTTCATGAGTGCCGGCCTTCCCTACGATTCAGCGGAGGCGCGTACCATCGGCGGCGCCCTGGCGGGAATTCTGACCGGCCAAAGCTACGCCGTGTCCGCTGTGATGGCCCGGCAGCTTACACCCTTTATCCATTATGAAAAAAACCGTGAACACATGTTGCGTGTCATCCGCAACCACAGCCGCGCGGCGGGGGTGAGGGAGGACGAGGCGGAGAGTATCGGCTACCAGCTTCCTGTCATCGATCATGATGTCCTGGAAAAGACAGGCTTCAGGATGCTGTCAGAGGCCTTGAAAGAGAGCTGGACCAGGGCGGAGGCGTGGGGCGGTGAACATGGATACCGCAACGCCCAGGTTTCCGTCATGGCACCTACCGGCACCATTTCTTTTGCCATGGACTGCGCCGCCACCAGCATTGAACCCTTTTTCTCGCATGTCGTCTACAAAAAACTTGCGGGCGGCGGTTTTATGAAGCTGGTCAACCCGGTGGTCGAAACCGGGCTGGCCGCACGCGGTTATTCCGAAGAGGAGCGGGAGGCCATTGTCAGCTACATCATGCGCGAAGGCGATGACGGTATGATCCTTGACGGGAAGATTGAAGACGCGCCCTTTTTAAGAGAAGAGGATCTGGCCGTTTTTGATACGGCCAACCAGTGTGGAAGCGGTGAAAGATATATTTCCTGGCAGGGTCATGTCGGTATGGTGGCGGCCATCACGCCGCTCATTTCAGGCGCGGTTTCAAAGACGGTCAATCTTCCCAATGAGGCGACCGTCCGGGATTTTGCTGATGTGGTGCTAAGCTCGTGGGTCGCGGGGATCAAGGGGATCACGCTCTACCGCGACGGCTCCAAGTACGCGCAACCTTTGAACATCCGCCTGGCGGGTGTGGAAAGCCAGGATCTCCCGCTGGAGGATTTGTCCTACCCGGATCTGCTCCACCTTGCCAAAAAGACGAAGCAGGAGCTCGATGAATGCAATGAAAAACTTGATCGCGGCGAGTGGGTTCACGGCCGGGTCAAACCCTTCGGGATCCGGTCGGGAACAACTCATCCGGCACAAATTGAGGATGTCAAAGTCTACATCACTGTCAACCGGGATGAAGAAGGGGAAATAACCGAAATTTTCATGACAACGGACCGCGAAGGCACCCTGATCACCGGCCTGCTCAACTCACTGTCAAAAACCATTTCCGTTATGCTCCAGTATGGCATCAAACCCGAAGCCATCTCCAAGATGCTGCGCGGCCAGAAGTATGAGCCCTACGGGTTTGTACAGCGCCATCCCTACATCAAGTACTGTACATCGGTCTCCGACCTGATCAGCAAGGTGCTGGACATTGAAGCGGGTGATTTCACCCGTGTCCAGGTCAAACCCGGGATGCTGTCACAGGGAGAGGGAGGCAGTGAGGGTGAAGCCGCGGGATTCCAGATCAGCATGGACGAGTTCATCCACGAAAAAGCACGTGAGGCCAGCAGAACGGGTGAGCGGCTTCACGACGGGTCCATCTGTCCCAACTGCTCGGGTACCCGCATGGTTAAGAACGGAACCTGCAAGGTATGTCTGGATTGTGGGGAAACAACCGGTTGTTCCTGAAATCAGCTCCGTAACCAGAGAATTTCTGACATCCAATTTGTTGGTATAATTAAACAAGAACTTTTTCAGGCCCTCGATAATGTGTTTTCAAAGTGGCAACCATGCCGGTTTCTTTCACGATCCGGCCCCAAAGGCGGCCAGCCAGGAGGAAAAGACCATGAAATACTGTCAACAGTGCGGCGCGGAGTTGCCCGCGGACGCCAGTTTCTGTGCCCGGTGTGGTTACCATGTTGGGCCTAAACCCTCACAAGATATGGAAGCCGTCATGGCATCTGCCGATCCGGAGCCGGTTGAGCCAGCTCTCCCCGAACTGGGAAAGGAAGTAGCTGAAACGCTTCCGACAGGCGAACCACCTGCGGTATCCAGCTATGCGGAACCACCGCCTGTGCCACCTTCCTACGGCTATGGAGCTCCGCCCCCGCAACAAGCCCCCTACCCTTACGAGACCGCGCATCCACAGCAGCCCTACGCACCACCCGCCCCCGCTCCTTATCCTTACGCCTATGGCGTGCCGCCCCAGGCCCCAAAACGCAGGAAACGCTGGTACATTCCCCTGATCATCGTTCTTGTGGTCGCAGGTCTGCTGGCCGGCTCCTGGTTTGTTTTCGGTGACCAGATCAGGAACCTCTTCTCTTCTCCGGAAAAGAAATGGAAACAGGCCGAGGCGGCATCCAGCCTGATTCCAGAGGATTCAATGCTGTATGCCATCAGGGAAACAGCGGCGGATCTCCTGGGTCAGAAAAAATCCGGTTTTGTAACCGATCTGACCTTCGACATCAAGTCCGATGCAATGCCGGAAGAGCTGGCGGAGATCCTGACCTTGCTTTCGAGCCTGCGCCTGCAACTGGAGGCCAGGGTTGACACGAGTGAGGATCCTGCGCATTTCCGCACCCGCGTGGGGCTCGGCAAGCGGGGCGAAACAGGGGAAGCCCTGGAGGTCGAGATCTTCAATGTCGGAGATTACTACATCCTTTCCCTGCCCGACATTTTTGATAAACCATTGGTTTTGTCCGCCGATGAAATGGCCGATATGGCAGGTGGTCAGATGGACTTGTTCGGCATGACAGGTGCGAGCGACCACCTGGATATCCTGGCCGGGGACAAGTTGGATCAAATGGTCGGCGACCTGAAGGATATCTTCAATAAATACGCCGGTAAACCCGAGATGGTAAAAGGCGAGACATTGACCGTCGGCAACGTCAGCCAGGTTCTGGATTATTACGAACTGGTCGTGCCTGCAGACAGCTTCCCTGCCATGGCCAAAGAAATCCTGGCTTACCTGCGTGATCATAAGGGGCTGGAAGATCTCCTGACCGGGTTGGCGGGTCCGGTATCCATGCCGGGCTACGAATACAATCAGTCGGTCTACGACGGGTTTCTTGAAGAAATTGAAGACGCCATCGATGATATCAGCCGTAATCCGGGTGATTATGCGATCGAGGCGAGGCGCAAGCTTTATGTCGACAAGAAAAACAAGCCTGTCGGCGAAGAGCTGACATTGATCAAGCACGAAGGCACCACAACAGAAGAGGTCAGGCTGGCCAGTCTCCGCGTCACAGACGGGCAGAGACATGCGCACCTTTTAAAGCTCGACACGCCCGACGAAATCGGACTTGAATACGTGACTTTCTTTTCCATGGAAGGGGAACTTCGCACGGGAGATTTCTCTGTCAAGGTCAGCGAAACGGAATGGGGTGCTCCTGCATCGCTAACAGAAGTAATCAAGGGTACCTTCAGCGACTTCGGCCTGATAAAATCCGGGGATACGCTTTATCCCGTCGGTAAAATCACTTTCAATCTCCTGGGCATTGACGAGCTGGCACCTGAGATTCCCGAGTCTCTGACCATCAGCTACGAGGGCAGGATTGAGTCCAATGCCGGGCTTGATCACCTGATCGCCAAGGTGGAGTTGCGGCTCCCCGTGGAAGACACGCCGCTCTCGATCACGATAGGGGTTGACCACCATGCCTTGCCGGACAAAGAGATCTCTTTCCGGAATGAAATGCCGGCTGATTACTATGACCTGAGCGACGATGACGCCATGGAAAAAATCATGATGGATGAGAGTGTCTCGCAACGTCTCATGGAGGCGCTCGAAAAACTTGGTATTAACCCTGAAGCCCTGGGTGGTTTTTCCGGAGGTGGCGACTGGGATGACTGGGATGATGACTGGGATGACTGGGACGACGGGGACTAGATCTTCCCAAATGGCAGCAAGCACGTGGACATAAGGGGAGGGGACGTCGCGGAGCTTACTGTACGCGGCCTGAATAAATCGTGGTCAGCCTACAAAGCGCTCCGCGACGTGAGCTTTAAACAGCCTGAAGGGACCATTCTGGGAATCGCCGGAGATAACGGGGCGGGAAAAAGCACCTTGTTGAAGGTTCTCGCCTCTGTTCTCTCCAGGGACAGTGGCGAGATACACTTCCAGGGAATATCCCTGGATGATCGCAGGCGCTGGCGGGCCATGACCGGCTACGTACCGCAGGAACTGGCGCTGGATGACAGGCTTCGTGTGCGGGAGACACTCTTGTTCTGGGCCGCCGCCCGGGGCTTTTCGAAATCCGGACGCAAAGCCTTTCTTGAGGTGGCTGCGAGAGATCCCCTGGTCTCCGGTTTTCTTGAGAAGCCCATCAGGGAATGTTCCGGTGGCATGGCCAGACGTGTGAGCCTGATCGTCGGACTTTTGGGCGATCCCCTTCTTCTTATGCTGGACGAACCCTTTGCGGGCGCTGACCGGGATAGCCGGGAACTGATCAAAGGCCGTTTGGATTTGCTCCGCTCCCGAGGCCGGACCATCCTTGTGGCAAGTCACGAGGAAGAGATACTGTCCACTTTATGCAACCGGGTATTGACACTCCAGGACGGTGTGCTCGCGGCAGTTCCCGCCGAAACAGCCTGAGGGTCAGTGCCTTGACTGGTCAGCAGGATAAAGTAAGCCCCGGGCAAAGAAAACTGCCCGCTTTGTGGCTGCTTTTCAGGCGGGACCTGCGTGCCGCAAGAACGGCCCTCCTGATCACGGCCGTCGCGATCGTTTTCCTGTCATTTGCTTTAGGACGGCTGGCCCGCCTTCCGGTGGATCAGGAAGCGGAGACACCAGCCGATTTTCTGGTCTCAGCCTCCATTGTTGACGAAGACCAAAGTATTCTGGGGGATATGATCGCCCTTTACTTTGAAGACATGCGCCTGATCGGGGCGATCCATCGCGATCCCCTGCCCCGGGCCCTGGAGCGCTTGCGGGCCGGGGAAATTCTGGTCGTTATTCACCTGCCGGCCGGCTTCATGTCGGAATCGGTTACAGGAACACCGAAACAACCGGTGGAGCTCTGGTTTAATCCAAAGATGCAGCCGGAGGCTTATCAGGTCGGCGTCCTGATGGATCAACATGCCACCGCTTTCGACTACCTGTACAGTTCCATCTTTGGTTTTCAGAAACTTTACGTTGAACTGGGTGGCGAGGAAGATCTGTCGTGGGAGAAAGCGACGGCACACACCTTGAATATCGTGATGGCATACCTGGATCGCAACCGGTTTACCGCCGATACTGACCTTTTCAAGGTCAATGTTCTTGTTCACGCGCTGGCAGGCCTCCTGATCATCTTTTCGCTCCTGCCTGCCATGGGTGTCCTGGCAGCGACCACACGAACCAGGGGAACTTCTTTCGAAGACAGATTACTGGTCGCTTGCGGCTACGGACCGCTCATGACGGCACGGCTATTGGCCGGCCTGGTTTGGTGGGCGCTGCTTGTGGTCCCGCTCCTCCTGGCCTTGTACTCTGGAGGTATTGCGGTCTCCCTTGTCAAGATGGCTCTTCTTTTGCTGTCCCTTTACCTGGTAACCGCTTTTGTCATGATGGCGCTAGGCAGGATCAAGGCGCCTGGTATCAGCCTTTTTCAGGTGGGTTGGCTTATTCTTATCTTCCTGCTTGTCATGGGCGGCGTTCTCTACCCTGTGTCTCTCTTCCCTGTCTGGCTCATCCGAAGTGCCAGGTACACACCTGTTTTCCCGGTGATGCAAACGGTCTACCAGGCCCTGTTCGCGCATAGCGCCATCAAGGGATCGGAGCTTTTGGTCACGCTTCGGCCGCTCGTGCCGGCCTTGGCGCTTGCCCTTATTTTTGGGAGGAGGCGGGTGTGAGAAATCTCGCCATCATGACAGGATTGAAGCTGAAGCTGCTTCTTCGCAGGCCCCTGCTGCTGGCGTCCTGCCTGATCATTCCCATTCTCCTGTCCCTTCTGGCCGGCGCCGCTGTTGTCAGAAATGATCTGGCCGAAATCAAGGCAGCTTATGTTGACCTTGCCAACAACAAAGAGAGCGCCAGGCTTGCCGGAATGTTGGAGTCAAGCAAGCTTGGCTGGCAGCAAGTTGGGGTGGAGGAGGTCGACCGGGCCATTGAACTTGGCCGGCTGGACGGCGTTGTGGTCATCCCACCCTCCTTCGGTGACCGGAGTCTGGCCCTTCACATCGATGATGTCTATGCCTGCGGATACATCCCGGGAAAAGACGGTCTGGCAGCGGAACTGATCCGGAATAATTACCAGGTCACTGCCTTGGCCATGTCAACGGTGGCAAAGCTGGAAAAAGATCTCTTTTCACTCCCCCGTGCATCCGGGATCACCGGACAGGGAATGAGTGATCTGCTCGAACTCAAGACAGAAGAAGCCCGTCGCGAGGGTGCCAACCTGGTCATCGCCTTCCATAACCTGGAAAGAGGTGACTCCCTGCCGGTCATCCACATACCGGATACGGCAGTTGAGGTGCTCTTTTTATCTGTATTCTCGCTCCTGAGCAGCCTGATGCTGGCGGACGCGGCGACCCTGAGGAGGATGCAGTCACTGCCAGGCGGCTTTGGCAGAGATTTCCTGTCGACACTTTTTGCCCTGACCATCTCGGGAATTGTCCAGCTTGGCTCCATGGTCGGACTCACGCTCCTTCTCATGCCGGGAACGTCAAGGCCGCCCAATTATATCCCCGTCATGGCTGTGCTCCTCCTCCTCATGCTGGCCTATGGTCAGCTCGTAGCCCTGATTCCGGGCGACCGCCGCTTTGTACCCGCCTCGCTGCTGCTATTTGTTTCCATTTTTACCGGCGGTGTCCTGATCCGCCTGCCCACAATCTGGATGCAATATCTGGGCCAATACACGCCCCATGGCTGGGCGCTCGCCAGGCTGTCCGGCTTACAAACCACCGTGGGTTTTATTGGTGCCGCCGCCATTGGGCTCCTCCTGCTTCTGCTTGCTTACATCGCCCAAAAGAAAAGTGAATTTCTGGCCGGCTGAGCCGGGGTTTTGCCGGGTTCGGTGTAGAATGGAAGCGGGAAAGCGCAGCCTTGAAAGGATAGCTTGATGAGTTACGACAATTATCTTGACCGGGCCCGCCAACAGCTGGGACTGATCCACCTGTACTGTGGCGATGGCAAGGGGAAGACCACCGCGGCAACAGGGCTTGCCGTACGCGCCAAAGGCCTCGGCCTCAACGTTCTGTTCGTTCAATTTTTGAAGAGCGGGACCTCCGGTGAACTTGACCCGCTTCGCAGGCTTGGCATTGAGGTGGTGTCGGGGCAGCCGTCGGGGAAATTTGTTTTCCAAATGGATCAGGAGGAAAAGGCCGCCAACCGGACTTTCAACGGCAACCGGCTGGCGGACGCGATTGCCACAAGCCGTGAAGGAGTGGATCTTCTGGTTCTTGACGAGATTCTGGGCGCCATCACGACAGGGATGGTTGAGGAAGCTGCAGTCATCGAATTTCTTGACGGGAAACCTGCCCGCCTCGAGGTCGTCCTGACCGGACGCGAACCTTCCGACCAACTTCTGGCCCGCGCTGACTATGTGTCCGAGGTGAAGATGGTGAAGCATCCCTTCGAATCTTCCAGGACGCCAGCCCGGCCGGGCATCGAGTATTAGCGGGAGGGACAGGAATATGCGCCGGCGCAACGAGACAATCCTGGTGATCGATACGGGAGACAGCCGGGCTTCTGCCCTTGTCCACGCCATCCGCGATCAAGAAGTCTACTGCGAGCTGACATCGTTGCGACGATTCCTGCAGGACGATTATGGTAAGCAGGATCAACTAATGGGCCTGGTGGTTGCAGGGGAGTCAGGTGAGATCAGCAACGACAGCTTGAGGGAAAAGCTGAGTTTGGCAGGGATCCCTGTCCTGACACTCGGCCGGGAATCCCTGGACACGGCCGTGCATGATTCACTGGACCGGGTTCTGGCGGAATTTCTGTTCGATCAATGCGGATGTCAAAGGGATTGGACGGTTGAACGCTACATTGACGGCATGGTGGAAGAGATACGCAAAACGGCGGGAAGGGAAAGAGTAATCTGCGGGCTTTCGGGCGGTGTGGATTCCTCCGTCGCGGCCTTCCTGGT
>CAZGCS010000002.1:0-2832 GCA_964524395.1 uncultured Mageeibacillus sp.
CCGGTCAAAGTCAGACGACCCCATGAACGATTCCGGCCATAAGAATACGGTTTGGCGCGCTTTCGTTGCGGTTACCCTGTTTTCTCAATCAGAAAGAGGTTACGCACCCCTGGCTTCAGGTCTTCCGCACCCGCTCGCGCACTGGCGCGGTCTTTCGGGACACTCCATTGTTTGATTACTTTCAACTTTCCGGTGTATCCGGAAATCCCGGATGCACATTCCTGTCTATGTAATCCAATCGAGGTTGACACGATCCTAGCACACACCCTCACTCATGTCAATATTTATCCGGACAAATTGAATTTTTATGTAACGCAGGACCCGGGCTGATGTCAGCCCTTTCACCCGGTTTCATGGCCTCGGTTTTCCAGCTGATCCTCCTCAGGTCAGGATACTGGAAAGTGGCATGGCGCGCTACAAATACCATGCGGGAACAGGTGTCCGGAAAAGGCCGTGTTGTCGCGACAGCCCGGCAAATTGGCCAAGGCAGCGGGATTCATCGGTTGACCCCATCACCGTTGTCCTGAGATTTTGCAGAATCGAGGTCATGGTGTGATGGGTGAGCAGTGTAAAAAAATGGGAGGGAATGTTCATGTTGAAATAGAGGTCGACCAGGTATTGCCGGTCCTGAACACTGGCATCCGGCAGATTGGAAAGAATCCGGCATAAATCCAAATCGGCGATGTTTTCGCTGAGGAAGAAGGGCAAATCAATCCACAGGGCACCGGAAGTGGTGCAGGTAAAGCACTTGGTGGCGTAGGATCCGAAAGAGAGCGCCAGTTGATAGCTTCTCGAACGGGCGATACTATGGGCGTTTTGCAGATAAAAGGATCTCCAATGCTTGAAAACGGGTTTATTGGGTATTCTCCTTTCAACGCCCTTCACCAGCTCCATGGCCCTTGACTCCATGTCGGCGATCCGCAGACAGCTCTCTTCCGTTGCAAAATAGTTCTCACCCATTTGGAGCAGGCGCAAAAACCCCGTCAGCTGAACCAGGTTCTCGAAGCGGGGAGGGTTGGAGGCTGAGAGGGATGGCAAATAGGAGGCTGTTTTTCTTTTTTCCGAATACCCGATGTAACCCTCTTCAACGCTCTCCCAAACAATTTGGGGAACCATGTCGCCCATGAAGCGGAAAATGTGAGAGGAATCAGCGATCGTCCGGCTGACCCAGTGAAGGTGGTCCCACAGCTCGTCGACCCGGTGCCATTCGCGCCATGGCCCTGCCAGCAACCAGTGAGCCCGGCCCTCACGGTCAAAGGCCTCATAGATGACACAATCGCGCTCCATCTGTCGCGCGCGGCACTCGCCGACAAACCAGCCCCGCAGTTTTTCAATTCTGCTCATCCGCTCCTGTAACAAGGTCAGCCCCTTGGCTGAGCATAGAGCTTGCTCACTGATTTCAGCCATACTGCCTCTATTCTTCACAATTACATGAACGGATTAATTCAATAATAAAGTGCTTGACGCAAATAACAAAGCGCCATTTCGGCGCTTTGTATTTAGTCATTATTTTTACGATTCGTTTATTTCGACTGCTTGCGGCCGGGATATTGATCGAGCGCAACCTTCAGGACCCGCATGGCATCCTCGATGTCTTCTGCCTTAAGGACATAGGCGACGCGAACCTCATCGCGACCCATGCCGGGAGTCTGGTAGAAATTTTCAACAGGTGCCAGCATGACCGTTTTGCCCTCATGGACGAAGTCTGTTAAAAGCCAGATTGCGAAATCTTCCGCATTGTCAACAGGCAGTCTGGCGGTCGCATAAAAAGCACCGCCCGGCTTCTCGCACAGTACGCCCTCCATCTTCTGGAGCGCCCCGATCATAATATTTCTTCTCTTCTCATATTCCTGGCGAATGGGCAGGAAGTAATCCGGGTCAAGGTCGAAGAGGGCTTTGGCGCCAATCATTTCGAGGGTGGGAACACACAGGCGCGCCTGACCGAGCTTAAGGGCTGCCGTCATTACCTCCTTGTTCTTGCTCGTCAAGGAACCGATCCGCGCGCCACAGGCCGAAAAACGCTTGGACACGCTGTCAATCAGAATGACACGGTCGAGCACATCCGTCATGGAGCCGAAACTGGTCGCCGTTTTCCCGTCGTAACAAAACTCCCGATAGACCTCATCGGCGATGATAAAGAGATCTCGGTCACGCGCCAGATCCGCGATCAGCCGGACCTCTTCCTCGCTGTACACGGCTCCAGCCGGATTGCCGGGGTTGGACAGGACAAAGGCCCGCGTTTTTTCCGTAATCAGCGCCTCGATTGTCCTGCGGTCCGGCAGGGCGAAGCCATCCTGCGGATAGGTGGTAATCGGTTTCAGCTCGACCAGGTAGGGCGCGGCAAAGCCCCGGTAATTCGTGTAAAAAGGTTCGGGAACAAGGATTTCCTCCCCGGGATCGCAGGCAATCAGCATGGCCCACTGGAGCGCTTCGCTGCCTCCGTTTGTGATAATGACGTCTTCCGTTTCGTAGGGGAGTCCGATTCTTTTGTAGTAGCGGGAAATACTGTCACGAAGCGGTTCCCATCCGTTGGAATCTGCGTAGGCGAGCACCTTGACATCTGCCTTTCTGACCGCCTCCAAAAATAC
The DNA here is from genome assembly GCA_964524395.1 of uncultured Mageeibacillus sp. Classification (GTDB taxonomy): domain Bacteria; phylum Bacillota; class Clostridia; order Saccharofermentanales; family DTU023; genus UBA4923. Next base: position 2,589 of record CAZGCS010000002.1, read on the forward strand.
TTTGGGCGTTTCGATATCCGGTTGCCCGATATTTAAATGGTAGACTTTAGTTCCGCGCTTCTTCGCCTCGTTGGCATAGGGAACAAGTTTGCGGATCGGTGACGCCTGCATGGCAAGGCTGCGGCTGGATATTTTCATCGCGATACCCCCTTGAGTGGACAAAACAATTCACTTCTTTGCGGCCTGCCACCGGCCGTGCTTTTTGCATGCCCATCATAACATATCCGAAACCAAAGAAAGGGCG
>CAZGCS010000002.1:2932-5291 GCA_964524395.1 uncultured Mageeibacillus sp.
GGTAAGAGGCAAAGAATTCTTCGGCCAGCTCCTGGTGGTGGCCGAGGACGATCATGTGGTGATTGGCAATCGGTCGATTGGTAAAATAATCGAGCCCCGAGGGGATCTCAAGCTCCATCTGAGTTCGGCAGAGATCTCCCTCATGCATGCTTTTGAGCAAGCGGGCATCCGCCGCATAGAAGGTTTTGAAATCGTCTTCGCACTTAAAAACCGTACAGGCGCCGGGATCAAAATCCGCCGAGACGGAAACGCCAAGTCCGCTCTCAAAGTGTGTTGTCAGGCTGTAATCCTTTGACATATTAAGCGGAAGGATACAGTGGGCAAAAACGATTTTGTTTTCTGCGGGGTAAAGACGCGATGGATTAGCCATGAAAACAGGCTGTCCTGTCAGCTCACCGATGACCGCCATGGAAACAAGTGAACGGCTGTCCCCTTCACATGCCGCCCAGATACCCTCGGCATTCAGGATACCGAGCGCCAGGCAACCGGTAATGCAAAAGGGTTGCAGGAGATCGAAACAGCGCAGGGTGAACCCATCCAGCATGTATTTGTCGACCAGCCGCCTGCAGGCGCCATAGACTTGAAGCGCGCGCTCCATCTCATCGCTGTCGTAGCCCCTGGCCTTGAGCTGGAGCGTCCAGGCGTTATCCTCGTAGGTTTTCCTGTCAATCTCTTCCATGACTTCCGCCATGGGCAGGTGGATAAGTTCCATCCCCGAACGCTGGCGCAGAAGTTCTGCGTCAACGGGCCGGCTGATCAGCCAGTCTGATTCACCCGTCACTCCCAGACGCATCCCGCGAAGTCTGGTGCGTGTTTCCGCGACACGAATCAAGGTGCGGAGTCTTGTGGCGATTTCCTCGGGGCTTCCGTGCAGAATTTCACCTTTTTTGCCCTGCTCGTTCAGATAAGAGAGAATTTCCATGGAAGCTGCCAGGGAATTGTGGGAGCGTGTTGTCAGGAGAATGTAGGGGCCCGGAACCGTTTGGCAGATCGATTTGAATACCTGCTCCGAGCCACCCGAGCCGATAAAGAAAAGATTGACAGGTTGCCGCGAAAACAAGTCCTGATCCTCAGTAAAGACAAGCGGTTCGCCGAGCGCCGTGGCAATCCCGTCCAGAAAGGCGGCACAGGAAGCCACGAGGCTGGGATCACGGTTGTCGTCGGGAGCTTTTACCAGCCATACTGCTCTTGTCATTCATGGATCTCCATTTCTCTCGCTCTATTGACAGGAAAGACCTTCCTGCCCGGGAACAATAATTGAATCGATGTTCTTGCCTCTTAAGGACTGCCATGAAGCCTTGGAACAGGCGAAATAGTTGTCAATTGCGGCAAGCTCGACACCTCTGCGGATCTTGAGCGTTGTCGTCTTGACCATGTCCTGCAGACTGTAGAAATAGGAGCGGATCTCCTTGAAGGAGGGCAGGCCGCGGTTAATCTCCGCGATCACGGTCGCCAGCGCCTGGGACATCTCATCTTCTGTCGGGTCGCGCTTTAGCTCTTCACGCATTTTTTCCTGGTTGACAACGACCTTGGCCGTAATGACCACGTCGCCACTCGGTCCCTGATGACCGAAGACCAAGGCGTCCCTGACCATGCCGTGACGGTAGAGAAGTGCCTCGATTTCCTCGGGAAAGACTTTTTTGCCCGAAGAAAGGACGATCATGGACTTGCTTCGTCCCGTGATGACAATGCTCTTCTTCCTTGTGAAGCGTCCGATATCCGCCGTATGCAGCCATCCGTCCCGGTCAATCGCTTCTGCCGTCGCCTCGGGATCGTCCAGGTAGCCCTTCATGACAATGTCGGACCTGACCAGGATCTCCCCTTCGCCCTGTCCGCCGTTGGCAATGGCCACTTCCACGCCGGAAAGCGGTTGCCCCACCGTCGCGAATTCGTTGACTTTGGTATTGCCGCCGCTCACAACAGGCGAGGCTTCGGTCAGGCCATAGCCTGCCAGCACCTCAATGCCGATGGCTCTGAAAAACTTCAGGGTTTCCAGCTCGACAGGCGCCGCCCCGCAGATAATATACTGCAAACGGCCACCCAGCTTATCCAGGACTTCTTTCATCAGCTTGCGCCGGATATCGATGCCCATTTTATAAAGCGCTGTGGCGATTTTCATGCCCAGCTTCAGTTTTTTGCCCTGGCCCGCCTTTGCCGCCTCACTGATTACGCGGCGGTAGACCGCGTCGAGAATGGCAGGTACCGCGACAATCAGGTGGACCTTGAATTCCTCCAGGTTCTTTCCGATGTAGCGCAAACCGTCAAACACGTGGATGGTTCCGCCGAAGGACAGTACGGTGAGGAAACCGCATGTGTTCTCAAATGCGTGGTGCAGCGGAAGAATTGACAGCGTGTAAAG
>CAZGCS010000002.1:5391-6813 GCA_964524395.1 uncultured Mageeibacillus sp.
CAAACAGCGCTGACGTACTCGTGCCAGGAGGCGTCGTAGACAAACATGACCGATTCACTGCGCCCGAGGATGGGTTCAACCTCGTCCGGTTTCAGCAAGCGGTCAATCGGAACAATGACACCGAAGCCCGAGGCCACCGCCAGCCAGGTCACCATCCACAAGTAGCTGTTTTCGCCGATCAGGGCGATCCTGCTCCCGCGTGGCAACTGGCTCGCAAGCCACTGCTGCATTTTTGACACATCCCGCGCGAGGTCACCGTAGGTCCTGGAGACAAGCTCCGGATCACGCGGTCTGACCCGCCAGCGAACGGCTTCGCGGTTTTGATACAGTTCATATCCCCGCAAGACGACATCGCGCAATAAATGAATCGGCGGTACGTTATACCAGGTTTTGCCCTTGACAATCTGCAGCCCCTTGTCGCCGGCGCTCATGTCCGGGCGGGCTGCTGCGTCTTTATTCGTTTTTGTCATTCACAGTCACACTCCTGTGTTTAATTAGGGTAAAGCATGCCATAAAGCATCACATGCGGCACGGTCACGGCGACAATCAGAAGGATGGCAACAATGGCGATCAGAACCCCTGACACGCCAAGTGACGCACCGTCTCTTTGCTGACGTCTCGAAAAATGGATGCCGAAAGGAGTCAGGATCAGACCCAGAAGGGCGAAGAGAGCGCTGCTGCCCCCCAGTGCCAGAGTCGCGTAGTAATAATAGTGGAGCAGGAATTCTTTGGCGCCTTCGTAGGTCAGATAGTTTTCGAATGCTTCTTTGTAAAAAGGCACCAAAAACAGGCTGAGCAGGCTGAGGGTAAAGCCAAATCCGGTGACGCAGGGAACCCCGATGCGGGTTTTCTTCTGTTTTTCCCGGACCTCGGGCGCCTGAACCGGAACCGGCGGCGTTGCCTGGACAGGCTGGAGGGGCGGGGGGACCGGGGGCAGGGACGGATCCATGGAATGATCCTGATCAGGTGTATAGGTCTGTTCGGTCATGGCGTATTCCTTTCTACAGGCTTGACGCTGGTTCATGCATGCGGGTATTATCTCACAGAATTATGGACTTGTCTTGAATAGGTCAGGGCGGTTTCGCAAGAACCATCCCGGCCCGGCTGAGCCCGGAGCTTCTCTTATTCTTCTTCAGGAAGGAAATCCCCGAAAATTTCTTCGAAAAGCAGATTGGCACTGCTTTGTGCCTCCGCGCTGAACTGTTCGAAACGGTGGAGCAGTTCGCGGCCCGTCGCGGTCAGCTTGCTGCTTCCTCCCTCCTGGCCGCCGGGCTTGCGGTCCACCACCGCCGCGCCTAGCTCTGCTTCTAAAAGATTCAGTATCTGCCAGCCCTTGCTGTAGGAAAGTTTCATGCGGACGCAGGCTGTGCGCACTGAACCCGTTTCATCGATCAGGCGCAGGAGGGTCGCAGGCCCGGGGCC
>CAZGCS010000002.1:6913-26590 GCA_964524395.1 uncultured Mageeibacillus sp.
TTCCTCCCAGTCCGGATTGTGAAGGCAAACCACGCTCATCCTGGCCAGATGGCGTTCGAGCCTCTCATTCTCAAAGCCTGTAATCACGATAATGGGAGCAGCTCCGACAAGTTGAAAGCGGATAATCAGCCGCTCGATAAAAGTTACCTGGCCTGCACGGATCATGGCCGGAAGCAGGTCACCTCCGTCATGATTCAGCGGCTTGGATGCGACGATGACCGCCGCGCAACGCAGGGGATGATCCCCGCTCATGTCTTCTTCTTCCGGTAAAAGGTATCATCCATGGGCAGGCTGGTCCGCATCCTGCCGTCCAGCCTGAAGTAGGCATGGGCAACAGAGGGCGCGATGGGGATGCAGGCCAGCTCACCGATTCCGCGGGCGCCATAGGCAAGGTCGACATAGCCCGGCCCCTTGACGATGTGGGTTTCAATCTCGGGAACACGGTTAGCCCGGAAAAGGCCATAAGTGCCCAGTTTGAACTTGGGGATACCGCCCGGGTTAATGAACTCCTCAGTCAGGGCATAGCCCAGACCCATGACACAACCGCCCTCGATCTGCCCTTCCACGGCCGTGATATTGACCGGCGTCCCGACGTCATAGGCCCCAACCATTTTCTGGATTTCTCCTTTTTCGTCCAGGACGGTCACCTCACATCCATAGCTGTAGCCGATATGGCTCACCGGATTCTCCTTGGACGAACCAAGCGGGTCTGTCGGCGGGCCAAATTCGCCAAAAAACTCCATGCCCTCCATCCTGGACAAGTCCCCTCCAACCGCATCGAGCGCGGCTTTTAAGTCCTGCGCGGCCTGACGCGTGGCCTCCCCTGTAAAAAGGGTCTGGCGCGACGCGGTACTGGTGCCGGCATCCGGGGTGCGGTCCGTGTTGGGCAATTCGAATATCGTATCAGTTGCGTGGCAGTCCAGGGTTTGACACACAATCGAGGTCACGACTTGAGCGACACCCTGGCCCGTACATGCAGCAGAGGTACGGATGTGGATTTTCCCCTTTTCAACCGACAGGGTGCAACGACCGAAATCCGGTACGCCGACACCCAGTCCACTGTTTTTGAAACTGCAGGCAATTCCCGTATAGGGGCTGGACTGGTAAGACTCTCTGACTGCTTCCAGGCATTCGGCCAGGCCACAGCTCGGGTCAACAATCTGGCCATTAGGCAGCACATCGCCCGGTCTGACCACATTGAGGTAGCGGAATTCCCAGGGATCCATGCCGCATTTCTCCGCCAGGAGGTTCAGGTTGCACTCCATGGCATAGCAGCTTTGGGTCACTCCAAAGCCCCGGAAGGCGCCCGAGACGACGTTGTTGGTGTAAACGGCCTTGCCTGAAATATCGATGTTCTGGAAATTGTATGGTCCCGCCGCATGGGTGCAGGCCCGCTGAGTGACCGGGCCGCCAAGCGAGGCGTAGGCGCCTGTATCAGCAACAATCTCCGCTGCCAGTGCCGTCACGCGGCCATCCGCGTCACAGGATGTCGTCATTTTCATGGTCATGGGGTGCCGCTTGGTGTGGACAAGCGTACTCTCATAGCGGGACAGCCTGACATTGACCCTTCGCCCCGTTTTCCAGGCCAGGAGGGCAGCGTGATGTTGCACACTCATGTCCTCGCGTCCGCCAAAGGCACCTCCGACCAGGGCCGACTGGACGTGTACGCGCTCCGGCTCGATCATCAGCATTTCGGACACTTCCCGCTGCTCATCGTAGATGGATTGGGAGGCGGTGATCAGGTGGACGCCCCCATCCTCAGAGGGCCAGCCGATGGCGCACTCCGGTTCCAGAAAAGCATGTTCCTGCCATGAAACATGATAGGTTTCGCTTACCACATGCGCAGCCTGGGCGATGGCCTTGTGCGCGTCCCCCCGGATCAGCCGTTCGCTTGACAGGATATTGCCCTTTTCATGGATCCTGGGGGCATCCTCTTTCATGGCCTCAAAGGGATCAAGGACAGGCGGGAGTTCGGTGTAATCGACCTCAATCAGATCGAGAACTTCCTGGAGGCTCCCGCGTTTACCCGTCGCCACCAAAGCGACTGAATCGCCAATGTACCGGGTCACTTCACCTTCGGGAATCATGACATCCCAGTCCCGCACGATGTGCCCGATGGTATTGTTGGGCACATCGGCAGCAGTCAGAACCGCTACGCAGTCAGGATGTTTCAGTGCCCTGGATGTATCGATCCTGTTGACGCGGGCGCGCGGATATGGTGTCCGCAGGGCCCGGCCGTAAATCATGTCATCGAACCTGTAATCGTCAGGAAATTTGCCGGTTCCCACGACTTTCTCCATGACGTCGATACGGGGGGACCGGTCTCCGACACGTAACCCTGTATCCGGCAGGGGAACAGATTCATCCTTTTGAAAGAAGCCGGCGGCCATTTCAATCGCGTCAATAATTTTTTTGTAGCCGGTACAACGGCACAGGTTGCCTGTAATGGCCTTCTTGATCTCCTGGCGGTCCGGCCGGGGGTTCTGATCGAGTAAAACTTTGGCGGCCATGACCATGCCGGGGGTACAAAATCCGCACTGAACCGCGCCGCATTCGGCAAAGGCATGAACATAGACCTCTTTTTCACGCGGGGTCAAGCCCTCCACCGTCGTGATCTCTGATCCGTCAAAACGTGAAACATTCATGATGCACGACTTGACCAGTTTGCCGTCCGCCACGACCGAACAGGTGCCACAGGTGCCTTCACTGCAGCCATCCTTGACAGAGGTCAGTCCGAGGTCGTCACGAAGGAAATCAATTAACCGTTTGTCCTCCGGAACACAATAGGTTTGTTGGTTGACTGTTAGGGTCCATGACATGGCTGCTTCCTCCTTGGTTAAGCCTGCAGGCCGATGGCTTCCGGATCAGCGAATGTCCTTGACCGGCAGCTGACGCCGCAGGTATTGACCATCCGCTTCCTCAATCACAATTTTACCAGAGGCAACTTTACGGCGGCCCCGCAGGAAGACATCGCGCACCCTGCCTTTGAGCCGGAAATCCTCGTAGGGGGAGTAGTCGCAATTCTCATGGAGATCCGCCTGACTGACGGTCCATTCCGGATCGGGATCGAAGACGACAATATCAGCATCGCTGCCTTCCTGCAGGATGCCCTTGCGGGGATACAGACCGAAATATTTAGCCGCATTGGTTGAGGTGACTTCGGAAAAACGGTTGATGTCCATCCTGCCCCGGGCAACACCGTGCGTGTAGAGCAACTGAAGCCGAAGTTCAATCCCGGGCGCACCATTGGGAATTTTCGAAAAATCGCCCCTTCCCATCTCTTTCTGACCCTTGAAATTAAAGGAGCAGTGATCGGTGCCGACGAACTGAATTTCTCCTGCGGCCAGGCCGTTCCAGAGAGCTTCCTGGTCGCGGCGTTCGCGAAGGGGAGGACTCATAATAAACTTGGCCGCCTCAAAATCGTCATTGGAGGGCGTGCCGTAACGTGAGGAATCCAGGAGCAGATACTGCGGACACGTTTCAACAACAATCCGGATGCCGCGCTCCCTGGACCGGTTGATGGCAGCCAGTCCCCTGGCAGTTGACAAATGGACGATGTGGTGAGTGGCGTGAAGCAGATGATTGACCGCTTCCAGACGAACAATGGCTTCCTCTTCCAGTTCAGCCGGCCGCGTCAGCTGATGATAGTAAGGGGACAAGTGCCCCAGCTCCCTTTCACGTCTGACCAGCACATCAATAAGCAGGCCGTTTTCACAGTGGAAGCCGATGGTTGCCCCCAGGCGCTGTGATTCCTCCAGCGCATCAAAGATCTCATCTTCCTGGACCATCATGTTGTGCTTATAGGCCATGTACATCTTGAAGGAGGTGACCCCCCCGCGGACAACCGCCTCCATCTCCTCCTTCAGACGGCTGTTCCATTCCGTCAGGGCCATGTGGAAACCGTAGTCAATGACGCACTTGCCATCCGCTTTTTCATGCCAGCGTTCCAGGCCCCGGGCCATGGTCTCACCGTGAAACTGGGTCGCGAAATCGATGACTGTGGTGGTACCGCCTGCCAGGGCCGCCCGTGTGCCGCTGGCAAAATCGTCCGCGGTCACCGTGTCCATTGACTCCAGCTCGAGGTGGGTGTGGGTTTCGATCCCCCCCGGCAGAAAATAGAGGCCGTGGCAATCAAGGACCTCCTCATTTTCGCCGGGCGTCAGGTCACCGATTGCCTCGATCGTTTCGCCTTTGATGCGGATACTTCCCCCAACGGTTTCCCGGGGCAGGACGATAAAACCGTCCTTGAGCAACAGGGATTCTTCCATTTTTGCCTCTTTACAGGTTGGGCCAGACGGCTGCTGCACGCTCCGCCGTGCGGGCCAGTATCTTTTCTTCGTCGACCGTCAAAATTTCACGGTTGCGCATCACCAGCCTGCCGTTGATCACCACGTCATTGGTCATGCGGCCGTATCCGCCAAAGAGCAGGTGGCCCTTCCAGTTGTCAGCGCCAAATGGGGTGAAAGGGTAATAATCGAGGGTGATCACATCGGCGTAAGCCCCCTTCTTCAGGATGCCCAGTGGCCGCTTGAAGTGCAGGGCTGCGATGGCCGGATTGCCCTCATATTGCAGCTGCAGCGCCTGGCTGAAGCCGACCGTGGGATCGGACAGGCGGTGGGACTGCAGAATCTTTGAGACCTTGATGGACTCAAACATATCGTGTGTGTAGGCGTCCGTGCCAAGCCCCAGACGGATTCCGCGCCGCAGCATGCCCAGGACCGGGGTTGCCCCGACAGCGTTACCCATGTTGGACATTGGGTTGTGGACGACTGTGGTATCGGTTTCCGCCAGGATATCGAGCTCGCGTCCGTTGACATTGACGGCGTGAACGGCAATTGACCTGGGGCCGAGCAAGCCCCAGCCCAGCAAGCGTTCCGTCACGCGCATATCATACTTTTTCAGGCTGTCATACTGATCTTCCCGGCCTTCGCCGACATGGATATGGTAACCGGCGTCGATGCCCTCCATGGCAGTTTTGACCTTTTCCATGGTTTTGTCGGAAATGGTGAAAGAGGCGTGCATGCCGAACATGCCTTTCACCATATCCTGTTCATCGGTGTTCATGGCTTTGATGAAGTCGACGTTTTCCTTGATCTCCTGTCCCGCGGTCTTTACACCGTCGCGATCGGACAGTTCCATGGAAAAGGAGCCGCGGATGCCGGTCTGCCTTGCCGCTTCCGCCAATGTGAAAAGCGAACCTTCGACGGCATGGGGGCTGGCGTGATGGTCGAACAGGGTAGTCACCCCGTTGCGGATGCTGTCGATGTAAGTGGTATAGGCTGAGAGCTCATTGTCCTCCATGGTCAGGCTCCGGTCCAGGGCCCACCAGAGGTTTTTCAGAATCTCAGGGAAATTCCTTGTCGGCTTGGACACGCCCATGCCCCGCGCGTAAGAGCTGTAGATATGGGTGTGCGCATTGATCATGCCCGGCATGATCACCCGCCCCTGAGCGTCAAGCACTTCATCCTGCGGGTATTGTTTTTTTAAGTCATCGTAGGTACCGACCGCATCGATGACCCCTTCGGCCACACGCAAGGCACCATCTTCGAAATAGGGGTGATCAGGATCGTTGGTCACCAGTCTTCCCTTACCGATAATCATTTTCTACCTCCTGTCCATGGCCGGACCCTTCCGGTTTCAATCATTCTTCTTATTCAACAGCCAATGATAATCATCTGTAACAGCCCTTATGACGGCTGCTGTCTGCTCTCCTGCCTGCCCTGCCAGTTCAGCCTGTGATACCTCGTAAACACGGCCCCGGTCGTCGCGGATCCTGTACATGCCCTCTGCGAGCAGAAGGAAGCCGGCATTGTCCGAATCGGCAAAATCCTCCTCCGTCCAGAAGACTGTCAGCTTATCTTTATAAGGTTTGCCGGCATGGGGGCAGAAGGTGGCGCAGTTGCCACATTCATTGCACATGCCATCAATGTGGACAATTTGTTCGGCGTTGGCAAATCCCGCGACCGTGATAGCCACATTGGCCCGGTTGGGACAGACCTCCGTGCAGATCCGGCAGACCTGGTCACAGATCAGGCAACGCAGTCCCTCTTCCGAAGCCGGCCCCGGGCTTGTCAACTCGCCCCGGCGCTCCAGAATCAGTTCATTCGGGACGGGTACCGGAACATGGACAAAATCGTGAACCAGCCCTTCTTTGTTCAAAATATCTCCTGCGGCTTTCTTGGCGTCACCCATGGCCGCGACAACCGTCGACGGCCCCCTGCGGCAATCGCCAATCACGTACACACCATCGATGGAGCACTCCATGGCTGCTGACAGGAGGGGGTCGCCGTGAGCATCCACCTTAACGCCCAGTCTTTCAAAAAGGTGCTTGTCGGCCAGGGCTCCGGTCGCTCCGATCACCGTATCGAACTCGAGCGTTTCAAGTTCACCCGTGCCCAGCGAGGAACGGCGGCCCGATTCATCAAAATCACCGAGTTTTTGTTTTTCACAGACCAGTTTACGGCCATCATAGCGGATAGGTGCCAGAAGTTCGCGCCAGCCGACACCCTCCTCCATGGCGGTGTCAAATTCATCCTGACTGGCGGGCGCGTACATTTCAGTCCGGCGGTAGACAATGGTCACCTCCGGTTCGCCCGGCATCCGCAGGGCAAGCCGCGCCGCATCCATGGCCACATCGCCGGCGCCGATAACGGCGATGCGCTTACCCAGGTCGCGGGGACCGGTTTCTTTGACGGCAGTCAGGAAATCCAGGGCGTCCACCAGGTGATCGCTGCCTTCTTTGACCGGAGACCGGCCTTTTCCCCAGGCCCCGGTCGCGAGAATGACATAGTCATAGGTTTTCTTCAATTGGTCCAGCTTGATCCCGGGATCGGCATTGAAATGGAAATTAACGCCGGTCGCCTCCACCAGTCTGAAATCACGGTCAATTTCCTCCTCTGAGATACGGAAAGAGGGGATGGCATAACGGACGATGCCGTGAGAGGCAGCCCGCTTCTCAAAGACGTGGACGTCCACTCCGTTTCTTCGAAGGTAGTAGGCAGCGGCCAAACCACCCGGGCCGGCGCCGACTACGCAGACCTTCCTGCCGGTTTTGAGCGGGCCGGCTTTCATCCTGTCGATATAGGCATCCTGAGCCTCTTCGGCCGCTTTCAGCTTAATATCCCTCATGTGCAGGGAAACATCGTAATCCAGGCGGGTGCATTTCTCCCGGCAGGGCTGGGCACAAAGGATGCCCGTGATGGTGGGGCAGGGATTGTCGATGGCAATCACGCGCATGGCTTCCTGGCAGTCGCCCCGGGCGACCAGGGTATTGTATTCCGGAATCTGCTGTTCGATCGGGCAGCCACCTTCTTTGCACGGTGCTTTGTAACAATCGTAAAGCGGCAGTTCGGATCCGGTTTTTCTGGACGCCACTTTCTCCCGCCAGCGCTTAGCCAGGCGTGGATCCGCAACCATAGCGGCCGCCAGTTTTTCCAGTCCGGCCACCTCGATCTGACCGCCCTGGCCAAGCATGGACTCCGTTTCACGTGCCATCTGGGTCAAACGCATATATCCGCCCGGTTTCAGAAGTGTGGTCGCCACCGTCACCGGACCGATCCCCACCTCCAGGAGTTCCTTGAGATTGAAGGCATCAGCACCGCCCGCAAAGGAGACAGGCAGCTTGCCGTCAAAGGCACGTGACAGCTTCAGGGCCAGGTTGATGGTCAGGGGCATCAGAGACCGGCCCGACATGTACATTTCTTCCGATGGCACCTCGTCGCGTTTCACGTCAACAGGACAGGTATTGGAAAGCTTGACACCAAAGGCCAGTTTCTCCTTTTGGGCAACCGCCAGCATGCGCGTGAAGATACCGACCGCGTCCCCGTATTGCAGGTCGGCCAGAAAGTGCTTGTCAGGAAAGGCAATGTAGTCATAGCCGAGATCGTCCAGTGTTTGGCGGACATAATCGTAGCCCAGCATGGTGGGGTTGCACTTGACGAAGGTATGGACCTGTTTTTCGGTCAGGAGATAATGGGCGATCCGCTCGATTTCGTCCGGCGGACAGCCGTGGAGCGTCGACAGGGTTGCCTGGTGACAAATCTGCGGTGAAATGGCATCGATGGTTTTTTCATCCACTTTTTCAAACAGATGCAGATGTTCCTTCAAGAACCTGATCGAATCCTGGAAAAGTGCAGTCTGCGACGCATCCTTGAGACCCTCAATGAAAGCGTCCATCTTGGGCAGCCTGATCCCGTCGAGATCATAGCCGACGCTCATGTTGAAGGCAAAGTCATTGCCGTCGGACAGGCCGAATTCCACTGCCAGAACTTTGATGGCGATCCAGGCCTTGATGTATTCATCGAACGCTTCCTGAACGGTCAGCTCCGTCGACCATTCGCAGTTATAGCACTCGTCCTCGGCGTTAATGCAGGGCTTGGCCACCGCCTGGCGGATTTCCTCACCATCCATCTTCTGGACCGTCTTCAGTTCAATAAAGCGCGCTCCCGCCAGATAGGAGACAATGATGTTCTGGGCGAGCTGCGAATGGGGGCCGGCCGCCGGTCCGACAACCGAGGCAATCTTGTCACCGAAGGGAGTGACAAAACGGCTCCCTGTGCGGTTCACATAGAATTTGCTCTTGTCGAGCCCGAAAACCCTCCCCTGTTTTTTATATTCGGCCAGGCTCCACCCGATTAGATTGGCGAAACGGATGGGTCTCATGATGTCGCTCATAATTCGTCACCTCTCCCTTTATTTGTTGCGGCTTTTTCCCCTAGACTAACCTGCCGCAGACAAGGCGGCTGGTCTTTAGTTTATCAGTTTTACCGCATCTGTTTAAATGAAACGACCGGGACTCCCTTTCGAAAATCCCGGTCAGCCGTGTCAATGGATGGTTCAGCTCAGGCTTCTTTGGTAATGTCCACGTAGAGCGAAGGCATGACGCTGTAAATTGCCGCGCAACGGACGATATCCTCTTTCCAGTTGATTTCGTTGGGAGCGTGAGCTTCGGCTTCCTTGCCAGGGCCGAGGCCGATGCAGGGGATGCCATGGCGGCCCATGATGGCAACGCCATTGGTCGAGAAGGTCCACTTGTCAACCTTGGGGGCGCCGTAAAGGTTGGTATAGGCATCTACCAGCGCCTTTGTCTGCGGGGCATCCTCAGGGATGACCCAGGTTGGGAAGTAACACTCCTGCTCATAGACGAAGCCGGTCCAGGACGGCCGGTCGTATTTGTACATGGTGACGACGGCGCCGTGTTTTTTGACCGAAGGCAGGGCTTCGATTTCCGCGATGGCGGATTCCCAGGTCTCGCCCCAGGTCAGGCGGCGGTCCAGGGAGATGGCACAGCTGTCGGCAACCGCGCAGCGTGAAGGGGAAGTATAGAAAATCTGGGAGGTTGTCACCGTTCCCTTGCCCAGGAAGGGGTCATCCTTGAGGTGGTTGTTGAGTTCTTCCACTTCCTTCAGGATGTCGGCCATTTTGTAGATGGCGTTCTCACCGCGCTCAGGCGCTGATCCGTGACAGGATATTCCCTTGACTTCGACGCGGATCTCCATGCGGCCGCGATGGCCACGATAAACGTGCATGTCGGTCGGTTCAGTTGAAACGACAAATTCAGGCCGGATCTCTTCGTTCTCAATAAGGTGCAGCCAGCACATGCCGTCACAGTCTTCCTCTTGAACCGTTCCCGCGACAAGCAGGGTCACATCGTCGTCAATCATGCCCAGGTCTTTGGCGATTTTCGCACCGTATACGGCCGACACAACACCACCGAGCTGATCCGAAGAGCCGCGCCCGCCCACTTCGGTTTCATTCTCATAGCCTTCGTAGGGGTCAAATTTCCAGTTGGTGATTTCCCCGATGCCCACGGTATCGATGTGGCCGTCAAAAGAGATGATACGCTCACCCGTGCCCATCCAGCCAAGTACATTGCCCAGCTGGTCAAATTCGGCCCTGTCATAGCCGAGTTTTTCCATTTCCTCTTTGATTCGGCGGGCTACGCCTTCTTCCTCACAGCTTTCGCCGGGGATTTTGATCAGGTCGCGGAGGAATTTGATCATGTCTTCCTTGTAGCTTTCGGCTACTTCGCGTACGCGATCGTAATCAATTGCAGTTTTTGCCATGTTCGGTATTCTCCTTATCTCAAGTTAGTTTGGTTTACAGATGACTGCCCCGGCATCCTTGTCGATACCGGGGCAGTCATGACGATCCGAATGCCGCTAAGCATTGTCCGCCCAGCGTGGGGAGGCGCTTTTCCAGAGTTCATCAAGTTTGACACCGGGCTTGTTGATTTTCTGCAGGAAAATCATGGCCGCGATGATGTAAGGTTTGTAGCTGGCTTCCTTGTACAGGGGTACCCTGTAACGCTCAAAGACAGAAGCGTCCACTTCGCCGGTTTCACAGGAGACACCGGTAATATCTGCTGGCAGACAGTGCATGTAGAGCGCCTTGCCATCGCGCGTCAGCTTCATCATGTCCTCGGTACAGGCCCAGTCCTTGTGAAGGGCATTTTGCGCCAGCAGTTCCTGCTCAAGGGCATTGATCCCGGCCTGGTCACCTCTGGCGTAGAGATCCGTGCGGATTTCCATTGCCTTGAAGGGTGCCCAGCTCTTGGGGTAAACAATATCGGCATCCCTGAATGCCTCCGCCATGGACTCAACCCGGGTGAACTTGCCGCCGTACTGCTCTTCATTGTGTTTGGCAACACCTTCGATCTCGTCCATGATGTCGTAACCTTCGGGATGGGCAAGGACCACTTCCATGCCAAAACGTGTCATGAGGCCCACAATGCCCTGGGGAACCGACAGAGGCTTCCCGTAGGAAGGCGAATAGGCCCAGGTCATGGCAAGTTTTTTGCCTTTCAGGTTCTCCACACCGCCGAACTCGTGGATGATGTGAAGGGCATCGGCCATGGACTGCGTCGGGTGGTCGATGTCGCATTGCAAATTGACCAGGGTCGGGCGCTGTTCCAGCACCCCGTCTTCATAGCCTTCTTTCACAAAATCCGAAAAACTCTTCATATAGGTGTGGCCTTTGCCGATGTACATATCATCCCGGATGCCAATGACATCCGCCATGAAGGAAATCATGTTGGCTGTTTCCTTGACAGTCTCCCCGTGCGCAATCTGCGATTTGCCTTCATCGAAATCCTGGACTTCAAGTCCCAGGAAATCACAGGCTGAGGCAAAGGAAAACCGTGTCCTGGTCGACTGGTCACGGAAAAGTGAGATGCCAAGGCCCGAGTCAAAGATACGGGCGCTCCTGTTGTTCTCACGAAGTTCACGCAAGGCATCAGCGACCGTGAAGACGGCCAAAATTTCGTCTTGGGATTTGTCCCAGGTCAAAAAGAAATCGTCCTGGTACAAGCCCTTGTAGTCGTAACCTTCCAGTTGCTTGATCAGTTCATTGATTTTCATTCCTGTCTCATTCCTCTCTTGAAGTGGGGCGGTCCTGCTCACATGCTGGCAAGAACACCTGTGCGCTCATTGAACTCTTCTGTCAGACGGTCGATTTCATAAACCTGATTGTGGATGTTGTGCCAGTAATCGTCGTCGTACCACTGCGCGTTGAGTTCTTCCAGCGTGCGGCCCTGTTGCTCAACCCAGGTATAGTACTTGAGATTGTGCACACGCCTGCGGGTCCAATAGGTGAATTCCTCCATATGGTCGACCTTCATGGATTTCAGGTGGTGCCAGTAGTCGCGGGCAGCCAGCTCATCGCTATAGGCAGCTTCCTCATCGAGTTCGAGGATCCGGGACTGGTACATCTCGGCTGAATCGGTCGCGACGGTCAGAAGGACATCTTTTTCCGTCAACTCATAGTACTTGGCCATCTTGATCAGGCCCAGAACATTGGCAATTCCGCTGATACCCAGGAATGACAGGTCCGCCAGGGCCTGTTCGGACAGGCCTGTTTCTTTCACCAGGAATTGGTGTCCGATTTCCGAGTTGAAAAGCCGGAGCAGGTTCTGGCTGTTGTTGTCGTCAATGGCGACGACCATATCGGTGTTCTTGACATTGTGAACGAAGGGGATGTGTTTGTCGCCAATTCCCTCGATGCGGTGTCCGCCAAAGCCGTTGTTGAGAATGGTCGGGCACTGAAGCGCCTCACCAACCGCCACTTTGATGTGGGGGAATTTCTCTTTCAGGTAATCCCCCGCGCTCAAGCTGCCGCCGCTGCCACTGGTGAAAAAAGCACCGAACAGTCTTGAATTCTCCGTCTTGACGTCATTGTAGACTTCCTCAAGAGCGGGGCCCGTCGCGTGGAAATGCCAAAGCACATTACCCATTTCCTCGAACTGGTTGAAGATAAAGGCATCGGAACGCGTTGCACGGATTTCCTTGACCTTGGCGAAAATTTCGTAGACGTCGCTTTCACAGCCGGGCGTCGCGATGACTTCATCGGCTATGCTCTGCAGCCAGTCAAACCGCTCCTGACTCATTTCCTCAGGCAGGATGGCAATTGATTTGCAGCCCAGCAACTTTGAGTTAAATGCGCCACCGCGGCAATAGTTGCCTGTTGACGGCCAAACAGCCCAATTTTTATAAGGATCAAACTGACCTGTCACAAGACGGGGGACAAGACAGCCGTAGGAGGCACCGACCTTGTGACAACCTGTCGGAAACCACTTGCCGACCATGACAAAGATACGCGCCTTGATCGCGGTCAGCTCCTTGGGAATCTCGATGTAGTTGACACCGCCGTATTCGCCTCCATCACGTCTTGGCTGGTTCTTCCAGGTGATGCGGAATAAATTCAGGGGGTCGACATCATCGGTCTTGACATTGTGCAGGGCTTTCTTAATTTTGTCGGGGACATTTTCGACAGGATCACGCAATTGCGCGAATGTTGGGATAATGATTCTGTTCTCACGCGCGCGTTTGATGGCGCTCTCGAGACCGTCCTCACGGATCGTCAGATCGATCATTGTTGTTCTCCTTGCTTAGTGATGGTAGATGATTAGTTGGGTCCGGATTCTTCTGAAGAAACCCAAACCAGAACAACTATAGCACATAAAATTGTAATATAGGGAGGCCTGACAGGTGGACAGAATTCAGACACATTTGTTACGACTCCCCGTGAGCCTCCCGGTCCGGCAAATCCACACCGCTGTCCCGTTTTTGGAGCTGCTCCGCTTCCTGTGCGCGTTTGTTGAGTCTGTTATACATCAGGATGCCGGCCAGGGCAACGACTGCTGTGACGGCAAATACGGCCAGGGCGTAGAGGTAGTTTTGTGAGCCCAGAAGTCCGCCGCTGACAGTCGAGGTGACCACTGATAAAAGCCGCGCCGAGATGATGATCAGCCAGGTCGACAGGCGCATGGGCGTCAGACCCGCCAGATAAGTGAGTATATCCTTGGGTGTTCCGGGCAGAAAAAAAAGAATGTACATCAGAACATTGAGCTGGCCCGGCCTGCGAAACAACCTGACCTGGTCGATTTTTTCCGGTTCAAAGAAGAGCTCGATCACGGGCCTGCCGAAGCGCTTGACAAGCAGGAAAATCAGGATGCTGGCGGCGTAGATGGCGGCGACACTGATAAGAGTCCCTTCGACTACCCCAAAGGCGTAGCCTGCAGCCAGTTCAAAGGGTTCACCCGGAATAATGGCGATGACAACCTGCATGAAGTTGGCGAAAAAGAATATCAGCCTGCTTGCCAGGGGATGCCGGGAAACCATGGACCGGACCTGGAGCGGATCGGAGAAAAAATCGATGGCCGCCTCACCCCAGTAGATATAAACAAGAATCGAAGCGGCAATGGTCAGGATAAAAATGCAGATCGTAAGGGAGCGCTGAAACATGCGCCTGCGGCGGACAGCGTACAGGGTGCCGGCCTTACTGATATTCCTTTTTGATCCGGCTTGAGCCCGGGGCAAGGTCATCCGCTTTGTCTTCTTTCGTTCGCCGCTATAAGATGGCATCACTCATACTGTGCCATTCTATCACGCGGACAGAAAATAACTTTCCCGCCCGCTGGTATAATAAGCTCCGGATATTAAGAACTGTATGCCGGAGGGCGCGCCTTGAATCAATCACTGGTCAGCATCATTATCCCTGTCTACAATGCCGAACGCTGGCTCTCCCGGTGCCTGGACTCTGTGACCGGCCAATCCTACGGGGCGCTTGAAGTCATTGTTGTTTCGGATGGGTCGACGGACGGATCCGATGGGATCGCCAGCCTGTATGGAGACCGCGATCCCAGGGTGCGTTTTGTCCGCCAGGAAAACCAGGGGGTCGGCGCAGCCCGTAACTGCGGTCTGTCCCTGGCCACGGGAGAATGGATTTGTTTTGTCGACGCGGATGATTACCTCAGCCGCAACTACATCAAGACCATGGTTGACGCTCTCGTCTCCGATGAAATCGATGCAGTCGCTGTCAATTTTTTCATGGAATTGCCGCGTGGCTGGAGGCTGCCCTACCCTTTTCTTGTGCTTCGAACGAAACTGAGTGGCGAGCAGGCAGTGAAACAGTCTTTTCGTGTGCTCTTCTTTCCCACCTTCGTGTGGAACAAACTCTTCCGGCGCAGTCTTTTCACTGACAAGGGGATCCATTTCCCCTCCATTCTTTATGAAGATGCCTTTGTGGTTCCCCTCCTTTTTCTGCACTGCCGGCAAGTAGTTGTGCTAAAAAAACCTTGCTATCATTACATCCGTCACTCCGGAAGCCTGACACATCAACTCGCCGACAAACATATCCATGACTATCTCAAGGCAGCCTCCATGCTTCGTGACCACCTCTTGCTGGAAGGTGAATGGGAAAAATGGGAAAAGCCTTTTACGCGCTGGCTGAACAGGATCAGGGCGCAGATCTTTTTTACCCTCTACCTCAGCAGGCGAACCATGCCCTGGAAAGAAAGAGACCGGCTGATCCGCAGGACACACGCGGCCGTCAAGACAATCAAGCGGGCGGACACGGTCAGCCCGGATTCAAATGAATGGGGCTTCACCCCTTGAGGTCGAAAGGCCGGTCAAACCGTCTGCTGGGAGATCCCTTTGATATTGGACAGCACCCAGTCAAACTCGGGGGCCGTCACGATGGAGCCGCAATAACTGCAACGGGCTGATTGGGTCAGGTCGATGGGGGCACCGCAGTGGGGGCAGTTGCGGCTGACTTCCTGTGGTCCGCCCACATCCGGTGCCGGTGTTTTGACTCCCAGACTGCGGATCATGGTCCACTCGTAGGTCATGAATTTCTCACGGCGCGGGTCGCCGCTGACAAGCTTGCCGGTCGTCCGCTCGATGGTGTAGTCCGTAATGCGGGTTGTCAAGCGGATAACCAGATTATCGTTTTGCTGATCCTGGTAGAAGTTGACCAGGGCGACGCTGATAATGGCAACACGCTCGACGCGGTTGATCTGGTTTCGCGTAACCAGTTCCTGAAGCTGGCGCCACATCTGGTTGTAGAGATCATCCGTCATGCGGGCCCGCATGGGCTCCCAATCCTGATTTTCCCAGGCGCGCTGCATCTCAGAGTAGAGGTTGGAAACTTTCTCGCGCATCTCGGCTTCGGTGAAAAAAGGATCCCCCTGCCTGACCTGGTCTGCGATGGCCATGGACTGGGCGGGAGGCACGGTTGGCGTATGGCTGGAGCCTGCTGTTCTTCCCTTGTTTGCTTTCAGAACCACGAAAACGATGATCATCATGAAGATAATCAGTCCCAGGGGGGAGCCTCCCATGCAGGACAGGGCCACACAGCTTCCGAAATCGCCACTTCCGCCCCAGTCACTGCCCCCGAAAGATCCACCCCAGTCGCCTCCACCTGAAGAACCGCCCCAGTCGCTGTCTCCACTGAAAAAACCGGCATCGGCAGGCCCGGGATAGAAACGCGTACTGGCTTGGACGACACCGCTGAAGGCCATCAGGGTCAAGACAACCGCCAGTAATACGAGAGAAATTCCTAGCTTCCGCCACATCTGTGAAGGCCCTCCTCCAACCACTCCGGTCCCCTTGCGGGAACTGTCAGTTTTTACCGCCGCCGGTACTTTCTCCACGGTACAATCGGATCAGGGCCTGGGTACCCAAGTCACCATCGCCGTCTTCCGCCATCTGCTCGTAGAGACTCAGGACCGTGTGAAGCATGGGGAGACTGCCCCCGCGTTCTGCCATCTCTTCTTCAACGATGTGCATGTCCTTGATAAAGTGCTTGATAAAAAAACCCGGGGCAAGATCTCCTGACAAAACCCGGGGGGCCATATTGGCGATCTGCCAGCTTCCCGCGGCACCCGCCCCGATTGCCCGCAACATGGTTTCAGGATCCAGGCCCGTCTTTTCGGCATAGAGGATGGCCTCCGTCATGGCCGCCGTGGCGCCTGCCACAGCGATCTGATTGGCGGCCTTGGTATGCTGCCCCTTGCCCGCCGCGCCCATGTAGACGATATTCTTTCCCATTGCCGAGAAGAGGGGAAAAGCGCGTTCATAGGATTGGCGGTCACCTCCCACCATAATGGACAGGGTTCCGTTGCACGCACCCAGGTCGCCACCCGAAACAGGGGCATCCAGAAGAGAAAGGCCTGCCTGTTTTCCCTGCTCATAGAGTCTGACCGCAAGCGATGGCGACGAGGTCGTCATGTCAATAACCAGGGTCCCGCGCCGGGTCGTGTCGAATACCCCGCCCTGTCCCAGCATGACATCCTCAACATCGGCCGGGTATCCTACCATGGTAATCACGGCCTCTGCGCCCGCGACGGCGCCCGCGATCGTGCCGGCGCACTCCGCCCCCGTTACGCAGGCGGTTTCCTCCGCTTTTTCTCTTGTCCGGTTGAAAACCTTGACTTCATAACCATGCTGACACAGCCGGGCGGCCATGGCTGAACCCATAACGCCTGTACCGATGAAACCGATCCGCTTGATGGACATCTGTTCCCCTACACTCCCCTCGCTGACATAATCAGGTCAATTTGATCGGGATTCAGACCGACCATGGCTTCGCCGAGATTCTCCGAAACATGGGCCAGCCGTTCAGGATCGTCGAAATGTTCACAGGCTTCAACGATGGCCTTGGCACGGCGGGCCGGGTCACCTGACTTGAAGATCCCCGAACCGACGAATACGCCTTCGGCGCCCAGCTGGCGCATCAAGGCGGCATCCGCAGGTGTCGCCACTCCGCCGGCGGAGAAATTGGGAACGGGAAGCTTGCCGTGTTTATGGACGTATTGAATCAGCTCCAGCGGCACGGCCAGGTCGCGCGCGCGGACATACAGCTCATCGTCACGAAGTGAGACGACCTGGCCGATCTGTTCATTGATTTTGCGCATGTGCCTGACTGCCTGAACCACGTCACCCGTGCCGGGCTCACCTTTGGTGCGTATCATCCTGGCACCCTCGGCCAGGCGCCTCAGCGCCTCGTCCAGCCCGCGCGCGCCGCAGACAAAGGGTACATCAAACTTTGTTTTGTCGATATGGTAGATTTCGTCAGCTGGCGTCAGCACTTCACTTTCATCGATAAAGTCAACTCCAATCGCCTGGAGGATCTGCGCTTCAACAAAATGGCCGATGCGGACTTTCGCCATGACCGGAATCCTGACCGCTTTCATGATGGCCTTGATCATGGACGGATCACTCATTCTCGACACGCCACCGGCCGAACGGATGTCGGCGGGGACTCGTTCGAGCGCCATCACCGATACAGCGCCGGCTTCCTCGGCTATCCGGGCCTGCTCAACATTGACGACATCCATGATGACGCCGCCCCTCAGCTGCTCCGCAAGGTTGCGGTCAAATTGTTTCATTAAAATCATGCCTCCAATCCTTATCAGGACAAATACGATTATACACCCCAAAAAGCTCCCTTAACGGAGCTTTGTCATAGTCATTCCGGCCTTGGTCCGTACTGTTTTCAGTATACGCCGCCGCTTTGGGGAACGCAAGAAAAAAACCGCCCCGGGCTTTCCGTTACAGCAATTGACAGCAGGCTCCCAAATCAATAACATGTTATCGATATCGTGGAGGTTGTCATGGCTTCAAATTCTCTTTCTTTTCAAACCTTGCAGCGACTGCCTTATTACCTCGACTACCTGCGGGAAGTCGAGACAGAGAATATTTCCTCAACGGCAATTGCCGCCGAATTCCGTTTTCACGAAGTGCAGGTCCGCAAGGATCTGGCCTCGGTGAGCCGGCAGGCAGGACAGCCGCGGAAAGGATTTGCGACTCAGGCCCTTATCAAGGATATCGAGGATATCCTCGGTTATGGCCATGTCGATGAGGCCGTTATTGTCGGCGTCGGGCATCTTGGCACCGCCCTGGCCAACTATGCGGGATTTGGGAAATACGGTTTGTCAATTGTCGCCGGCTTCGATACCCGCATCGAACACGAAGATTGCCTGAATCATATGCCGCTCTACCCGATGAACCGGCTTGAGCCGGTCATCCGTGAGCGCGGGATCCGGCTCGGTATTATTGCTGTCGACGGGGCTAATGCCCAATCCGTATGCGACCTTCTGGTTCAAGCAGGCGTTAAGGCCATCTGGAATTTCGCGCCTGTACTGTTGCAGGTACCGGAAGGCATCATCGTACAAAATGAGAATATGGCCTGTGCCCTGGCAGTCCTGAGCCATCATTTGCGCAAGTGAACTGTCCCTGCCGTAACCGCTGCCATCTGTTTGTACCCGTGCTATGATACTGGCATGAACGGGGCAGGCATAAACATCCTGGTTATCATCAATCCAAATGCCGGCCGCCATGGCGCGACCGGGCTGGCCGCCAGGCTTTGCGGCCATCTTCGGCAGGCTGGCGCCGTGGTTGACGAGGTTTTTACGACCGGCAAAGGGGACGCCCGCGAAATCGCTTTCTCCAGGGCCTCTTCACATGAGCTGGTTGTCGCCTGCGGTGGGGACGGTACCTTGTCCGAGGTCATCTCGGGACTCATGCGGCTTCGCTTCCCCCCTGACGTCGGTTTCCTGCCCATCGGTTCAACCTGTGACATTGCCCGGACTTTCAAGCTGCCATCTAACCCCGTGAAGGCGGCCGAAGTCATCCTGGGAGGGAGCTCCTATCCGGTCGATATCGGCAGGATCCATGGAAGCTGTCCCCAGATCAGCCGGGATCTTCCTGAGGGCGTCGCGCCCGGCAGTTGCGGGCAGCTGCCTGATTACCTGACTTATGTCACCAGTTTTGGCGCTTTTTCCGAAATTTCCTACACCACAAGGCGCCGCCTGAAGAAAGCACTGGGCCATTTCGCTTACGTACTGACCGGCCTTCAATCGGTGGCCGGCATCCGCCCCTTCGACACGACCGTTCTGCTCGACGGGGTTGATTACTCCGGAAACTACATCTTCGGTGGTGTTCTCAATTCCACTTCCGTCGGCGGCATCGTCAGGCTGGACGACGTTGTCTTCAACGATGGTCTCTTTGAGGTCCTGCTTGTCAAGCCTCCACACAATGTGGGCCAGACTGCCACGCTCGTCTCTCAGCTTTTGCGGCGGAAAACAGGTGAAGCCATCATCCGGCGGCGGGCCGGTGACATCACTTTCCGTTTCGGGCAGGCTGTTCCTTTCACCGTTGATGGAGAGTATGGCGGGTCGCGAACAGAATGGCAAATTCAAAACATCAAACAGGCCATCCGGCTTCGCGTCAACCACCTGCCCGGTGCAGAAGCCTGATTGGCCAGGGAGGACCGATGTCCATGGAGACCCGCGATACTTTACGTCACGACCATGGCCTGGGATTTTTACTCCGCTACGAGAATATCGCCTGGTTTGAGGGGGGCCTGGTCCGGATCCTGGACCGGCGTGTTTACCCCGCT
>CAZGCS010000002.1:26690-37084 GCA_964524395.1 uncultured Mageeibacillus sp.
CGCCTGGTTTGAGGGGGGCCTGGTCCGGATCCTGGACCGGCGTGTTTACCCCGCTGAGATTGTCTTTGTCGAATGCCGGACCGTTGACCAGGTCGCTGACGCCATCACCGCCATGGTGACACAGAGCGCCGGACCCTACACCGCTGCCGGCATGGGAATGGCGCTGGCTGCCTGGCTGGTCAGGGGACAGAACAAAGAGACGCAGTTGCGCGCACTCCGGGAAGCAGCGGGGCGGTTGTCGACTGCGCGTCCGACAACGGAGTCAAGACTGAGGCAGGTGACGGCCGGCGCCCTGGCTGTCGCGGAAAAGGCACTGGAAGGGGGGGAAAGTGATCTGTCACAGACCCTTTTCAAACTGACCTTCGATTCTCTGGAGCGCCGCTATGAGAGGATGTCGCGGGCCGGCAGCCTGCTCGTCTCTCTTCTGCCCGACAGGGCAACGGTCATGACCAACTGTTTCGGCGAGACCATCGTTGGCACCATGATCCGGGCAGCGCAGGAAAAAGGCCTGGAGCTGAAACTGGTCGTTCCCGAGACACGGCCTTACTTTCAAGGTTCCCGCCTGACCGCCAGTGTCGCAGCCGAAATGGGAGCCGACGTCACGGTGATCACCGACAACATGCCTGCCGAGGTGCTATCCCACGGGCAGGTTGATCTGTTTACAACGGCGGCCGATGCCATCACCATGGATGGCTATGTGGTCAACAAGATCGGCACACTGCAGATCGCCATCGTCGCCAAACACTACGGCGTACCCTATTTTGTCACGGGCATACCGGACAATATAAGCATCCGGGATGTCACCATTGAGCAGCGTGATCCCCAATTGGTGCTGGAGGTATGCGGCCAGCGGAAGGCAAGACCCGAAGTCAAAGGCTATTACCCTTCCTTCGACATCACACCACCTCACCTGGTGTCGGGAGTAGTCACCGACACGGGAATTCTGACGCCCTACACCCTGGATCGCTACCACCCGCCCGGCGGGCAGGCAGGTGACTATTACAGCGGTCTCATTGTATGATTGCCTGCAAGAGGAAAAGGAGGTGCCATGATGGCTGATAAGGAAATCCGTCTGACAGAGCTGACCAGCGCCGGTGGCTGAGGGGCCAAGGTAGGACCGGGGGTCCTTTCCGAGCTTCTGAAAGATTTACCCAGAAGGGCCGACGACCGCCTCCTGGTCGGCTATGATACAGACGATGACGCCTGTGTCTATCTTATTTCCGATGACCTGGCCCTCATCCAGACGGTCGATTTCTTTCCGCCTGTCGTTGATGATCCTTACGATTACGGCCGCATTGCCGCGGCCAATGCCCTCAGCGATGTCTATGCCATGGGGGCTGTACCTAAAACAGCCTTGAACCTGCTTTGTTTTTCTGCTTGCCTTGATCTGGCCATCGTCCGCAGGATTCTTGAGGGCGGAGCCGACAAATGCCTGGAAGCCGGTGTCACGGTCGCAGGCGGTCACAGCATTGAAGACGAAGAACCTAAATACGGCTTGTCTGTCATGGGCTGGTGCCACCCCGGCCGGATCCGGAGAAATAACACGGCGCGCACCGGTCACCGGCTGGTCCTGACAAAGCCACTTGGCACAGGGGCTCTTTCGACGGGAGCCAAAGCCGATCTGCTTGACAGGGAATCTTTGGAGATCATGGTTGAGACCATGGCAGGACTGAACAAGTACGCCTTTGAGGCTTCCGCCGGACTTGATGTGTCGGCATCCACTGATATCACAGGCTTTGGCCTTCTCGGGCACATGCGGGAGATGGCGGGAGATGACCGCCGGATCACGCTCCAACTCGACAGCCGGTCCCTTCCCCTGCTGCCCCGGGCACTGGACATGGCCAGGGACGGCATCCTTCCCGGCGGTACCTACCGGAACAGGGGCTATGTCGGAGACCAGGTTGCTTTCGAAAAGGAGATCCCGGTCGCCCTGACGGACCTCATGTTCGATCCCCAGACTTCGGGCGGCCTCCTGCTGGCCATGCCGGAAGATGACGTCAGAACCTATCTTGATGCCATGAGAGGACAGGGTCGGGAAGCCTGGCAGGTCGGCCGTGTCCTGCCCTGGCAGGGTGTCGCCATCCGGGTAATCTGATCAGAGGAAGATTTCTGACAACAGCTGATCCGTATAGTCCCCGAAAAGGGGGCCGTTGGCGTACTGCATGAAACCCAGCTCCCCGATATCATTGTATTCAATGAGAACCGGTTCGCCGTCTTCGGCAACCGCGATATCCCAGGCAATCAGGCGTGTGTACGGCAGACGCTCCGCCATTCTCACCGCCAGGTCTTTCACTCGCGCCAAAGAGGGGACGGCATAACCGCGAAAGTCAAAGCCCTGCGGGTGCCTGTCGAACTTGTCGCCATTGGCGGAGAAAGCAAACTCGCGCAGGGTACCGTCTTCCCTGACGCCGCAGACAATGCCCCCAAAGCCCAGGTTGTCCACCTGGCTGCCCCCTGCGCCCATTTTCAGCACGGTTGAAAGTACACGAGCCCGGCCGTCAATCAAAAGCGTCATCACACGCAGACAGTTGACCGAGGGCTCATGGATGGCGGCAAGATCAGCATGTTGCCTGACCACCTTCTGGACCATGTAGCTTGCCACGTTCCCATAATAGGTATCCAGGAAATCTGACACTTCCGCCGCGGTCCCGGCCGCCAAAAAATGAATCCCCCTGCCGCTGTGTGTACGTGTCGCTGGTTTGAAGACCGCCTGTCCGGCTGCAAGGAACAGATCGATGGCCTCCTCCCGGCTGACCGGGTGATAGGCGGCGTCGTAAAAGGATCCCTTGATTCGCATGAAGACCGTTTCCGGCTGCCGGCAGTCAAAAAGAAGCGGTTGAAGGCACTTGTCGGTCAGGACGGTGTAGTCGCGGTCGTTCAGGTAGCCGAGCATGCGGGTAAGATAAAGATCGTCCGGCAAATACCTGACATCAAAGACACCGTGCATACAGGAATATAAACCCTGAAAGAGCGGGCGGTTCTTTCCTGTGTAGCGGCCCCAGTAGGACCGGATGGCCTGCTTCTCTTCCCTGCTCATACTGCACTGCCGGTGCTTGAACTCCTTGCGGGTGCCCGACCGGATCGACCAGACCATGGCACGGGTCATGGAGGCATCCGCCCGTTTGTTCAGGAAGGAAACCCAAGCCCGGATTATTTTCTTCAACATGTCGCGCATGGCCAACACTCCAATCGTCCTGCACAGCAATAACCGCTGAGTCGGAATTATTCTACCACTCCCTTTTGGTAAGATGATCTTAAGAATTGAAGATGAAGAGGTGAAGGAGATGGCCATCGAAAGTCCACGAGATCTGCCAAAAGTTGATGAGCTGTTGCGTGACCCGCGTCTCGATGGTGCCAGGGAGTCCAAGGGCTATGTCCCTGTGAGGGAGGCAGTGCGCGGTATTCTGGAGGCGGCGCGCCAGTTCCTTCTGGACAAGGGTCATGACCGCCACCCCGATGCCGGTTACATTGACCGGGCGCTTGCGGCGGGTCAGAGGACGGACGACAGCCCGCAACTGACGGAACAAGGCCTGGTTACAGCGGCCCTCCTCAAGCTTGACAGCGAAGCCAAGCCGGGAATCCGGAAGGTCATCAACGCCACCGGTGCCATCCTCCACACCAATCTGGGCCGGGCTCCCCTGGCTGAACAGGCACTCGCCGCAGTCCGACAAAGCAGTGAGGGCTATGCCTCCCTCGAGTTTGATCTGGCAGAGAACAGGCGGGGTCGGCGCACCACCTCCGTGGAGGTCCTGCTGCGCCGTCTCCTGCCCATTGAAGCCGCGACGGTTGTCAACAACAACGCGGCGGCTGTCCTGCTCGCCTTGTCGGCCCTGTGCCGGGGCCGCGAGGTTGTGGTTTCCCGCGGCGAGCTGGTCGAGATCGGAGGCAAGTTCAGAGTTCCGGAAATCATGACGGAAAGCGGCGCCATTCTGCGTGAAGTCGGCACCACTAACAAGACTCATCTGTCCGATTATGAGAGTGCTGTCAGCGAATCGACCGGGGCGCTTCTCAAAGTCCACCGCAGCAATTTCCGGATGTCGGGCTTTACCGAAGATGTGGATGAAAGCGTGCTCTCTGAACTGGCCCGCCGATACGGGCTCCCCTTGATCCATGACCTGGGAAGCGGCCTTCTTTCCGAAGAGCTTTCTTCACTCTTGCCTGATGAGCCGACCATTACCGCCGCCATTGCCTCCGGTGCTGATGTCATTTGTTTTTCCGCCGACAAGCTGCTGGGAGGACCCCAGGCAGGAATCATCATCGGCCGGGGCGACCTGATCGGCAAAATGGCCGGACATCCACTGATGCGCGCCTTCCGTTGCGACAAGATGACACTGGCGGCGCTGGAGGCAACCCTGACTCTCTACCTGGATCCCGGCCGCGCCCGGACGGAGATTCCCCTGCTTCGGTCAGCACTTTACGACACCGCTTCGCTGCGTGACCGGACGGAAAAACTGGCTTCGGCCCTGGCCCAGCACGGGATCGGTGCGCAGGCGGTCTCCTCCGAGATGATCATGGGAGGAGGGGCGGCGCCTGAAATGTCCGTGACATCCTGGGCACTGGCCGTCAACCCCGGTACCCTGTCGCTCTTTTCGCTGGAATCATCCCTGCGGGCCTTCGATCCTCCCGTCCTGTGCCGCACGACGCATGACAGACTATTGTTCGACTTGAGGACCGTGACGGAGGAGGAGGAAGACCTGCTTATTTTCGCCTTGGTCGACGCCTTCGCCAGAGAGGTGGATCAGCCATGAAACATGTCATCATCGGCACCGCCGGCCACGTGGATCATGGCAAATCATCCCTGATTCTGGCCTTGACCGGCCGCGATCCCGACCGGCTGGCCGAAGAAAAGGAAAGGGGCATCACCATCGAGCTGGGCTTCACCTGGCTCGATCTTCCTGACGGTTCACGATCCGGTATCATTGACGTTCCCGGCCACGAGAAGTTTATCAGCAACATGCTGGCGGGGGCAGGCGGGATTGACCTGGCGCTGCTGGTTGTGGCCGCTGATGAGGGGGTCATGCCGCAAACACGCGAACATCTTGGCATCCTGACCCTGCTCGGCATTCCGCATGGAGTGATCGCGCTCACCAAGTGCGATCTTGCCGAGGAGGAACTCGTTGAACTGGTCGAGGAGGATATCGGCGACCAGGTTCGCGGTACTTTTTTGGAAAACGCGCCGGTCATACGGACGTCAAGTGTATCGGGACAGGGAATCGAAGACTTGAGGACGACCCTCTTCCGCTTGATCGCGGCGACGGATTCCACAAAAGACAAGCTGCCATTCCGGCTCCCCATTGACCGGCTGTTTTCGCTCGGCGGTTTTGGAACCATCGTGACAGGAACACTTATTGAAGGGGTCATCCGGACCGGAGACCAGGCGGGGATTTATCCCGGAACCAAAACTGCGCGTGTCCGGGGCATACAAATTCACGAAAAGGCCGTGGATACTGCCTGGCCGGGGCAGCGGGCCGCACTCAACCTGACAGGCATCAAAAAAGACGATCTGGCCCGGGGACATACGCTGGCGGCTCCGGGCAGCCTGCAGGGGAGCTTGCTGCTTGACGCTGTTCTGACCGCACTCCCCGGCACACGTTTTCCCATCACCAATAAGATGCGTGTTCATCTCTTTCACGGCGCCCGTGAAATCCTGGCCCGTATCGTCCTGCTCGACCGTGAGATTCTGGAACCGGGCGACACCGGGCCGGTTCAGCTGCGGCCTGAGGAGGAACTGTTCTCCAAGTACGGCGACCGGTTTGTCATTCGTTTTTATTCACCTCTTGAGACCGTGGGGGGCGGCATCATTGTGGATCCGCTTCCGGCAAGGCGCCGGCGTATGCGCGGGGACAACCTGGAAGATTTTGATGTCATGGCCGGCCAGGACCCGCAGGCCCGCCTCCGCCTTGCCATCGCACACGGCAGCGACAGGCTCGCACCTTTGGAAACTGCCTTTTACCGGGCTGGGATTCATACAGCAGACGAGCGGGTGCTGCTCGACGGGCTTGTTGCCGACCACTCCGTCATCCTGCTGAACCAAAGTGTGGCCGTCAGCCGCAAGGCACTGGAAGCCTTGGGGCACAAAGCATCCGCTCTTCTCACCCACTTCCACAAAACAAGGCCGCTTGAGCAGGGGATGAAGCGTGAAGAATTGCGAACCAGGCTGATGCCGCGTACCGGGATACAGCTGTCCGACCTGATTCTCGACCGGCTCAGGGAAAACCGGGTCCTTGAAATTTCCGATGGCCTGGTCTCCCTTCATGGCTATGAGGTCTCGCTTTCACCGGAAGAAGAAGCAGCAGCCCTTGAAATGGAACAGGCCTTCCTGCAGTCAGGATACGCGCCGCCTTCTCCCGAGGAAATTCCGATGCAGCAGGGCAGACGCGTCGACCGCGCACAAATTTTGTCTTGTCTGATCGACCGGGGAACGCTGATCCGGCTCACACCCCAGATTCTGATGCATCGGGACAAGGTAGACCAGGCATGGGTGATTGTCCGCCGGACCATTGAAGAGGAAGGCCGGATAAGCCTGGCTGAATTCCGGGATCAACTGGAAACCAGCCGCAAATTCGCCATGGCGCTTCTCGAGTACTTTGACAAGCAGAAGCGTACCCGCCTGACGGGCGAAGCAAGGGTCTTTTTCTCCTAGAAAGGGCAGAGACATGCCAGGGTGCCGCCCTCGTCTCATCTGTCACAAGAACCCCGATCAACTGATTCGGGAGGTCTTTGACCAGCTCAGTCAGCACCGGTTGGCCTGGCCCGATCACCGGGCTTTCATCGTGGTGCCCGAATACCTGAAAGCCGACATGGAACGCCGGTACATCACCAGTCAGCAAGCCGGCGGTTTGATGATGGCTGAAGTTCTTTCCTTCCGGCGGCTGGCCACAAGGCTTTTCATGGAGGCGGGCCGGCAGGCCGCAGGCGGAATTTCAAGGGCAGGCAAGACCGTTCTGGTGCAGAAGATGCTGCTGGACGACAAGCTGCCCTTTCGAAAATTCAACCGGCTTGCAGGCAAACCGCGCTACGCCACAGAGCTGGTCAGTGTCCTGGGAGACTTTCACCGCTACGATATTTCCACTCAAGACCTTCGGACAGCCGGAGAAGGGGGGGATGGCAACGGCCCTGGCCAGGCAACAGCTGACAAATTGCATGACTTTGCCCTTCTCAAGGATGCGCTGGCAGCGGAGCTTCAAGGCCGGGGCCTGGAAGACCCTGACCAGGAACTGGGCCGTCTGGCGCAATTGCTGGCCCTGGATCCTGTTCCCGGACGACTGGGTTTCCTGCGTCACTCTCAGGTTTGGGTACTGGGTTTTGGCAACAGTCGTGACTTCACCTCCCAGGAAGCTCAGGTACTCAAAGCACTGGCGTCGGTTGTGGAATCCCTGACGATCGCAGTTGCCAATGACGGCTCCGGGGGTGAGGAAGCCGCATTCAGACATGGCAATGACACATTGCTTTCACTGAAGCGGCTCTTTCCCGGCTCTGTAGAGGAGGAGGTCAAGGCCCCGGCTTCCCTGAATGATCCCCGGCTCCATTTTATCCGGGCCATCGACAGACGGGAGGAAGTGCGCTTTGTCGCGGGTGAAATCCGCCGGCTCCTGCTGACCGCCGGACTGCGGCGCAAGGACATCGGCATCGCGCTTTGTGAAGCGGATACAGCTGCCGCCTACCTTGAACCGGCACTGACTGAATACGGAATTGACGCCTGCCTCGATACAGGCAGACCTCTCCATCACAGTTCATTTCTTCGCTTCCTGCGATCTTTTCTCACCCTGTGTAAATACGATTTCTCTCTGGACGATCTGCTCACCTTTTACCGGAGCGGGCTCGCCGGTCCCGACAGCGTCGAAGTCGATCTTTTTGAAAACGTCGCGCTGGCGCTCGGCTGGCGGGGAAGCGGCGATTTCCGCGGAATCCTGGGCAGGCCTGACCCGTCAGCCCCGGACGAAGCGGCCATTTCTCCCCTTCTTGCGAACCTGGAGTGGCTCCTGGAACAAACATCCGCCATGCGCAAAGCAGGCACGGGTAAGTCCAAGTGTGCCCTTCTGATCGATTTTTTGTTCGAGGGAGAAAAGCCGCCTGCCCTGCTCGTCGAAAGACAAAGGGACCGGTTGCTGGCAGAAGGTCACAGGGAACATGCCCGGATTCTCGTTGCCTCGTGGAACGCGGTCATCGACTATCTGGAGGAGACTTCCGATCTTCTGGGGGAGACACGCATTTCCCAGGAGTTTTTTACCTCCCTGCTGGTTGCCGGCATGGAGGGCCTGTCTCTCACTTCCATTCCCGCCGGCATCGATCTGGTCCGGGTGGGATCTCTTGCGCAAATGGCCACCTGGCCTTGCCGGGCCTTATTTATTATAGGCGCGACAGACACGGCCTTCCCGCCGCAGGCCGGGCAGGAAGGGTATTTGCTGGACGAAGAGCGTGTTCTCCTGGCGGACAGGACAGGGAAGCCCTTTCCCAACAGAAAAAGGGATCAGACTGCAAGGCAGGCCTGGCTGATTCACTCGCTCCTTACCAGACCCGATTTGTCACTTTACCTGTCAACACCCACGCTGGGTGATGACAGCTCCCGTCTCTTTGACCAATGGCTGGCGGAAAAAGAAGGCAGTGAAATCATCCTGACCAGGCAAACCGATCATCCGGATGCGCGCTGGTACGCGCCGGAGGCAGCGGTCAACATACTCCGGTGGAAACCTGATGCCCCGCTTGCCTGGCAAGAGGCGGCCGCTCATTTCAAGAAGGATCTTCCCGGCTTGTTGCAGCCGGCCCATCTGCTGGCCGAATCCCTGACCCTGCCCGGATCACTGGTTGAATCCGTCATGGCAGAGCATGACGGCATCAGCGTTTCCCTGATCCAGCTCTATAACGCATGCCCCTTCCGTTTTTTCGCCCAACACTTGACGGGCTCCGCTGAACGGATCATCTCCAATGACATGGCCAGCTACCAGGGAACACTGCTTCACCGTTTAATGGAACTGGCTGTGGAAGAACTGGTTGACCTGCTCGTGACTGCTGCGCCTGATAAGAAAACAGAAGTCACGCTTGCCTGGGCCAGGCAGCTGACCCCTCCCCGCCTGCGCAACCTGTACCGGCAGGCAACGGAGGATCAGCGTCTGGCGTGGTACAGGAATCCACCTCTTTCAGGAGGGATTGGTGAACGATTAATTATGAGGGCAGTGGACACGCTTGGAATTCTCGCTGATTTCAACCGCCCGGATGCCTTCATGCCACGCTATCTTGAGTGGTACTTTCCCCAGGAAGGCCGGCCGCCCTACCGGTTGACAGCGGGGAAACACCGCTTCACCTGCCGCGGCCTGATCGACCGGATCGATGAAAACCCGCAAGGCCGGCTCCGGCTCATCGACTACAAACGTTCGTCCCGGGAATTTTCCTGGCTGGGCCTTCATGACGGGACCGACCTCCAGCTTCCACTTTACAAAAGAGCCTTTGAGACTGCTTTTCCGGGAAGCTCTATTGAGGGACTGCTTTTCGCCGGCTGGAAGACCACCAGTCATTACGAACTCTCATCCTTTCAGCCACCCTCTATTCCCGGTCAGAAGGCCGGCCTTCAGGCACTGGAAAAACAGATGGCTGTCTGGGAGGATGATGGGGTGGAAAAGGCGGCACTCTACGCCGAAAGAAAGGCCGTCGAAACACTGGAATCGGTCATGAGCGGCTATTTCCCCGCAAAACCAAGCATACGGGGCGTCGGAGGAAATCCTTGCACTTACTGCCCCTGGTACGCTGCCTGTGGTTATGATGGCCGCTTGGCGCGAAACCGGCCAAAACCTGCCGACCGGAATGAAAACGAGCGGGTTCGCCAGGCAATTCTGGAAACTGAAAACTGAGCCCCGCGCCCTTAATCAGGGCCAGGGATTTTCCTCCATGAAGCTAAGGTAAGGCTGGTTGATTTCAGCCCAATCCTCATCGGACAGCAGGTCTTTGTAATAATCTGAATCAATGACGACACGCGCCGTATCGTAACGCAGCTTGACCTCGCGGTTAATGCGTTCAATGTAGGCTGTCTGGTCATCCAGCTCCTGGCCTTCGTGCAGGGTGAAAGAACCGGTCGCTGCGTTGTAACGCCCTTTTTCGGTGATCCAGCTTCGCCCGAGGAAAATGGCCAGGCCTTCCGTATCAGAGAAAATATCCCGGCCTGATAAGAACCTGGAGTCGTAAGGCACACCCATGTAATTGTAGATGGTCGGCAGCAGGTCAAGACTGGTGCTGTATTTGTCGACAACTTCCGGCTCGATCCCGTCATGGTAAAACAGGGCACAGCTTTCGTAGATATCAAAGACCTTATCCAGGCTCTTTCCCGCCAAGGCCTCGTAACTGGAGTGCTCCTCGAGGGCGTAGGGGTAGTGGTCGGGGTTGATGACAATCAGGGTCCTGTC
>CAZGCS010000002.1:37184-39503 GCA_964524395.1 uncultured Mageeibacillus sp.
GATTCCGGCCAGGTCGGCTTGACCTCCAGGCCGTGCCCCAGCCCCCGGTAATCGTAGCCCAGGTTGGGGTGGGACAGGTCACGCGAGTAGTAATTCCAGGTGTGATTATGCCAGGCGTAGGTCGCGTAGCCCAAACGTTCAAACATCCTGCCGGGCACCATGGCCATATTATTCTTATGCGCTTCTTTCAGGGTCCATACACCCTGCTTGGGAATCATGCCGCAAAGTCCGGCATATTCGCCGTCCAGAGTTGATACGGTCCATACCGGCACGTAGAAGTTCTCGAAATAAACTCCCTGGTGATACATTTGCCAAAGTGTCGGCGTCAACTCCTCGTCAATGCAGTATTTGGAAAAACTCTCCGCCGTGACAAAGATCAGGTTGAAGCCCTTGCCCCGCCCCGTGTGATCATTTGTATAGGACGGCTCTGTTCTTGAGAAGACCAGGTCCAGATAGCGGACCAGATCGGCCCGCGTTTTTCCCATCAGGATGGGCGACGAATCGTTATCAGAGACATAGCCCTCGAGCCGGGTATCATAATCAATGGGCAGAATGTTGGGGTTTCGCGGAATGACCTCGTTTGGCTCCGTTGCGAGAGGATCAGGTGAAGACTGATCCGGCTCCGTCATCCAGGGAGGATCGATGGGATCAGGGAGCAGATCGTCCGGCGCAAGAGCACTGCGCGGGTAGACCATATGACTGACGTCAACTCCCATGGCGGACAGGAGGCCAAACTGATTGGTCCCCGCCAGGATCTCATTTTCCAAAAAATAGTGTTCCCAGGGGCTGTTGAGCGATCGATCAAAGGCCATGACACCAACCGTCGCGCCGAAAAGGATAAAGGCAGCGCCCAGGGCGGCCAGCACTTCCAACCATCTTTTTTTCTTTTTGGCGCAGTCGGCGTCAACGTGCTTTTTCACAAAAACATAGTAGATGGATATAGGTAAAAGCATGATGACAAACCAGGGAGTGTTGCGCAGTACCTTGACAATGATATCTTCCATGAACTGAAGGATTTGCCCGCCGTGACCGATTGAGTAAACAACGAAAAAGGTCCGGAAGAATTTGTAATAAACCAGCTGGGCCGCGTACACGAAGGGAAAGATGAACAAAAGCGTATAGATGGCGGCTGTGCGCGCTTTTGGAGGGAAAATCCGCAACAGGGCAGCCAGAATCACCGCGCGGACAAGACAAAACAGGGTCAGATACAGCAGGCCGATGGTGAAGAAGGGACCGTCCACATTGAGGCGGAGCACAATCTCGCCGACCAGCTGCGAGGCAAAGAGCAATAAAACGAGGTAGAGGCCGCACGACAATTTCGCCGGCCAGCCGCCTTCATCTTTGTCTGGGAGCAGATCCGCGGCAGGCACTGTGGCCCGCAACACAAAGTCGGGACGACTGACGTGGGGGTGCCTGATGCCTGGCGCACCCTGCGCCGTTTCCGCTGAATTGACACTTGATGCGGACAGTTTCGCTTCAGTAAAATGCCCGCGGATTTCCGGGATACGGTTTCCCCTGGTCATCCCGCCCTTTTCTTGAAAACTCATCCTGGAGCCTCCTGTTACCCGACCATGATAACACAGCAGGCTAAGGTAGCAAGGAGTCAATTGCCGCCTTGTAGGCGACCTGTTCAGGAACCGGAACATCAACAATCAGGACGTTATTCCCACCGTACAGAAGCTTGAATTTGGAGATGATGTCCAGCTCAACATCACCGTGCAAACGCAGGTTGATCCCGCGAAAATCCTCTACCTCCGGACGGTCATACATAATTTCATCGACCAGGTAAAGAAGATAAAGTGTCGATGTTACCCTGTCACCCTTTTCATAGACAGACTGGTAGGGAACAGCTTCCTGACAGACCCCGCCAACATTCGCCTTATAAAGAAGCGCAAGGAAATTGCGGGCACGGTCAGTCTGGTCATAACCGTAAAAGAGGCGGGTAACCCCTGCTTGATGGCTGTAATCCCACCGGCTTACCGGCTCTCCGGTCTTGAAATCATCATTCCAGTAATTCATGTCCAACCGGTCCGCCATATCCTGCTCAAGCCAGGGCGCGATTTGCTCGAAGAGCGGCATCAGATCCACGTCATCCAGATTTCTGGGGTACTCTTTCAGGCCGCTGACCTGATAGTCTCTGGCCGTATCCGCCACTTTCAGTCCCCGGCCGGCAAACCATTCCGTGTCGACAATGGCCTCGACCCTGACCGTTTCGCCATTTGAAAGCCCTGCCGGCGGCACTGCGTTAAAGCGGACCGGCGCGCTTCCCGGCAAACCGGCTTCCACCCAGTCTGCCGGTAAACGGGTCGTGTCGAAAGA
>CAZGCS010000002.1:39603-43077 GCA_964524395.1 uncultured Mageeibacillus sp.
ACTGCTTCTTTGAGGCCTTCCACCACGTACTTGAAACGGACATTGCGGAAACGGACGCCGGCTTCTTTGGCCAGCTGATGGTCATAATCGGCGCGGATGATCACTTCATCCCCGTTTTTCAAACCTGTTGTTCTGTCAGGGGTAAAAACCAGTGAACTGAGTACAGCCTCACGTTGAAAGAGCCGTTGAAATCCTTTTTCATCATGCTCTTCCAGCCTAGCAGATTCCTCTTGCAGCATGAAGCGGATGACCGCCTCATCGGAGCCGGCCAGAATCGACGCGAATCCATCTGCCCCGGTCACTTGGATCAGGGCCATTTCCCTGGCATCAAAAGTCTGCGAGCTGCAGGCAACGGCCGGAACCAGCATCGAAATCAAAATCAGAATTAAGACAAGTGTGCGTTTCAAACGCGATCCTCCATCCTGCCTGCCAAAGGGGGGCTCCACTATTGTCGGACATTTCAATTCTTCTTTCAAGTGACCCCGTCCCGCAAAGACCAAAGGCACACCGGCCGCTGGCACCGCTGCCCTTCTGCTAAAATGGGAAAAAGGAGCGGGTGCCGGTTCACATGATTGCGGAGACCATGAAATGACGTCCCAACTGACAGACGACCAGCGGCTTGCTGTCGATTTTGACCGGCCGGCAAATCTGCTCATCTCCGCTGCGGCGGGATCGGGCAAGACGACCACTCTGACCGAACGGATCGTTGAACGCATGATCCGGGGAAAGGTGACGCCTTCGCAGCTTCTGGTCATCACCTTCACCGAACTTGCCGCCAAAGATTTGAAGATTAAGATCTCTTCCCGCTTCCGGAAGCTGCGGGAGCAGGCATCAAGCGATGATGAGAGGCGGCGTTTCGACCAACTGGCCGGTGAATTGGATCTGGCTCAGATCTCGACTATTCACGCTTTTTGCAATCAGGTGCTTTCCGCGCACCTGCCAAATTTCTGTGATGAGGAGGGTAAACCTCTGCTGGAGCCGGGCTACCGGATCCTGGAAGGTGCTCAGGAAAAAAGGTTGATGGACCAGGCAATCGACTCCGTCCTGTCAGACTTGTACACCAAAATTGACACCTGCCACGCCATGCCGGACTCTTGGACCAGAGAGGAGCCCGCTCCCCTGACCCTGGCGGGCGAAGAGGGCAACCTCTTTGAATGGCTCTCCGGTTTTCAGTCCATATCCCTGGCCTATGCGCCGGACCTCGACGACAGTGCCTTTCGCCTGGCGCTTGCCCAAATGCTTGAACAGTTACGGAATTTGCCGGACTATGGCGAATTTGCCCGGGAAAAATGTCAGGAACTGCTGCGCAGGGCGCAATCCTTTCCTTTGGCGGACGATTATGCGGCCTGTTACTGGTGGGATCTGTTTGAAGACGCACTGGGTATGGCCCGCACGACACTTGACAAGCTGTCGGCTTCACCCGTTTTCGTCAATGAATTTTTATCTTCCAGACTGACTACGGACCAACAGATGGTGTCTGTGATGGACCTGATGTCCTCCCTTGTCTCCCGTCTTGACCGGTCGTCCGGGCGAAGCGCGGGCAGGTGGGATGAAATCGTCGAAACAGGCCGGCAGATGGAACAGGTAACCTTTCCCAGATCTGTGCATGCAGGCAAAGATCCGCTAAGAAAGGAAATCAAAGAGGACTTCGTTTACAAGTGCAGGGCCGGTTTTTTGCCACTGGTCGGTCTTATGACCACGCAGATCAGACGCGGATCAGGCAAAGACGCCTCTTTCATCACGGGCCATCCCTCCGTTTTCACTATCAGCACCGATGCCATCCGCAGTGATCTCGAAGCGTCCGCACGCGCCGTCACCCGTTTTATGGAAGTCGTACTGCTGGTTGACTCTGAATTCAAAAAGCGCCGTTTCGGCATGAATGCCATCCAGTTCAGCGACATCGAACATGGCGCGCTTGAACTGCTCAAACAGGAAGAAATCAGGGCAGACTACCTGGCGAGGTACAAAGAGATTTATGTCGATGAGTACCAGGATACCAGCAGCATTCAGGATGCCATCATCCGCAGGGTTGCCCATAACAACCTGCTCATGGTCGGCGATATCAAGCAGAGTATTTATCGCTTCCGATATGCCAACCCGGATCTTTTTGCCAGGCATCAGGATACCGCCTGCCTGGTCAGGGCGAATGAGGCCCTTCCTGAGCTCAGTCCCCGGCAATCAGGCTACCTGGCACTCCTCAACCGCTGTTTTCGTTCCCGGCCCCTGATCATCGATTTCATTAACGATTTTTTCAGCTCCTTCATGACCAGGCAGTCAGGTGAAATTGACTACGATGAGACCCAGCAGCTTTTCGCCCATGAGGAGAAATGGCGTCTTCATGACAGCCGGGAAGGCACCGCCTTCCCGGCCAATGTCGTTTTGGAAATCGCGACGGAGGTTGGAACGCCGCTGCCAGCCGGCGACTTGTTGACAGAGACCGCCACCATGTCCCCTGCGGCACGGGAAGCCTTGATGGCGCTTCGTGTTATCCGCGAACTCAGGCGCAAAGGAGTGCCCTACGACCGGATTGCCATCCTTTTTCCCACCAATGACAATTGCCGGGACTGCGAGGAGGTTCTCCTGCAACATGGTATACCGGTCACTACGCGCTCCGGGGATCTATATCCGGACAACCTGGTTTTCCGGCAGCTTGAGGCGCTCTTGTCCGTTCTCGACAACCCCCGGCAGGATTTCCCCCTCCTTTCTGTCCTTCTCGGCCCTTTCGCACCCCTGGCGTGGACAGGCGGGGAACTGGTCGAAGCCGCGCGATTCCCGCTTGAGACCGCTCTTTTCGAGGCGGAGGGTAAGAAAAGAAAGCGACATTCTTTTTTTCACGATCACTTCCTCCGGCTCTCCGAATCGGAAGATCATCCCCTGGCCAAAAAGGCGGAAGGCTTCATGGAACGGATCGAGAGGTGGAGATTTCTGGCACAGGAACTCAGTTTCCGTGATTTACTCGACCTGATCCTCTTCGAAACGGATTATGCGGAGTACCTGGCCCGCTCGACTTTCGGTGAGAACTATCTGGCGGAGCTGAACAGGCTGCTCGGTCTGGCGGCAGAGCCTGATCCCGAGATGGAACCGGGCATGCGGGCTGCTTTGCAAATCATGAAAGAAACGGTGAAGGCAGATCCCTCCAAATCGAAATCGAAGACGGCTCTTCTTCCCGGCGCGGTCCGCGTACTGACCCGCCACAACAGCAAAGGGCTTGAGTGGGATTATGTCATTCTCGGCAGGCTCGACTTAAACTGGAGAACCCGCCCCTCGAAACCGGTCATTCTTTTATCCGAACAAGCAGGGCTCTCCGGTGCGACCATCGCCAACGGCGGAATGACTGTTGTCAACAACCCCTTACACGAGGCAGCCTTGATTGCCGAAGCAGGCAGGGACCGGGCAGAAGCCTGGCGTTTACTCTATGTCTCCATGACACGTGCCATCCATGGACTTTATCTGCTCCTGCCTGTCGACCGGCGG
>CAZGCS010000003.1:0-31645 GCA_964524395.1 uncultured Mageeibacillus sp.
CGGATTGGAAAAATCCAGGGATTTGACCCGGATCAGGACACCATCCCGTTCGACAACGATTTCCTCCTCAATTGATTCATGGGTCACGGGCGGTTCAGCCGGCAAAGCCGTCTCAACTGAACTTTCTGTTGTCTCCGGCACAGGGCGTTCTGCCGGTTCAGTTTCCCGTTTCCCGGAAGAACCACAAGCAACAAGAAACAAACTGCCGAGCGTTAACAGAATCAAGAGGAAAGATAAATATTTGCGATTAATGGGACCCACCTCCCGTCGGGCAAGCCCGGAAGGCTGCCGGTTTTTTCATGCTTAAGCTAGCACCGAAGTGTGGTCTCATGCAGGCGGGATGTTACGTCCGGCATGACAATCGGATCATGCGGAGGATCAAGTTTTATTCTCTGTCTTTTCCGCCCGGGGTCTTTTTTCCACTTGTTTATGAATGAAAAGATCATTTTGTGAGCGCAGCTTCATGCTGCCCTCACGGACATACTGATTGGCCATCTGTTGCTTTCTGACCGACTTGAGTTTGCCCTTCATGCCGCTGACCCCGATCCAGGCGATCAGAAGAGCAATCACCAGGGCGATGGCGGCTGCAGTCAGTCTTGACCCCAGGGCAGGTGATCCGGAGGCCTGGAGGATGAAAGCTGTCAGGGTGATGAGTGTGTTCATGTATTCTCCTTAACGCACCAGAAGCTGGGAAATCGCCACCAGGATGAGGGCGGCAATGCCGAAGATCTTTAAGAACCAAGCCCGGCAGGCTTTCTTGTCCAGGGGGAGATCCCCCACGAATTTACCTGTCTGCCCATTCATGGCGAAAAGATAATTTTCGTTATCCCAGCTGGTCGAAAGCAGGTAAACGGGAAGCAGCGCGTAGCGGACCCTGCTTTTTGTCAAGGCGATGTCCTCGCGTTTGGGGGAGACAGTGTGATAGCCCTTGACCGTATTGCGGAAAGCCTGGCTGGCGCTCCTTTGGATCCGTTCGTTAGCCCTGGGATAGCAGGACTCGGCTTCCACATCGTACTTGTTGGCGAAGTAGCCTGCCAGGTAGGCTGTCTGGAAATCCACGGCGTCTTCCAGGTGGAAGGGTTCCAGGGATTCCATCAGGGTGTCGTCTATGGCCTGGGAGCCATCAACAGGGACCTGGTCAAAGCCCATATCACCTGATCGATGGACATGGTAATGGGAGGTTTCGGTGTAATGGAAGTGGCTGTCACTCCACCGCCTGACCTTGGTGGCCCCGTAGTCCGCCTTGACATCCGCCTCAGCGTCAAAGAGCCAGAATGGCACGTAGACCCCCTTGATCTCGTCCAGATGGTTCTTGTCCCGGAAAATCCCGGGGAGTAGTTTCTTGCCTTCGTAATGTCGCATGAGAGCTTGCCTGGCCTCTTCTTTATTGAGCTTGAAAGGGACGACCAGGTCAGGTTTCAGAGTGCCTGAAAACTTGGAAGGGATGACAACCCTGTTGCCGCAAAAAGGACAGCTGGTGGAGCCCAGGCTCTCCTCGCCAATGATTTCCCCCCCGCAGGAATTACAAGTATACAGAGCCATGCCATCCTCACCCGCCTGCCATTGGCTGCCCTCGTAGGACCAGCCGGCAGATTCGGTTGTTTCCTCTTCCAGCAAGGCGTCCATGGCCTCCAGTGCCTCAATGCTGACGGCCGAATCGCAGTAGGGGCAGACCATGTCCCGGGTACCCGGTTCGTAGTTGAGGGGCCCCGCGCAATTGGGGCATTTGTATTCCATCAGTGCCATGTTTTTTTCCTTTCTTTCAGGTCGGAATA
The DNA here is from genome assembly GCA_964524395.1 of uncultured Mageeibacillus sp. Taxonomy (GTDB): domain Bacteria; phylum Bacillota; class Clostridia; order Saccharofermentanales; family DTU023; genus UBA4923. The sequence continues at coordinate 1,776 of CAZGCS010000003.1, forward strand.
CATACAGCTTACAACACTTGATCCCCGCCTGTAAGTCCCCATCCTTGACCCCTCGTTAAAACCTGCTATAATGTCCTCACGGCGAATTTTGTAGCAAAAAGAGCGGGGCTTCCCGCTCTTTTCATCGTAAGGCCCGTCAGGTGAAAAGTGAGTGATCAAAAAACAAATAAAAAGATGATCTTCGAGAATCTGGCTCCGGTAGCCCAGGGAATGGACCTGGCTCTTTTGGATGTCCTCTACGTTCATGAGGGCGGCCGCACTGTACTGCGCCTCATTATTGATAAGAAGGGCGGTGTGGGGATCGAGGACTGCGAGCGTTTGAGCACCGTGGCCGATTCCTTGATTTCCGATCAAATGGGTCTGGACGATTTTGATGTCTTTGAAGTGTCATCGCCCGGCATGGACCGGCCCCTGAATACATTGGAAGACTGCCTGCGCCACGAGGGCGAGTGGGTCCGGATGAGTTTGTACCGGGCGGTGGACGGGGAGAAACGCTTCTTCGGCCAGCTGATGGTCCGGGACGGGCAGGTCGGGATACGGACGGAAAAAGGAGATGAAAAATTCTTTCCTTTAGAGGAAGTGGCTCGTATTAAACGGGAAGTTGTCTTCTAATCGATTGTGTAAGGAGCAGACATGAACCAGGAATTTATCGAAGCGCTGAAGATGCTGGAAAAAGAGCGCGGCGTCGAAATGGAAACCCTGATTGAAGCCATCGAGGACGCTCTGGTCGCGGCTTATCGCCGCGAATTTGAGATTCGTTCCAAAGACCGCGAAAAAGGGCGGGAGCGTGAAGGCATGCCGGTGCAGGAAACGGAACCCAAGCCGGTTGAGAACGATGGTATCACCGCCCACATCGACCGGCGCACCGGTGAGATGCGGGTTTACCAGCCCATGGCCGTGGTCGAGGAAGTACGGGATCCCAACAGTGAGCTGTCACTTGAACAGGCTCACGCCCTGTCCGAGGATTTGGAGCTTGGTGACCAGCTGGTCCGTGAAGTTGATCCCTCGCATTTCGGGCGCCTGGCGGCCCAGACTGCCAAGAGTGTCATTAACCAGAAACTGGCTCAAGCTGAGAAGATCCGTATTCACGACGAGTTTTCAGGCCGTGTCGGGGGCCTGGCCAGTGGCATCGTCCAGCGGCGGGACCGCAACGAAGTGCTGGTCGACATCGGACGTGCCCAGGCCATTCTTCCTTACAATCAACAGTCAAGGCTTGACAATTACACCTTCAAAAAGCACATGCGTTTCTTTATTCTAAAAGTGGATCAGCGGGACCACCGTCCGATCATCATGGTGTCCAGGAGTCACCCGGGCCTGGTGCGCCGCCTGTTCGAGCAGGAAGTGCCTGAGATCGGGGCGGGGATTGTGGAGATCGTCAACATTGCCCGGGAGGCGGGGTCACGGACCAAGATGGCTGTGACCAGCCACGATTCCAATATTGATCCGGTGGGTGCCTGTGTCGGCCAGCGGGGAACCCGGGTCCAGTCCGTCATTACCGAACTGAACGGCGAGAAGATCGACATCATTGAGTGGGATCCGGATATCACAGAGTTCATCTCCAGTGCGCTGTCGCCCGCTCGTGTCATCCGGGTTGTTCTGGATGAGGAAGAACAAAGCGCACGGGTGATTGTGGCAGATCACCAGCTGTCGCTTGCCATCGGCAAGGAAGGTCAAAATGCCAGGTTGGCCGCCAAATTGACTGAGTGGAAAATTGATATCAAAAGCGAAAGCCAGTATCGGGAGATGCTGGAGGCAGCTTGGATGTCTGACTTTGATGAAGCCGTGGCAGCCGATGAAGCTGAGCGCGGTGAGCTTCCGGACGATGCTGCGGAACAAGTCGAAGCGGATGAGGTGCTGGTCAACAACGAAGAGTCGGCGGCAAGCTACCTTGACAGGTTGGAAAGCACCATCGATTCGCTGGAGGAACCGGAAGCTTGAAAAAAGAGCCCTTGAGAATGTGCGTCGGATGCCGGGAATCCTTCCCGCAAAGGGACTTGATCCGTCTTGTTGCGTCGGAAGGGAATCCGGTGATCGATGACCGGCAGAAGCTGCCGGGCAGGGGCGCCTATTTGTGCTGCCGGCCGGCTTGCGTGGAACGGGCTAAAAAAAGACAATCGTTGCAGCGGGCTTTGAAGTGCCCGGTGCCGGAACAGATATGGATCGGGATTGATCAAGCGGTTGCGGCCGCGAAAGTGGAGGAATGAGCTGAGTATGGCAAAAAGAGAAGAAGCAAATTCAGGGCTCATGTCAGGGTTTATAACAGAAGAAGAACTGCTTCGGCGACAAAAGGAACTCGAGACCCACGACCTGGCTGTCGAGCCGGAGGAAGCGGTTATTGCGGTTGCCTCTCAAGAAGAGCCGGAGCCGGATCTTCCGTCACCTGAACAAGATCTCAAAGACCTCCCGGTGCCGTCTACCATCGACATGCAGGGCATTTCAGGCAAGGTAATTCCTGGGGTCATCAAGATCGTCAAAAAGCCAAAAGTGGCCCCTGAGCCGGAAGTACCGGAACCGGAAGCGTCCGAACCGGACATGCCTGTTGCGGATGTGGCGCAGGAAACGGCCGTTGAACCGGAAGTAAAACCTGAAATAGTGCCGGAACCCGTGAAAACCAAAGTGCCGGTTAAAAAAGAAATTGAAAAAGCGGTGGAAGAAAAACCGGCGCCGCCGGTCGAAAAACGCGAAAGACCCAAACCGGTCAAAAAAGAGCGTAAACCATTGAGTGTGGCCGAACGGTCCCTGCCCATCACGGAGCGGGCGACCGTGCCGGAGCCGGTGGTGGCGGCTGCGCCGCCACCCTCCAGGCCGCGACCTCTGATCACGGAAGACGGCAAACCTTTGCGCGCCCAGCGTGGCAGCTACGTAGGCGCCGACCGCGATACACCGGCAGTTGAACGCCAACCCCAGCGGCCCGCGAGGGAGGACCGCCGTTCACCACGTCCGGCGGCAGCGCCCCGGCGTCCACAGGAGGCAGCGGCCCCTGCGGTCCAGCCGGTCGTGGAAGCCGAAGTTCAGAAGCCGGGTGTGGCCAGCCGCCGCAGCCAAAAGGGCAGGGACAGGCGGGCCGAGGACTACCGGGACCGCAGCCGGCGCGAACAGCAGGAAGCTGCCGGGCGCGGAAGCCGTCGCCGCCGGCCGCGTGCCAGTGATTCTGCGGCGGAACAGCCCAAACGCCCCGTTGCGCAATTGACGAAAGTAACCTTACCTTCCACCTTGACCGTCAAGGAGTTGGCGGAAGCCATCAAGAAGACCACCGCCGATGTCATCATGAAGCTGATGACCCTGGGCATGATGGCTACCATCAACCAGGAGATTGATTTCGAGACAGCTGAGATCATTGCCTCCGAGTTCGGCATCACCAGCGAACGGCTGGTAGAGATCACGGAAGAGGATATTCTCTTTGATGATACAGCTGACAGTGAAGAGGATCTGATCCCGCGGCCGCCGGTCGTTGTGGTCATGGGCCACGTCGACCACGGCAAGACCTCCATCCTGGACTATATCCGCCACTCCTCGGTCACCGAGGGCGAGGCGGGCGGCATCACCCAGCATATCGGGGCTTACTCGGTCAATGTCGACGGCCGGACGATCACCTTTTTGGATACACCCGGCCATGAGGCTTTCACCACCCTGCGCGCCCGGGGCGCCCAGGTGACTGACATCGCCATTCTGGTTGTGGCGGCTGACGACGGCGTCATGCCACAGACGGTCGAAGCCATCAACCATGCCCGGGCAGCTGACACGGAAATCATTGTAGCCATCAACAAGATTGACAAGCCGCAAGGCGATGTCGAGCGGGTCAAACGGGAGCTTTCCCAGTACAGCCTCATGGATTCCGACTGGGGCGGCCAGACCACCATCGTACCTGTTTCCGCCAAGACCGGTCAGAACATGGACGAGCTTCTGGAGATGATACTCCTTACCGCTGACGTGCTGGATCTGCGCGCCAATCCCTCACGCCAGGCCAAGGGTACGGTGATCGAGGCCAAGCTGGATCCGACACGCGGACCCCTGGCCACCGTTTTGATCCAACGCGGCACTCTGCACCAGGGCGACGCGGTTGTGGTGGGCAGCACAGTTGGCCGGATCCGGGTCATGTACAACGATCGCGGCCAGCAGATTGATGAGGCGGGACCCTCAACCCCGGTCGAAATTGTTGGCTTGGGGGGTGTGCCGGAAGGCGGGGACATTCTCTACCAGGTAGAAAACGAGCGGATTGCCCGCGACCTGGTCGACCGCCGCCGGGAGGAGGATCGCGAGACGGCGCTCCGCCAGACCTCACGGATGTCCCTTGAGACCCTCTTTGACCGTATGGGTGATGAGGAACTGATCGATCTCAACATTATCGTCAAGGCCGACACGCAAGGCTCGGTGGAGGCCATGACCTCCTCCATGGAGAATCTGTCCACCGACAAGATCCAGGTCAAGGTCATCCACGGTGCAGTGGGTGCCATCACCGAATCAGATATCCGCCTGGCCGAGGTGGCCGATGCCATCATCCTGGGCTTTAACGTGAGGCCGGCCGCAACGGCGGCGCAGATCGCCGCGGCTTCCAACGTCGATATCCACACCTACCGGGTCATCTATGAAGCCATCGAAGAAGTCGAAAATGCCATGCGCGGCCTTCTGGGTCCTGTCTACCGTGAAGTGACTGTAGGCCACCTGGAAGTGCGGGATGTCTTTCACGCCTCCAGCGTCGGAACCATTGCTGGCTGCTATGTTACAGACGGTCGTGTCAACCGCAACGACAGCGCCAGGCTCTTACGCGACGGTGTGGTGATTTACGAGACTAAACTCGCCTCGCTGCGCCGCTTCAAGGATGACGTGCGGGAAGTCGCCGCCGGCTATGAATGCGGGCTCAGCCTGGAAAAGTTCAACGATATCAAGGTGGGAGATACCATCGAGGTCTACACCATGAAGGAGGAACAAGCGGATGTTTAATCGATCGGAGCGGATGGGCGATGAAATCCGCCGGATCCTTGCGGCCTTAATCCAGCGCAGGCTGCGCGATCCGCGCATCACCGAGAAGGTTTCCCTCACGGGTGTCAACCTTTCCAGAGACCTGGCGGTGGCCCGCGTCTACTACAGCGTCTATGGCGACGATGAAGACCGAAAGGGAGCCGCGGAGGCCTTTGAAAAGGCAGGGTCCTTTTTGCGTCGCGAACTGGCCTCGCAACTCCGGTCCCGCAAGGTCCCGCGCTTGCTCTTTGTCGAGGACTCCAGCATCCGCGACGGGGAAGCCATGGATGAACTGATCCGGCGGGTACGCCAGCAGGATGAGGCAGCCGCCTTGCTGCGAATGGAGGAAGAAGAGCATGAAGAAACCCAGGGAGGCGGGGAACCGACTGCTTGAGGTCGCACTTGACCTGGCCGCCGATGCAGGACACGTCGGCCTTTTTCCGCACGAACGCTATGATGCTGACGCCATCGGCGCCGCGGTCGCGCTCGCCAGAGCCCTTCGCTCGCTGGGCTGTGTGACCCAAGTTGTGGTTGACGAACCGGTACCCGAATCCTTACAGCACCTGCCAGGACTGGAGGAATTGCTTCTTTTCAATTCTGCCGCCTGCCCTGTATTCGATCTGGCCCTGGCCCTTGACTGCCACGAGGCGGAACGGTTGGGCGCGCGGGCTGCCTGTTTTCTGCAGACTCCGCTTCGCGGCGCCATCGACCATCATGTCTATGAGGTGGAGCCCGGCGATCTGGAGCTGATTGACCCGGATGCCTCTTCGACCAGTGAACTTGTTTTTGAAATGGTCTGGGATCTGGAGCTGCACCTGGGCCGGCCGGTCTTTGACGCGACCATGGCCGTCCTGCTTCTGGCCGGAACCATCACCGATACAGGTCGATTTTCCTACAGCAATACCACCCCTCTGGCCCTGCGGCAGGCAGCAGCCATGCTGGAGCGGTTCGACATCGATTTGAGTGAGCTCAATTACAATCTTTATGAGCGCACTACGGTCGAGCGCCTTCAAATCAAGGGTGATATCCTGTCGACCATCCGGACGGCAGCAAAGGGCCGCATCCTGTTGGCTCACGCCAGCCGGGCCATGCTGGACCGGCGGGGCGCCCCGGATGATGAACTGTCCAACCTGGCTTCAGAGATTCGGGCGGCTGAAGGATCCGCTGCCGTCTTCCTGCTGGTTGAAGGGGAGGACGGATCCATCCGGGTCAGCATCCGCTCCAACAGCTGCTTTGACTCGGCTGCCTTCGCCGCCCGCTTCGGGGGCGGAGGTCATGTCAAGGCCGCCGGCATGACCCTCCAGGGGCTGACCATGAATGAGGCGGAGCGGTTGCTGGCGAGTGAATCGGAAGCCCAGCTTGAGGCTTGCCTGAACGAAGGCAGAAAAAAATGATGGACCCGCCTGAGGGTATCCTTCTGATTGACAAAGAGGCCTGGATGACTTCAGCCGCTGTGGTGTCACGTGTCCGGCGCCTTTTCGGCATCCGGCGCGTGGGGCACACCGGCACCCTGGATCCTTTCGCTACGGGACTTCTGCCTGTTTGCCTGGGCCGGGCCACGGCAGCGGCTGCCTATATGCTCAACTGGAGCAAACGCTATCGCTGTGAGGTCAGGCTGGGCTATGCCACCTCGACCATGGATTCCGAAGGGGAAGTGACTGAGAGAGCCGCCCATCCTTCTTTATGGCAACCTTTCCTTGATCAGGGAGACAGCCTGGCAGCAGATGCTCTTAAAAAGGCCGTCGCCTCCCTGACTGCTGTCACCTGGCAGCAGGCTCCCCTCTATTCAGCCGTCAAGGTTCAGGGCAAGCCCCTTTACCGCTACGCCCGCGAGGGGCGGGAAGTTGAGCGCCCGGTACGGCAGGTCAAGGTTTTCGCAGCGGATTTTCTGGGGCTGAGGGCTGACGATTCCGGCTATCCCCTGGTGGAGATCGAGTTTCTGGTCAGCTCGGGAACTTATATCCGCTCACTGGCCTCTCAGCTGGGAGAGGAGCTCAGCTGCCCCAGCCACGCGGCCTCACTGGTGCGTCTGGCGGCAGGCCATTTCGAGCTTTCCAGCGCCTGGCGGCTGGAACAGCTGACGGACGATCCGCTTTCCCGTTTGCTGCCGGTCGGCAGCGCTTTTTGCGGTTGGCCGGGCTTGCCCTTGACCAGGGAGCAGGCCCTGGATTTAGCCTATGGCCGTTCCATTGCCTGTGACGAGTCAGTTGCTGTGGAACCGGACAGGGAAGCAGGACGGCTGTCGCCGCCGCCCGGAGACAACTGGCGGGCCTGTTGGCAGGAAGGCCGCCTGTTCGCCACCGCCACAATCGAAGAAGGAAGATGTCGTGCCCGGCGTGTCTTTGTGCGGCCGGAAGAATTGTAGAAGGCAGGGTCATTGTGACAAAGGTATTTCGTGGACTGGAAGGCGGGGAGAAGGAGCAGCGGGGGATTGCCCTGGGTGTGTTTGACGGGGTTCATTTGGGCCATCAGGCCTTGATCCGTACCCTGCTTGCAGCATGCAGGAAGGATGGCTTGGTCCCGGCCGCCCTGACCTTCTCCTACGAGGATGGTCTGGGCTTTGATCGTAAACCGCTCAACCACTCTTTTATCATGTCGGAGGAGGAAAAATTGGAGGCCCTGGGTCAGGCCGGAGTGGAGGAGATTTTCCTGGTGTCCCTGACCGATGATTTTCTGCATCTGTCTCCCACCGAATTTTTGAACAGCCTTGTGGTCAGCCGTCTCGGCGGGCAGTTGCTTGCCATCGGACAGGATGGACATTTTGGCTGGCGTGGCCAGGGTGACGCGGACTTCCTTGAGGCATACGCTTTGACCCATCCACTCCGGTCCCTGGTCGTCGAGGATATCAGTTGGCAGGGTGCCAAGGTTTCCAGTTCCAGGATCCGTCTCCTGCTGGCAACGGGGGAGATGGAAGAGGCTGCGGCCATGATGACCCGGCCCTTCCGCCTGTCTGGCAGGGTCATCGGCGGCAGGCGGCTCGGTTCCTCAATCGGATTCCCCACTGCCAACATCCGGTATCCGGCCCTGACAACCCTGATCCGTCGCGGAGTCTACATGACCCGGGTGCGGGTCGGTCAGGCGGAATTTCCTGCAGTGACCAGTGTGGGAGTCGCGCCCTCCGTCCACCGCGAACACAGAGAACTGCTGGCCGAGTCCTTTCTTTATAACTTTGATCAGGATCTGTATGGGCAGGAAGTGGAGGTTTCTTTTCTGTCCTTTGTGCGGGATGAACAGCGCTTTGCATCGCTTGAGGAGTTGAGCGCCCAGATGAGCCGCGACATCGAAGGCGTCCGTGCCCGGCACGCCTTGTGATAAAATGAGCCTACTTCGGAGGTAGAATACATGCTCTGCGATTTGAGTTATCACGTCTCTTTTCCCGGCTTGGGTATCGAAAACCTGGCCGTCAACCGCGAAGCCTTTACTTTCAGCCTGTTCGGGCATCAGTTGACGGTCTTCTGGTACGGTTTGATTTTTACCATTGCCATGGTGACTTGCATCGTCATCGCCATGCTTCGCGCCAAAAAATACGGCTTCTCCCGGGATGACATCCTGGATTATTTTCTTTGGATGATTCCCCTGATCCTGATCGGATCCAGGATCTATTACGTCATTTTCGAGTGGGATCAGTTCAAGGGTTCTCTTTCTTCCATCTTTGATCTGCGCCAGGGCGGCCTTGCCTTTTACGGAGGCGTCCTGGGCGGTATGCTTGCCGTCGCTGTGGCCGCGAGGGTCAAGCGGATCAAGCTCCATCGCATCTTCGACTACCTGGCCGTCCTGATCCCCCTGGGACAGGGCATCGGACGCTGGGGAAATTTTTTCAACCAGGAGGCCTTCGGAACCAACACCTCCCTGCCCTGGGGCATGATCAGCGAGGGAACGGCCCAGGGCCTTGCTGCCCTGAATCCCGATCCGGCCAATCCCTTGCCGGGCCTCAACCCCGGCCTGCCTGTCCATCCCACCTTCTTTTACGAATTTGCGGCTAACATGGTCATCTTTGCGATCCTGCTGGTGGTCCACAGGAGGCAGAAGCGTCCCTGGACCACTGTCCTGACCTATTTCTTCCTCTATGGGATTGTGCGCTTCTTTGTTGAAGGGGTGCGCACCGATTCTTTGGTTTTCGAGGCCTTCGGGCATACCCTGCGGATCTCGCAGATCCTGTCGGCCGTCCTGGTTGTCGGTTCGGCCCTCCTGTTCGCCCTGGCATGGTTCAGCGCCTCAAAGCGCGAGCGCCTGGTGGCGGAAATGAACACCATGCCGGATCAGGTTCCGGAATTTGCGGCTGCCGGTGATGCGGATCCGGATGAGGCCTGAGCTCCAGTCTGATGAAGTGGACCGATGAAGCCATCCGGCGAACCGGCAAAGACCTGAAACAATCGCGCGCTGATATTTTCTTCCAGGTGCTTGATTACCGCATGCTGGTTCCGATCCTGGCTTTGGTCATCATCGGCCTGGTAGTTCTGAATACTGTCCTGGCCAAGGGCTACGGGGCGGTCATTTTCGACTACCCCATGAATTTCTATAAACAGATCGCAGCTGTTCTCCTGGGCCTGGTAGCCGCCTTTACCCTTTGTGTTTTCGAGCCACCCACCATGCGGCTGATCGGAGGGGGGCTCTACATCATCAGCCTGATCCTGCTTCTGCTTGTCAAGGTGGATGGCTACCGTCCCGTTGCCGGTGCGGACAGCTGGATACGGATTCCACTTTTTGGTTCTTTCCAGCCTTCGGAGCTGTCCAAGATCGGTGTTGCCATGACGACAGGGCCCGTCTTTGCCGCCATGAAACGCGGTGAGATGTCCGCGAGTCAAGGGTTTTTACGGATTGGCCTGCTCTACGGCCTGCCCTTTCTCTTCATTGTCACTGAACCGGATCTGGGTACCAGCCTGGTTTTAATCTTCATGTTTCTTACGACCACCTTCGTCTGGGGAGTTCGCTGGCGCACCATTATCCTGTCTGTGACCGGCACCGTCTTTGTTGTCCTGCCTGTTTCCTGGCTGTTTATTCTCAACCCCGCTCAAAAAGAACGCATCATGACTTTTCTCTTCCGCGGCTATGATAAATCCGCCTCCTACCACATCGAGCAATCCCTGGCTGCCGTCACTTCAGGAGGCTTGGCGGGGAACCGGACGGGTGCCACCGTCAGTGTGCCTGTCAAGGAGTCGGACTTCATCTTCACAGCTATCTCGGAGCAGCTGGGGCTGATCGGTACCAGCCTGGTCATTTTGCTGGCGGTGTATTTCATCGCCCACACGCTGCGGGTGGCGGGAAAAGTGTCGGGACGGTCACCGGATGAATCTTTTATCATGGTAGCCCTGATCGCCAGCGTTGCTTTCCATTTCATTGAAAACATCGGGATGACAGTTGGCCTGCTTCCTATTACGGGCATTCCGCTTCCCTTCATCAGTTATGGCGGATCCGCCATGATCTCCAATTTCCTTTTATTGGGCGTCCTGCTCAATTATTCTCTCAACCACACGGCTAATCTTTCACTGTAGCCTCTCCCCGGAGCCCTGCCCGGCTTATTAAAGTGCGGATTTCAGACTGGCAGCCGGCGCTAATCCGGTGCTTTTTGGCGGTAATTGAACAAATAGTGGGTAAAAGTGGTACCTATTGACATAATAGTGGTGTTTTGTGGTAGAATAGCCAACAAAGTAGGAGGAGTCTTGTCGTGGCGCGCTATACCCATACCGTCGATAACAAAGGGCGAGTGATTGTCCCTGCCAGGCTCCGTGAAAAATTGGACGGCGTCCTGATCGTGACCCAGGGGATTGACCAGGGTTATCTGGCCGCATACACACCGGAGCAGTTTGACTCCATCAAGCAGCAAATTCTCAACAATTCGAGTACAGGTTATGAAATCCGGAAGTTGAAGCGCGATGTCCTGGGCGCTTCGACTGTCTGCGAATTTGACGGACAGGGCCGCATGTCGGTTCCTGCCTTTTTATGGAAACACATTGAGGTTGACCCGGGGGAGGACATTTGTTTCATTGATGTCTTCGACAAGATTGAGATCTGTTCACAGGCCTTTTTCGACCGGATTAACGAGAGCCAGCCATCTTTGGCAGAAATGGATCTGTCCGACTATGACATCCGCGGATTATGATGCCTGGCATTTGCCTGTCCTGGCCCATGAGGCGGTGGAAGCCCTTGCTGTCAAGCCGGGAGGGCTCTACCTTGACCTGACGGCGGGCGGCGGCGGTCACAGCGCACGGATCCTGGAGTCCCTGGAAGAGGGCGGGCGCCTTTTTGCGGCCGATCGGGATGGTGAGGCTTTGAAAATCTGTGAAACCAGGCTGGCAGGGGTCAGAACCAGAGGGACCTACCAGGTGATTGCTTCAACATTCTCGCAATTTCCTTCATGGCTCCAGGCCGGGGACAGGGGGCAGGTCGACGGTCTCCTTGCCGATCTGGGTGTAAGTTCTCATCAACTCGACCGCGGTGAACGCGGTTTTTCCTACTTGAAGGACGGGCCGCTTGACATGCGCATGAACCAGCAGCAAGGGGAGACAGCGGCCCAGTTGCTGGCTTCCCTTTCCCAGGAGGAACTGATGACTCTCCTGCGGATCTACGGCGAGGAGCCCCAGGCTGCCTCCATCGCGGCCGCGATCGTCCGCCGCAGGAAAGAGAAGCCTGTTACCGAAACCCTGGACCTGGCGCAAATTGTGGCTTCCGCCGTACCGGCGCGTCAGCGCAGGGACGGCAATCCCGCCAGGAAGACATTCCAGGCCCTGCGTATGGCTGTCAACCGTGAGCAGGAGGAGCTGGCCCATTTACTTTCTGAAATTCCCGCCGTCATGGCGGACGGGGGCCGGGCTGTCCTGATCAGTTTCCATTCCCTGGAGGACCGGATGGTCAAACAGGCCATGCGATCCTGGCAGTCACCTTGCCAATGCCCGCGCGATTTTCCCCAATGCATCTGCGGGAGAAAGCCACTGGGGATAAGCCTGACACCCAGGCCGGTGACGGCCTCGGACAAGGAAACGGCAGACAATCCAAGGTCAAGAAGCGCCAAGCTTCGCGCCTTTGAATTCCATAAGGAAGTGTTCCATGAGTTACTACGATGACGGAAACCTGGCCAGACAGCTGGTAAGTCCCGCGCCCTCTCCCATCCCTCTCACGCAACCCCGCGACAGGGAGGCGGAAAAAAGGGCCAGGCAGAAGCAATTGGTCCGGGAGGCTGCCATCCGCAGGCAATACAAAGTGGCAGGCCGGACCCACGCCAAGGCGGTCTTGCGTCTGATGACCGTATTTGTCCTGGTGGCCCTGGCGGCCGGCTTCATCGTCTGGCGCAGTGCGAAGATTACCGAAATGAGTTTTGTTAACGCGGGTCTGCGCCGCCAGATTGCCGAACTGGACAAGGAGAATAGCCTGCTCCAGGATAAGATCGCGAAAAAGGCTTCACTGCAGACAACCCGGCAGGAAGCAGCGGAGCAGCTGGGCATGCAAAAAGCCACTTCCGATCAAATTCACTATGTCTCATCCATCCATTTCCAAGGGGGAGAGGAGCAGGACCGAAGCAGCTCGCAGGGATATCGCGAAATGACGGCGGACAGCGAATGGCTGACCATGATTGAAGCGTGGGTCAAGAACCACTGAGGAAGGGGACGGGGGAGGCACCCTGTCCGGACAAAAAATGAGGCAGCGACATCAGACAGCATCAGCCGGGAATCCTCCAAGGAGAACCCGGTGGTTCTTTGAAGCCAAGGTGGCTCTGATTATCACGGCCTTCTTTGTCGCGGCATCTGCGGTGATGACAGGTTTTTACCGGCTGCAGATTACGGAGAGCGAGGTTCTGGCTGCCAAAGCTGCCGAGCAGCAGTTTGTAACCCAGCAGGCCCACGCGCGCCGCGGTAGTATCCTGGATAAAAACGGCTACCCGCTTGCCTTTTCAACCTACCTTTTCCGTGTCGGAATTACGCCCGGCGATGTCTACACCAAGGTCAAGGGTATTGACGAGGCCATGATCGTTGACAAAATCGGCTATTTTTTGAAGCTGGATGACCAGGCCTGTGCGGACATCCTGGAAAAGATCAAAACTGACCGGGCCACCGGTTGGACAGGACTTGAAAAAAATCTGGCCGGCCATGAGCCCACCACCTATGTCACCATCGCCAGCGAGGTGGAAGAAGCCGATGCCATGGCGCTCAAGGAATGGCTCTCTGAAAACCGGGTGGGAGGTGTCCGCTTCGACGCCGAAGAGAGGCGGGTCTACAATAACGGCTTGCTGGCTTCCTCCGTCCTGGGACTGACCAAGACGGACGGTGGCAGGATCAAGGGAGTCTCGGGTCTGGAAGCGACCTACAATGATCTCCTGACAGGCCAGGCGGGTCACAGCTTCGCCAAGCAAAATAATTACACCACCAGGGGGATCACTCCATTCTCCCGCCCCGTGGTCAGCCCCGCTGAAAAAAGCCGCCACCTGGTCACTACCCTGGACATGGAGGTCCAGGCTGTCTTACAGGAGGAATTGATGTCGGTAGCCGCGGCCGCCGGCCTCATTGCCGGTGTCAACGGCTTGGTTATGGATGTAAAAACGGGCGATATCCTGGCCATGGCCCAGATGGCTCCCTTTGATCTCTCCCGGCCGGATGCCGTCCCGCTGGGTTTTTCCCAGGCGTCCTGGGACGAGCTGAGTGCCACGGAGAAGAATGCCTATCTTTCATCCAATCTATGGAATAACATCAACATTACGGATATCTACGAACCGGGCTCAGTCTTCAAAGCCATCACCCTGGCCATTGCCCTGGAGGAGGGGGTGGCATGGGAAGAGTCCGTCTTCAACGATGATCCGCTGGAAATCCAAGGTGAGTCGATCAGCTGTCATACCGGGTACGGCCACGGCGATGAGACACTGCGCCAAGCCTTTTACAGATCCTGCAACCCGGTTTTTGTCCAGCTTGGCGACCGGATCGGCAAAGGCCTCTATTATGAATGGATGGGCCGGCTGGGTCTCCACGACAAAACGGGGATCGATCTGCCTGTGGAATCCGCGGGCTACCTGCACACCGATCCCATGTCCATCGACTTTGCCAACCTTACTTTCGGCGAATCGTCCTCCCTCACGGCCATCCAGCTTGCCCAGCTTTTTGCTGCCATCGGCAACGGTGGCTACATGGTGACCCCGCGTGTGGGTGCCGCGTCAACCGAGGAAGGTTTGGAGGTCATGGTTCCATTTGATCTTGAGCAGGCAAACCGGGTGCTTTCAGAAGAGACCTGCGCGCGCGTCCGGTCCATGATGGCTGATGTGGTGACCCGGGGAACGGCAGCGGGGACATTCGGAGCCATGGGCTTGACCCTGGGCGGCAAAACCGGAACCGCTGTCGATTCTCAGGATAACCGGCAGACTCTGTCCTTTGTCGGATTAGCCCCCTGCGATGATCCGCAATACGTTGTTCTCGTGTCGGTTCATAAGCCGGAGACGACAGATACCCTGGGCGCTGCTGCCGCCCGGACCGCCAATCGTGTCGCGGCCAGAATCCTGAACCGCGGCGGGTTGAGCCAGCGTTACTCCGGTGACGAGCTTGCCCTGCTCGGGCAAGCGGTCGAGATTCCCGACTTGAGTGGAATGACGGTGGGAGAGGCTGCTTTGACCCTGTCCCGATTGCAGCTGGCACCCCAGCTTCCGGCTGACCGTTTTTACCCGGATAGCAGGTTGTCGCACACTGAGCCGGCAGCCGGATCACTGGTGGGAATGGGAACAAGCGTATGGCTTTACCCGGAGGGCGAAAATGAAGTAGAATGGGTAACTGTGCCGGACTTTCTCGGGCGTAATTACCACGAAAGCGTCTGGCTGGCCGCTGAATACGGTGTGTCAATCCTTCCGGCAGGACCGCCTGGCGGGCAGGTTGCGGAACAGAGCATTCCTGCCAGGTCTGTAACGTCTGCCGGAGTGCCCGCCTTTTGTATTGACGAAGCGGGTTCGCCCTGTGACCCTGAAGCGGGTGGGGGATTGCCGGAAGGCAAGGTGAGAAAGGGAACCATCATAACCCTCGAATTCTCACCTGCAGCCTCTGCGGGCGGCGGCAATTAATTTTTGAAAGACGCGCGATAATGACACGATTTTTGCCGATGCAACTTAAGCACTGGACCGATGGCGAGCTCTGGCAGACCCCCGGGCACACCACCGATTCGGAACGGTTTTATCCCTCTGTTTCAACCGATACACGGACCCTGAGCCCCGGAGAGATTTTTGTTCCCCTGCGGGGCGATCTCTACGATGGCCACCATTTTCTGGATATGGCAGCGGAGCGGGGGGCCGGTATGCTGGTCGTTGAGCGCCAGGCATCGCAGCTTGCAGACTGGCTTGACCGCCTGCGAACGGATGAAAACACACCGGATCTGCTGGTCGTTGAAGACGCCGGAGACGCCTACCGTGACATTGCCAGGGGCTTTCGCGCTACCTTGGCGGCCACGGTAATCGGGGTGACGGGAAGTGTTGGGAAAACCACAACCCGCAGGATGATCTGTCAAATGATCGAATCCCAGGTCAGGGCGGAACAATCCGCCAAAAATTTCAATAATCAGGTAGGACTGCCCCGCACCATTCTGTCGACCCGGCTGGATACCCAGGCCCTGGTTGCTGAACTGGGCATGTCACGCCGCGGCGAGATCCGTATCCTGTCAAAGATTTCCCTGCCGGATATTGCCATTATTACCCAGATTGGCATGTCACACGCCGAATCGCTGGGTTCCATGTCGGAAATCCTGGCCGAAAAAACCTCCATCACAGAAGGAATGAAAGAAAATGGGCTCCTGATCGTCAACGGGGACGATCCCCTGCTGGAAGGCTGGATCCTGCGTGAACGACCTTCAGTGCCGGTCTGGTATATCGCAAGCGAGTCAAACGCTGGTCGTCTGGAACGTGATGGCATCCCTGTGTTTTGGGCGGAGCATGTCCGGTTGGACCGGGAAGGTGTCTCCTTCGTCGGCCGGTCCAACCTGACTCCTGATGAACGTTGGCCCGTTTACCTCAAAGCTCCTGTAATGCATTTGGTGCCGGCCGCCCTTTTCGGCCTTGCGGTCGTTTATGCCATGGGGCTCAATATGCAGGAGGCAGCTGCCTCAGCCCGGCGTTTCACCATGTCCGACAGCAGGCAGGAACTGATCCATGTCGGCTCCATTGATGTCATGGACGATTCCTACAACGCTTCCCCCGAGTCGCTCCATTCCGCCCTCAAGACAGCTTCCTTTTTGGCAGAGGATAAAGGGCGCCTGGTCGCAGTTCTTGGCGGCTTGAGGGAACTTGGCCGCTATTCGGCTGAAGTACATGAGAATGCGGCACTTGAGTTGCTGGATGCCGGGGTGGACCGGGTCTTTTTGGTGGGTGAAGAGACAATCAGGACCCGCGACCAGCTCTTGACAGACCACCGGGGCGCTGCCATGGTGGCCGGCTGGTACGCGACGTGTCAGGAGGCGATTCCTGCGGTACTTGCAGAACTCAGGCCCGATGATTTCCTCTTGCTCAAGGCTTCGCGATTTTACGAGCTTGAAAAGATTGGCGAAGCCATGCAAAACACGGGGCTGTTGGGGGAGGCTTAGCCATGTTTCCGAAAGAAGCGCTTTCCTGCTCTCTCTATGCCGCACTTGCTGTTTTTGCCGCCACCATCCTGGCGGGTCTTACCGGCATGCCTTTGATCCGAAAGAGAGTATCCGCCCAGCCCATCCGTGACGACGGTCCAAAGACGCACAAGGTCAAGGAGGGAACGCCGACCTTTGGTGGTCTTTTCTTCCTTGTTCCTCTCCTGGTACTTGCCGCAGTTCTGCCCTGGGTCAGCAAAACCTTCCTGCAACTGTCCATTGTGATTCTTTTCATGGCCATCTTCGGCGCCATTGGGTTCGCAGACGATTATGTCAAGGTCAAGATCACGCGCAGAGGCCTGAGTGTCAAGCAAAAAACGATTCTGATCGGGGTGGCCTCCCTGGCGGCAGCTTCATACTTTCTTTGGTTGTCACCGGTTCCGCCCTTCATCCTGGCTCCCTTGTCGGCCCGGCTGATTGAAATCACAGGTGCCTGGAAAGTCCTTTACCTTATTATCCTGGTACCCTTCCTGTTCTATATGAGCAACTCCATCAATATCACCGATGGCGTGGATGGCCTGCTGGCCAATCTGATGACCATGGCGTCCCTCGGCTTGTTCGCTGTCGCCGGCCTTCTTTACACCACCCTGCCCCAGGCCCTGTCCATCATGGTCCTGTCCGCGGCCATGGCAGCTGGATGTCTTGGTTTTCTCCATTTCAACCGTTACCCCGCCAGGATCTTCATGGGGGACACGGGATCCCAGGCTCTGGGTATCGGCTTCACCCTGCTGACTGTCGTGGCGGGCATGCCATACCTTGCATTGATCACCGGCTTTGTTTTCTTTTTTGAAGGTCTGTCGGTGGTTCTGCAGGTTGCCTATTTCAAGGCAACCGGGGGCAAGCGGATCTTTCGCATGTCGCCTGTCCATCATCATTTCGAGTTGAGCGGCTGGCCTGAGACCAAGGTGGTTTTCGTTTTCAGCCTGGCTGGCGTGTTCTGTGCCCTTGCCGGTTTCCTGCTCATGTCGGGGCAGCTCTTCAGCGGGAGATAGGCATGTCGGGACGAGCAGGCAGAGCACAAAACAGGAAAGAGCGCGAGCTCGTGAGCAGTCATCGCATTGCCGCCTCCCACCGCCACATGTCCATGGCCTATCTGCTGGTGTGGCTGATCCTGATCAGTTTCGGCCTTCTCATGATGTTCAGTTCCAGTTACGGAATCAGCTTCATCCAGTCCAGCGATGAAATGAAAAATCAGCTGGCAGACACCGATGAATCCTTGCCTGTCCGCGCAGTCTACGAAGCCGACGCCACTGCCCTTGCCCGTAAGCAGATTTTTCTGACTCTTGTGGGCGCCAGCCTTGCGATTATGCTGGGCTCACTGATGCAATTCCGCCAATTGACCCGGCCCGCCTTCCGCTATATTATTTACGGCCTGGTGACGGCCAGTCTGCTCTACTGCGCGGTGGGGGGTCTGATCATCAACGGGGCAAGGCGCTGGGTTGATCTGGGAATTGTCAGCTTCCAGCCTTCGGAGCTGGCCAAGATAGGAGCGGTATTTTTTCTGGCCAGCTATTTCTCCCGCCGCCAGAAGGTGCGGAGACAGGAGGCTTTCAGCACTTCCAGAGGTGGCCCGGCGGTGTCTTTGTCCAAGCAGGCCTTCCTCGATGTCACCTGGCCCGCGCTTTTGATCGGTGTCTGGATTATCCTGACCCTGGTTCAGCCCCACCTGTCGGGCGCTCTCATCATCAGCCTGATCAGCCTGCTGGTTTTCTTTCTGGCAGACATCCCGCTCAAATCGCGGTTGACCGGTCTTTTCCAGCTGATTGTCATCCTGATCCTTGTCGCCCTGGTTCTGGGTGCAGGCTACCAGGCCATCACCAGGCAGTCTTCCGTCGAGTACGTAAACGAACGCTTTGCCCACGCCTTCAAACGGGTCGGAACTTTCCGTGACCGTGACGGCGCCAGCCTGGATGACCGCATGCAAATTGAGCAGGCGGAGCTGGCATTGGGTTCAGGCGGTTTGATGGGCAAGGGGCTTGGCAGAAGTGTCGCAAAGCTCAACTGGCTGTCCGAAGCACATAACGATTTTATCCTGCCTGTCATCGGTGAGGAACTGGGTTTTATCGGGGTCGCAAGCGTCATTGTTCTCTTCTTTTCTTTTCTGGTAGTTGGCATCCTGATTGCCCGTAAGGCCTCCTCCCACATGGCAATGCTGGTCGCCGCCGGCAATACCGTCCTGATCGCTGTCCAAGCCTTCCTCAATATGGCGGTGTCCGTGAGCCTGGTTCCGACGACCGGTATTTCCCTGCCATTTTTCAGCTACGGTGGAACGGCCAATTTCTTTTTCGCCCTTGCATCGGGTCTGGTACTCTGTGTGTCCAAATCGGCGGTTCGCACTGATCCCGCACTGGAGCGGATTGTCGAAAAAACCAGACCGGTGACAAGAAAAACAGCTGGCCATGATTCGCTTGATGAAGAAGAGGGGATGGGTTACGCTGTATAAGTGTAAAAATAAGAACGGATTACTGATCTGAGACGGAAATGAACCCACAAGCGCGCTCCCAAACCATCATCATCGCAGCGGGCGGTACAAGCGGCCATATTTATCCCGCCTTTGCCATCGCTACGGGCATCCGGAAAGTACTGCCGGCTGTCCGTTTTATTTTCTGTGGCGCCCCGGGCGGCCTGGAACAAGCCATGGTCGAAGCGGAGGGTTATGATTTTCAGCCCATTCCCGCCCAAAACATGCCTAATCGCAGGGACAGGCGCTACTTCAGCTGGGCATGGAACAATGTCAGAGGTGTGCTCCGAAGCAGGGCACTGCTGAAGAAGGAGGCCCCACAGCTGGTTATTGGAACGGGCGGCTTTGTCTCGGCCCCCTTGATCGCTGCCGCACGTTGCCTGAAGATTCCTTTCCTCCTGCACGAACAAAACGCGGTCCCCGGCAGGGCCAACCGTCTGTTTGCCCGCTGGGCGCGGGCCATCTTCATCAGCTACGAATCGAGCCGGTCCTACTTTCCCGCCAACGACCGCGTAATTTTCAGCGGAAATCCGGTGCGACCGCTCTTTTTCGAGCTTGACCGGACCGGAGCCAGAGAAGCGCTGGGTGTTGACAAGGATGCTTTTCTGGTCATGGCCATGGGCGGCAGCCTGGGTTCCAGAACCATCAATACCGCCATCGCCCGCCTGGATGAGTCTGGTGGCTGGACAGCCTTCCTGGAAAAATATCCCCGGCTGCGGCTGGTAGTCAGTACCGGCGTTCAAAGCTCTGTCGATTTCGCAAGAGAAATTTCGGCGTTGCCAGGGGTGCTGGCTGCGGAACCTTTCCTGCATGACGCCCCCTACTGGATTGCCGCCTGTGATCTTTTTATCGGCCGGGCGGGTGCCATGACTTGCGCGGAAATCTCCTCACAGGGAAAGCCTTCAGTCCTTATTCCCTTTCCGCATGCGGTTGATGACCATCAGAAAGAAAACGCCCGGGCCATGGAAGAGGCCGGTGCGTCCCTGGTTTTCAGTGACGGGGATTTCAACAGCCGCCAGCTGCTCGAAACGCTGGATCATCTGATCGCAAGGCCAGACCTGCTGGCAGCCATGAGCGAAAGCGCCCGCCGCTGGGCGACACCCGACGCGGCTGGTACCATCGCCGGCATGGTCGCAAGTGTGATCGAACAAAATGAAACGGTCAACGCCTAAAAACTCCCGCCAGAAGAAGGCAGGTTCAAATCACCACGATTACCCCTTGCGAAACAAGGGCCGGTCCGATCCCTATCCCTCCATTTTCCAGCCATCCCCCTTTACGGACGAAAGCCGGAAAAAGAGGGCCAAAGAGAGAAGACGCCACCGCTTCGCTGGCTGGCCTTCGAGGTTTTTGCTCCTTTTGGCCCTGCTGCTGTCCTTGTCCATCCTGCTTGCTTTCCTGCCCCAGTTCACCATCGAAACCATCACGGTGTCCGGTACCCGTCTGGCCGATCAGGCAACAATAAAAGCCCTGGCAGGGATCAAGCAGGGCCAGCATTTCCTTCCCCGGTTGGGGGGTACCCCGGGCAGGTTCCTGACCCTGCGCTATGGCAGCCTTGAAGAGGAGATTCTGGCGGCCTGTCCCCTCATCCGCCAGGTCCGGGTGCGTTTCCGTTTTCCCTCAACTCTGGCCATTACAGTGGAAGAAAAGGTGGAGATACTGGCCGTTCGCATATCCGGCGGCTACGCCCTGATTGACCGTGACCATGAAATCCTGAGGATTGCGGAGGATATTGACTTTGCCCTGCCTGTCCTGGAGGGCGTGACTGTCCAGGCCCGGGCGGTGGCGGGTGAATCACTAGAGGTGGAAGACCCCTCCCAGCTGACCGCGGCCTCAAAGCTGATTGCCGGACTGATCCAGCATGACCGGACGGACATGACAGGTCTGCAGTTGATGTCACTGGTCCGGCAGTTCAGGCAGATTGAGGGTCCCCTCTTTTTGCTCTTTATCCCTTTGTCGCAAGGTGGGGAGATACGTGTTAGACTTGAGGACAACAGATTACTGCAGGAAAAATTATCCTTGCTCGGCTACCTGCTTACCGGTGAGGACCTGATCCCTAAGGCGGCAGGAGAACTGGATTTAAGCGGTGAGACCGCCTATTTCCGCCCCGATGCGGGCGGTAGCAGTGCAAGCGATTATTTCTTGCCCTGAAGCAGGCCAGGATAGCTCGGAGGCGCATCCATGCTGATAATTATCGGTCTTCTGATCGGTTTACTCTTAGGTCTATTTGCCAATATCCCCCTCCCTGCCAGTATGGTGCCCTATCTGGCTGTCTTTACCCTGGTCGGCGCAGAAGCCTTGACCGGGTCATGGAATGCGTTGCAGGCAGGTGATTTCGAACCGGGCAAATTTCTGATCGAGTTTGCGGCCAATGTGATCATTGCGGCTCTCATCACGGCTCTGGGCAATCAGATGAAATACGATTTTTCCCTGATCGTCTCCTTCATTTTTGCCTACAGACTTTTTCGCAATATCAGTTTTATGTCCCGCAAGCTTCACAAAGACATCCAGACACGACGCCTGAACCGGAGCCGCAAAAAGGAAGAGGGCTTGCAGGAGAAACCGGAAAGGCCGGCTCAATGAGTGGGAGAGTCCCTGCAGACCGCGCTTTTGCTTGCGCGGTCCAGCGTGTTAATGTAGAATACTACGCGTGTAGCCGTCTCTTTGTTCAGGCTGACAGCAGGGCTATTCCCGCGGTATAAGCCAGTCTTGGCGGCGGATACAAAAGGCAACTGCTTTGTATGAAAAGATGAAAGGAGTTGCAGAACGTGGCGGATTATGATTACAACATGGGGTTAGGTGATGGCCTTTACGCGACGATCCGGGTCATCGGGATCGGCGGAGGTGGTTGCAATGCTGTCAACCGAATGATTGAGGGCGGTGTCCAGGGCATTGAATTCATCGCGGTCAATACCGACCATCAGTCCCTGCGGCATTCGAAAGCAGGCGAAACCATCCGGATCGGTGAAAAAGTGACCCGCGGTCTGGGCGCCGGTGCACAGCCGGAGCTGGGCCAGAAAGCGGCCGAGGAGAATATCGAGGAAATATCCAAGGCACTGGAAGGATCTGACATGCTCTTCATCACGGCCGGCATGGGAGGCGGTACCGGTACCGGGGGGGCACCCGTCATCGCACAAGTAGCCGAAAGGCTTGGGATCCTGACTGTTGCTGTGGTGACCACGCCCTTCCGCTTCGAGGGCTCGCGCCGGCGGCAGAATGCCGAGAAGGGGGTTCGTGAACTCCAGCAACATGTTGATTCACTGATCGTGGTTCCCAACGACAAGCTGCTTGAGATCGCCAGCGATGACACGACTCTTGACGAGGCTTTTAACCTGGCCGACCGGGTTCTCCAGTATGGTGTTTCCAGCATTTCCGATCTGGTGGCCGTACCCGGTTTGATCAACCTGGACCTGGCGGATGTCAGACGGGTTATGACCAATGCCGGCGTCTGCCATATGGGCATCGGGCGGGGAAATGGGGAGAGCAGGGCAGCCACAGCTGTTAAACAGGCCATGACCAGCCCACTGCTTGATACCACGATTGACGGCGCCCAAAGCATCATCATCAACTTCACCGGCGGCCATGATATGAAGATGAAGGAAGTCAATGAGGCCGCTTCCCAGGTCCGCGAAGCCGTTTCTCCCGATGCAGAGATTATCTTCGGTGCGGTAATCGACGAGAATATGCAGGACGACCTGGTTATTACCATCATTGCGAGCCGCTTTGGCGGTGACAGCATGCCGGCCCGCGCTGCTCGCGCAGGACACGTCCAGGCGCCGGCCCAACCGGCTTTCAGCTTACCGTCCAGACAGGCACAGCCAACCGGGTCGCGGTCGGCCATTGATGATTTGCCCGAATTCCTGAGACCTCCACGCGGCGGGCAGCTGAGGGGCCGCGAAACCGGCCAGGCAATGCAGGGAACCGGGTTCAGCCGGTCCAGTCAGCGGCACGACGACCAGGCCATGTCCGACATGATTGACCGGGCAACGGAAAACGCGGCCAGACATAACCGCAACATCCCCCGCGTGCTTGATGAGGCTCCTCTTGACGGGACAGGCCCCACTCCCGAAAGACCGCGGACGGGGGGTAAACAGGAAGGCAGGGTCCTGCCCTGGTTCCTGCGGGATGATGACATGGATCGCTGACAGGCAATTGCGTGATCAACCTGCCTCGGACAGCCGGCGGGGCCGAAGACATTTTACTTTCTGACAGGGTGCGGCCGGATCGATGATCCGGTCGTGCTGTCTGCCGCATCCGGGGGAAGGAGGCCAAACTTGTGAAATGCCCTAACTGTGAAGGCAATGACGACCGGGTCGTCGATTCCAGGCCTTCGGAGGATGGCAATACCATCCGCCGCAGGCGTGAGTGTCTGCTGTGCGGAAGTCGTTTTACCACTTATGAGAAACTTGAAAATATCCCTTTGATGGTCATCAAAAAAGACGGAAGCCGCCAACCTTTCGACCGGCAGAAGCTCCTGATCGGTATCATGAAAAGCTGTGAAAAAAGGCCGGTAACCACCCAGCAGATTGAGGAGCTGATTGACCAGGTGGAACGGGCGGCAGGTAACGCCTTGAAGAGGGAGATCAGCACTTCAGAAATCGGGGAATTAGTCCTGAAACAACTGAGAAAAATAGATGAAGTCGCCTACATCCGTTTCGCGTCGGTGTACAGGGCTTTTGGAGATATACGCTCTTTTTTCAAGGAGATCTCCTCCCTGCTCCAGAATGATGGCGGGGAAAGCGGACAGGATCCTGAAGAAGGTGGTTTTCTTGATCAGGCCTGGGATGAAGAGCAGACATAAACGAAGAGGAGCCCAAGATGGAAGAATCAAAACACGTATTGATCGTGGACGATGACAAGCATATCAGCGAACTGCTCAAGCTCTACTTTGAAAAAGACGGCTTTGAGGTTTCCTCCTGCTATACGGGGGACGCCGTCATGCCCATGGTTCGCGCTGTCATGCCCGATGTTATCATTTTGGATCTGATGCTGCCTGGCATGAGTGGCTTTGATATCATGCGGCAGTTGCGGCGCGAGTCGGATGTTCCTGTTTTGATGCTGACTGCACGCAGTGACACCCTGGACAAGATTATAGGTCTGGAGCTGGGCGCGGATGACTACATCCTGAAACCCTTCGAACCCAAGGAGCTCCTGGCCCGTGTCAAAGCAGTCCTGAGACGCTCCAACTTACCGGCGGCTGCTGTCCAGACTGGTGAAACAAACAAAAAGGAAGTGGTGACTTATCCCGATCTGGTCGTCGACCGTATCCGCTATGCCGTCCGGATCGGCAACCGGGAGATCGATATGCCGCCCAAGGAGCTGGAGCTTCTCTTTTTTCTCGCTTCACACCCCAACCGGGTATACACCCGGGATCAGATTCTGGAGCATATCTGGGGCATGGATTACTATGGTGAACAGCGTACCGTTGATGTTCATATCAAACGGATCAGGGAAAAACTGGATGTGATTGAACATCCGCTGTGGCAGATCAAAACGGTCTGGAGCGTGGGCTACAAATTTGAATTGAAGGAGCAGCCCGAACCGTGAGAAGGTTGTCGCTTTATACCCGCACCCTGCTTACAATTTCGGCCGCAATCCTGATTATCTTCCTGGCGCTTGCCCTGATTTACGGGACCATTTACAGCTTTTCCTCCTGGCAACAACGGCAGGAGGAACTGAAGCGCAACGCCGCTGAGCTGGCCAGTCTCACTGAAAACAGGATGGATGCCGCCCATACCACCTTTACCAGTACTGACATCACAGGGCATATTGCGTTTGCGGCCCGGTCGACAACGGCCTTTGTCTGGATTGTCAACGCCGGAGGCGAAATTATCTACCATACAGGAATACCGGCTGAAACCATGGCGCTTCTCGAACGCTCCGGCGGTGACGGAACCGGCGACCCGCTTTTACCTCCGCAAGCCCGCAACATGGAGCAGGCGGTCTTTTGTCTGGCAGGCGATCAGACCGGCTTTGCCGACCTGCTCCCCGAGGCGGCGGAATGGCTGGTGGCAAGCGCGCCAATCGGCAGGCACGGTGATCTCTACACGGGGGAGGTGGTTCTGCTCAAGCGGCATCACACAGAGAATTTCAGCGCTTTCCTTTTGGAACACAATGTACCGATTTCTTTTACCATGGCCTTTTTTCTTTCGCTGGCCATCATCATCTGGCTGTCCCGTAACATTACCAGGCCGATTTCCGCCCTGGCCAAGACGGCCAATTCCGTTTATGCCGGTGACCTTTCCGCCCGGGTCAGCATAGGCGGGGAGCCGGGAAATGACCGGGCTGTTCCGGTAGGTCGCGAAGATGACCTGACCCGGCTGGTCAGAACCTTCAATATGCTGATCGCGCAGTTTGAGGAGAGGGAACAGCAGCACTCGGAATTTCTGGGCAATGTATCCCACGATCTTCGAACGCCGGTCACTTCCATTGGCGGTTTCATCGAGGGGATGCGAGACGGTACAATCCCGGAGGAAAAATTTGATTACTATCTGGATATCATCAAGGTGGAGACCAACCGCCTGGAGGGCCTGATCAACACCTTATTCGATCAAACGGACCAGGGGGGCCAAGCCGCGTTGAAGCAGGATGTCTTCGATCTCAATGCCTTGATCCGCCAGGTCAAACAATCCTTCGAACCCATGCTGGCGGAGAAAAAGATTGAGCTGGAAACGGTCTTTGATCACCGCCACGAGGAACCTGTCCGGGCTGTCGGTGATGTGGGCCAGCTGACCCGGGTTCTTAACAATGTAGTTGCCAACGCCATCCGCTTTACCCCGGATGGAGGCATCATCCTCATCCGCACCAAGGCAGGTGAGCGGTCAATCCGTGTCTCGGTTGAGGATAACGGGCCCGGTATCGCGGAGGAAGATTTACCCCGGATTTTTGATCGCTTTTACAAGGCGGACAAGTCACGCCACGGTGAGGGGTCCGGTTTGGGCCTTTACATCGCGCGCGCCTTGATTCAACGCCACGGCCAGCAGATTGAGGCTGGCAGGTCGGCCGATCTGGGCGGCGCCCGTATCCGCTTCACAGTGGCCAGGCCCTGATCCCGGGCAGAAACCGGATGTTCATAAAAAGGTTATATGTGGTCGATAAACTGCTTTTAAGACCAGGCGAGGGGGTAAGTTGTGACAAAAGATAAAACCCGGCTCATCATCCTGATTGTAGTCTTTTGCCTTGCGGTTCTATTAATCCCCCTGTCATGTCCGGGGCAGAAGCCGGCTGTAACTGAACCGGCAACGGAAATGACATCCACGCCCCTTACTACAGAAAGAACTACGACGACGAGTACCACAAGCACGACCTCCAGGACTGAGCCGCACAGTGTTCCGCCGGAGACGGAAGGGGATCCCCCCCTGCAAGACCCCGGCACTCCGTTGTCGGAACTGTTTGCTGAGGTGGCGCCTTCTGTGGTGTCGGTTCATGTTTCCATCCCGGCTTCCTCGCTTTACGCCAAACGGGAAGAATTCTTCTCAGGTCTGATTGTCGATGAATCCGGCATCATTGTCACCACTTACAGCCTCTTGGAACGGGCTCTCGACTACCGTGGAAACCTTCTGGCGGATGCTTCAATCCACCTTTACGTCCGCGGCTTCGACCAGTCCTTTGAGGCCATGCTTGTAGGCTTCCAGGCGACGGTTGATTTGGCCCTGCTCAAAGTAAAGGAACCGGGAGACGCGGTTTTCAAGGCTCAGCCCCTGTCCCGGGAACCGGAGCTGGCAGTCGGAACCCCTGTCTACAGCATTGGCTACCCGCCTGTCCTGATCAAGGAGGGTGGTCTCTCCCCCGGTTATATCATTTCGCTTTACCGCACCTCTTATGAAGAGGACGGTTCCCCCGTAGGCCTGATCGAAACCAGTATCCCAACCATGACTGTGTACGCAGGCAGCCCCTTGATCAACGAGCAGGGCCAGGTCGTCGCCATTGCCAGCGGCTATCTCAAGCGGATTTATGTCCAGCATCTGGGTTATGCGGTGCCTTCGCCGATCGTGGCGGATGTGATCAACCGGATCCTGGACAGCCCCGACCAGTTGCCTGAAGCCAAAGCCACCCTCGGCATCACGGTGCTGGGGGACGGGGAAACCGACAGCCTCCGCCGGATGTTCGGTTATCCCGCAGGGCTGTACATCAATCTGGTAAAACCTGAAAGCGCGGCGTACACCTCAGGCTTGAACGCAGGTGATATCCTGCTCAGCATCAACGGCCAGGCCATGGAGGCTGTCAGAGACCTGATGACTTTCCTGGGAGGTCAGGCCGTCGGGACCCTGGTTGAGATGACGGTCTACCGGCCGGGGGACGACAGGACCCTGACCCTGACCTGTTACCTGCTTGAGGAGACACCGTGACCGATTCCCTGCGTGACCGCGCCCACCGGGTAACAGCTGTTTTGACCCGGCATTACCCCGAAGCCACGGTGACCTTGAACCACCAGGCCCCCTGGGAACTTCTGGTTGGCGCCATCCTGGCTTCCCAGTGTACTGACGCGCGTGTGAATCAGGTTACACCCGCGCTTTTTGACCGTTTCCCCGGCCCGCAAGCCATGATGGGGGCGGATCAGGACGAGCTGGAAAGCCTGATCAGGACCTGTGGCCTCTTTCGTTCCAAGGCCAGGGCGCTCCGGGGGACTGCCCGTCTCGTGGTGGAGGAACATGCGGGCCAGGTACCTTCAAGCCAGAAGGAATTGATGGAGCTTCCCGGCGTGGGAAGAAAGATCGCCAACCTGATCATGGGCGACGCTTTCGGCGCCCAGGCCATCGTCGTCGACACACACTGCGCGCGCATCAGCAACTTGCTTGGCTTCACCGACAGCGACAAGCCGGACCGGATTGAGCGTGACTTGATAAAACTGATCCCTGAGGAGGCGTGGACACGCTGGGGCCACCTCATGGTGGCGCACGGACGGACTCTTTGCCGGGCCCGGTGCCGCTCTTGCTTTGAGTGCCCTGTCCGCCTACAGTGCCGCTACGGCATGGCCCTTGACGCTTCAGCGGAAGTGGAGGGTGGTTGTGTCTGACAAGGTGGAACCCGGATGGCTTGAAAACAAACTTTCGGTACTTCCCGGCATCTCGGATAAAAGACAAAAAATGTTCGCCAAGCTGGGAGTGGAAACGCTGCATGACCTGCTTTGGCTTCTGCCGCGGTCTTACGAGGACTGGCAGGAAAGAGTTCCCGTCGGCAAGCTCCAGGAGGGGGATTTCTTATCCTTCGAAGCTGCCGTTGAGAGTATGCCTTCCATGGTCCGGCGGGGTAAGCTGACCTGCACGCGTGCCCTTTTGTCAGATGGGAGCGGCTCCATCCAGGGGATTTGGTTCAACCAGCCCTGGCTGGCCGATCGTATCCGGCGTGGCGGCAAGTATCTCTTCCGCGGCAGAATTGAGGGGAGAGGGCGGGGGCGCCAGGTCGTCAATCCCGATTTCCGGCCGCTGGACGCGGGCGGCCTGCCGGTTTTCCTGCCCGTCTATCCACTGACCGCCGGCCTATACCAATGGAATATCCGGCAGGCGGTACAGGCGGTGCTTGACAGGGCTGACCCCGTCGCGGAGGAATCCCTGCCCCAGCGCGTAAGGACGGAGGCAAAACTGGCGACAGCCGATTTCGCCATGCGCCGTATCCATTTTCCTGCCAGCAAACGTGACATGGAGGTGGCACGTCGGAGGCTTGCCTTTGAGGAACTCTTTCTGGTCATGGCCGGCCTGCGCGCACTGAAGTCGGGCCGGCACCGGCAAAAGGGGCCAGTCATGGAAGTTGGCCGGGCAAGCGAAAACTGGCTTGGCGGTCTGATCTCCAGGCTCCCCTTTGAACTGACGGCGTCCCAGCAAGCTGCTTTGCAAACCATCTTGGACGATTTCAGGAAAGATGAACCTGCCAACCGGCTTCTTCAAGGCGATGTCGGTTCCGGTAAGACAGTGGTTGCCGCTCTGGCCATGGCAGCAGCCTGCAAGGAGGGCTACCAGTCGGTCATGATGGCGCCCACTACCATTCTGGCCGGTCAACATGCGAATACTCTGTCCAGACTCCTGGAAGGGAGCGGCCTTGAAATCGCTCTCTTGACAGGGGCAGTGACAGCAGCCCGGAGAAAAGCCCTGCTTGCCGGACTCAAGGACGGCTCCATCGATATCCTGATAGGTACCCACGCGGTACTGGAGACGGATGTTGCTTTCTCCAACCTTGGTTGCTGCGTGACCGATGAACAGCACCGGTTCGGCGTCAGGCAACGTGTTTTGCTGTCGGGCAGGGGCGACTTGGTGCCCCATGTTCTGGTCATGTCGGCGACCCCCATCCCCAGAACCCTGGCCATGATCCTGTACGGTGATCTGGATATCTCGGAAATCAGGGATATGCCGGCCGGCAGGCTGGCTGTCAAAACCTATACAGCGACCGGGAAAGATCGACCGCGCCTTGACCGCATGATTGAGAAGCAGATTGAGGAGGGTCATAAAGTTTACGTGGTCTGCCCCCTGATCGAAGATTCGGAGGCGATGGCTGCCCATTCTGCAGAAGCCGTTTATCAAAGACTGTCAGAAGAGGTCCTGCCAGGCCGGCGTGTGGCTTTGATGCATGGAAGACTTAAGCCCGGGGAGAAGCTGGCTGTCATGGAGGCTTTCGGGCGCGGCGAGATCGATCTTCTGGTTTCGACCACGGTGATTGAAGTCGGCATTGACCAGCCGGACGCGACCCTGCTTGTGATTGAAAATGCGGAGCGGTTCGGCCTGTCTCAACTTCATCAGTTGCGGGGGCGTGTCGGCCGCTCTTCCCGTCAATCCTACTGTATCCTGGTCAGTGACAGCCAGGATCCGCTGATTCGCAAGCGCCTTCAGGTGCTTTGCCGCAACCACAGCGGTTTTGCCATCGCGGATCAGGATTTGTTGCTCCGGGG
>CAZGCS010000003.1:31745-38918 GCA_964524395.1 uncultured Mageeibacillus sp.
CAAGATGCCGGCCGACCCCGGGCAGGACCAAGGAAGCTCTTTTCTCCATCCTGGCCGACCGGGTGGAGGGAGCCCGTCTGCTGGATGTTTTTGCCGGCTCAGGTCAAATCGCACTTGAAGCCTTGTCGCGTGGCGCGAGTCAAGCCGTCATGATTGAAAATGACCGCAAAGCCCTGGCGGCCATCGCCGAGAACATCAGGCGGACCAAACTGGAGGACGGAGCACTGGTCCTTGCCGGTCACTACCGCTCCCGCCTTGAGGGGCTGGTCCGGCAGCGCCGCCTCTTCGACATCATTTACCTGGATCCGCCCTGGCGCCATGCTGCTGATCTGTTGCGCCAGACAGCGGGAACGCTTGTTGCCCTGCTTGAAGCAAACGGAATACTAATCATCGAAACCGATGGTGAGGTGCTTCCCCTGACCCTCTTTGACCCTGTTCTGTCATGGTTGCGCAGTTGTCAGTATGGGGCGGGCATGCTATCCTTTTACCAGTTTAAGCCCGAATAACAGGACTTTGACGTGCAACTGAAAGAGAATGGCAGATGACCGGTTCTGATGAATTGAAAGAGATAAGAAAGATGGTTTTTCCGGGAACCTTCGATCCCTTCACATGCGGCCACCTGGACGTGGTGAAACGGGCACTTTCCTTGTGTGACCAGCTATACGTTGCCGTCTTCGACAATGCCAATAAACTGCCCGTGGCAGACCGGTCCAGCCGCCTGGCCTGGATCCGCAAGGCGGTGAGTCCTTATCCGGCAGTCAGGGTTTTTTCTTTTGACGGTCTGCTGGTCGATTTTTGCCGCCGTTATGGCGTGAGAACCATCGTCCGGGGAGTGAGGGGCGCGTCGCAATATGAAGAAGAGCAGGTCATGGCTGAGGTTAACCGCCGTCTGGGAGGGGGAATCGAGACGATCTTTTTGCCGGCCCTGCCGGATAAACGTCATCTCTCATCGTCCGTCGTCCGGGAGCTGCTCAGATGGGGAGGGGACATCACAGGTATGGTGCCCCCCGAGATTGAAGCGGATCTTGTGGAGCCTTATGGTAAAAGCCGACGGAATAAAGAGCGAGAGTCCGGCATGTCGATGACAGCAGGGAGGTAGGGCGCATGAATGATTACCAGAACAGACGGACTGCTGACAGGGACGGGGAGGAAGCCCGCCGTCCCGGGCGTCACCGTGATGACCGGAGTATCGCGACGCTCCTCGAGCGGCTTGAGAACGACTTGATGGATGCCAGAAGCGTACCCTTTTCTGATAAATGCATGGTCGAGCGCGAAGAAATGCTCTTTTTGGTCCGCATGGCCCGGGAAGGCCTGCCGGAAGAACTGGAACGGGCTAAATGGGTTCTGCAGCAAAACCGGCAGCTGATCAACCAGGCAAGGAGGGAGGCCGATACCATCATGCGGGACGCCGAAGCCCAGATGTCGCGTATGATTGATGAGCATGAGGTAACTCAGCAGGCCATGAACAACGCCTCCGCCTTGATAGAGGAGGCCACCCGCCAGGGAGCCGATATTCGTGCAGCGGCCATCCGCTACGCCCATGAAATGATGACAAACCTTGAGAACCATTTGACGGATATCCTGGTTAATATCACGCGCAACAAGAAAAGTCTCGGAGACCCTGATGGAATCTGAAATTAATGTGGTCATTCTCTTCGGCGGCAGGTCGGGGGAACACGAAGTATCGTGCTCATCAGCAGCCTACATCATCGACACGCTCCGGAAGTGTGACGGCTACCGTGTGTTGCCGGTCGGCATTACGCGGGAAGGGAGATGGTACGCCTATACCGGTTCGACTCAGGCCATGCGCCAGGGTGACTGGTTTGATCAGGGCCCCGTCTTTCCCGCCACCCTGGTTCCCGACACGGGCAAACACTTTCTTTTTCTGAGCAGGGATGGCCGGACGGTCAGCTATGCCGCCGATTGCGTCTTTCCTGTTTTGCATGGAACCAACGGAGAAGACGGTACGGTTCAAGGCATGCTGGAGCTGGCGGGTATCCCTTTCGTCGGTTGTGGCATGGCCGCAAGTGCCCTGGCCATGGACAAGAGCTTTGCCAATACACTTTTTGAAAAAAAAGGCATCCCCCACACGCCCTGGTGTTCGTTGGATCGTGCCAGCTGGCAGGGTCTGGATGCCGGATCCCTGGACCAGCTGCTCCAGGATCTGGACTACCCTCTTTTCGTCAAACCGGCCAGGGGAGGTTCCTCTTTGGGGATCTCGCGGGTTCAGTCCAGGGAGGGCATGCAGGCCGCGCTCAGCCATGCCATGGCATACGACCGTAAAGTTTTAATTGAACAGGGTGTCACCGGCCGTGAACTTGAGATCGCCGCAGTAGGCGGTTATGGAATTCCTGAACTTTCGCCCGTCGGTGAGGTGATACCCGACCGGGATTTTTACGATTATGATTCCAAATATGAGGAGCATTCAAAAAGCCAGCTGATCATCCCGGCGGCCATCGACCCGCAGACCGCGGAGCAAGTCCGGCAAATTGCTGCGGATGCCTGGCAGGCCATTGACTGCTACGGCATGGCCAGGATCGATTTTTTCCTGGCTGATGACGGACGCCTTTTCCTGAATGAGATCAATACCATTCCGGGCTTTGTCAGCATCAGCATGTACCCCCGCCTGTTCCGGGCTGCCGGTTACAAGGATGAGGAGCTGCTGGAAAAGTTGATCCGGCTCGCATTCACACGCGAAGACAAGTAAATAAGATGAGGTTTCTATGGATAGCACAAGCATTTTCATTTTGATGGTGACGGCTACGGGGATTGTGGCCGCCGGACTGGTGGCGCTTTTTGCGACAGGTTTATTTAAGAGCCGCCGCCTGCTCCGCTCCGATTCAGCCCTGGCGGATGAAGCCGTCATGACCCTGACCGCTGCCGACAGCCGGGGAAAACTTCCCTCCGATGCTGTCGCGGACTTATTCCAGGTATCTCAGGGAGATGAACTTCCTTTGTTTGGGGAGCAACTGGCCAGGGTCAGCATGGCGAATTTTGAAGGAAGGATGCTGCCCGATCCTGAACCCATCATGAAATCACACGGTTTGTTCCAGACCGCACCCTTGCAGGATACTGGCAGACAGTATGCCTTGACTTGCTTTGCCGTCGGTGCTTTCTGGCTGGTGGCGGCCCTGCTTCTCTCCCTGATGACGGCAATGACCGCCTCGATCGTCCCCCTGGCGCTGGCTGTCTTCCTCCTTTCGCTCGTCTTTTCTTTCTTTATTCTTTGGTATACCGTCCGTGTGACGCGTGCCCTTGATAAAGAGAGAGACAGGGTCATAACCGCTCTTGCCGGCTTTGTTCCTGTCTACACGGATCGCACGGGCGTTGCCCTGCTCATCAACCAGATGATTGGTTATGGGGAGCAGATGCGGGGAGAGGTGCAGAGCTTCTCCGACCTGGCCGCGGAGTTGGCCAAAGGTGAGTTCGCGCAAGGGATCCAGATCAGTGTTCGCGAGATCATGAGCCAGGAAGTGGCGCCGCCGCTGAGTGAGGCCAACCATGCCCTGACCGATCTGGCTCATTCGCTGGCTGAAAAACAAGAAAAAGGCATGGCTGAGCTGGCGGATACCTTCTCCGCTGCCGTGGCTCAGGCGCTGTCAGTTCATCTGTCCTCCCTGCCTGACAAATTGTCCACTCTTTACCAGGTTGTTGAGAACAGCGCCACCATGATGGAAGAATCGGTGGCCAACATGGAGCGCGCGCGGCAGGAAAGCCAGGAGGTATCCCGTGATGTACAGGAGACATTGCGTCTCATGGCCCTGTCCAAAAACGACATTGCTGATGAAATGGCCGCCATCAGCGACAATCTTGAAATCCTGGGAGCAAGTACGGAGAAGATGACCGCCCTCTACAGCGGTGAGGAAACCAACCTGGCCTCACACATCGACCGGCTGAGTGACTTGATACGCTCCTATTCCGACCGGCTTGGCGAAGGCATTGTCGAGAGCGCCAAAGCCATCGAGGCTTCGGTTCGGATGTCAGCCTCCCAGAACAAGAACGCGGCCGTTCTTCTGGAACGGCTTGATGAACAGCTGGCCACGCTGGAGGATCTGGGACGTCAGATTACGGATAATACAATCAACTTTACCAAGGAGTCCGGCGGCTTTGTCACCAAGACCCTGGAAGAATTCGATGTCAGCCTGGCGGAAATCGTGGAGCGGCTCACCTTTACGACAGCCGAAATCCGTGATGCCATCGATGCTTTGCCTGCCGCCATCCGTGGCAGCTCCGGGCAATAGCACCATCCCTTTCTGTCATGAGTGATAGCAAATCAAAAAAAGGCAATGGAAGGATGCGCAAACCGAACGGAGTTGTGGAACACGACATCCGGCCGGCCAGAATCCGCCTGCCTGAAATCAAGCCGGAAACCCACGAAAAAGCAGAAAAAAGTGAAGCGGTGGCCTTGCTCCGGCGCCAGACCGACAGGGAGGAACCGCTCGCTCCCCGCAGGATTTCGCCACCGGTTGTAGGCGCCCTTCTTCGGTCTGCCCGATCCAGGCAGGTTGATCCGCAAGCCATCCGCAAGCGGAGAGAATCCCTGAAATACAAGTCTTTCCGGGAGGCCGTCGACGGTTGCCGCCAACTGCATCCGCTCCCTGTTGAGCTGATCGAGAGTCAGCTGCCGTCCGACTCGACCTGGTTGTTGGAGCAGCTGAAACAGATCCGGACCATGGAGCACCTGAAGACATTCGCGGACAGCCTCAGCTACCGGGACCTCAGTCTGCTCTTTACCTCGCTGTCCCTGCTGAAGCGGCGGGAGGAAACCGATCAGGTCCAAAACCTGATTCGCCTGAGAGCCTGCCACTATCTTTATCTGTGCGGCTGGCTGACGCTTCAATACACCTACCCGCGCTCGTCCGTCTCCAAGGCCTTGTCTGATCTCTGTATGATACTGGAGGATGTCCGTTTTGTCCGCGAAAGCGAACGGCGTACGGGCCGGCGGGTTGCGCCCCTGCCGGGCGTTCCCCTGGGTCCCTGGCGGATGATCTGGAGCCGGGTTCCCCTGATCTCGGGCATCGCCCTGCCCAACAGCCGCTACTTCATCTCTGATATCGCGGGCGAGATTTACGATACCAAGGCAGATCTCAACGCCTTCTTTCACGAATACGCCATTTACCCCGGGCTTCCTCTGGCCGAGGCCATTACAGCCCGCTACAAGGAAATGGTTTCAGGTGTCGCGGCAAACCCCTTGCTGTCCCAGGATTTTTTCGATCGTTTCCGGAAGCAGGAAGACTGAATGCGGTTGCCGGCTCTGATTCAGGCCTAAGGCAGAATCTTTTCTGCCACCAGTTCCCAGTTGGAGAAATCATTGGCATCCCCCACGATCCGGTAGGTCAGAAGACGGCCGGGTTTACCGTCGGATGCGTAAAGACGGTGATAGAGAAAGCGGGGCAGGTACTGGTCGGGAAGCACCTCGAAGTAGGTCGGCCCATAAGCCTGGCAGTCCAGGCCTGCAGCCTGGTAGACTGTCGCCCGCAATTGATCGGAGGAGACAGGAGCCTCATTGAGCTCGAGTGGTGTCCCGGACTTGCCGGCAGCCTTGACGAATAAGCCGGTCACCAGGGCGCTTTCCGGAAAAGAAAGGTCACTGCTTCGGGCGCCGTGGTCACCGGTAATGATGATGGTCGCCTTCTCGTACAGGCCCCTAGTCTTCAGTTGATCCAGGTATTCGAAAAGGATATGAAAACTGCCTTTGGTCTGCAGGAGGTAGGAAGATTCTCCATCATCCACTGCCTGCGCCTGTTCATTCATGGTGAAGGGGGGATGGGGGCCGTTCATGTGAAGGAAGCAAAAATTCCTGTCATTGGTTGTGACACGCAGGCCATGCTCGAGGAGGCCGCTGTAAAAGAGCGGGTCGTCCAGGACATAAGGGGCAGGATCAAGCGTGGTGCGTACCAGCCCGTCGAATGCGTCAGTGCTTGTCCAGTAAAAAGGTTTCATGGCCAGGGGAGCCGAACGGTAGGCACTCAGGCGGATGAAATTGCCCAGGGCCTCTTTTTCGTCGATGCCGACCCTGCCTTCGGCCAGGTTGTCCGCAAGCCCCGCCAGATCACGGGCCTGGTCGTAGGCCTGACTTGAGGTCAGGTAGAGTTTGCTGACAAAGCCCGCTTCTTTCAAACCGGGGATGAAGGAGCCCACCTGCCAGGCTCTTTGTAAATAAGCACTGTAGCCTTCTTCGAAGTCATAGTCGATATCTGTCAGCGTTTCGGTGATGGAAGGAAAGGTCTGGCTGTAGCGCGAAATGTTGTTGGTGAAGCGCGTGAAGCCGTCCAGACGGTCAAAAAAATGGGGATCGTCGCGTTCAACCAGGTTGAGGAAACGATTATCCAGACGGTCCAGAATAAAAACGATGATGTTGTTGCCGTCAGCCACCTCATAGATGCCCTGATTGGACAGATAGCCGTCGGCCTGCCCTTTTCGAAGCCGGGCATCCCCGGCATAGAGGAAAAGAGCGGAGACGAGTTGGGAGCCGATCAGAATGAGGGGGAGAAGCGTGGCGAGATAAGACCAGAACTTCCTGGAAAAAAGGCGGAAAAGAAGGGGCAGGAGGGCTATAAAGAGCCAAAGTGCCGTGTTGGCAGCCATTTTGCCTGCGAGCTGCTCCCAGGCGACCGCATCGCCGGTCAACCGCCCCAGGCCTGCGTTCAGGAAATTGGCCTGGATGTAGCTGGCCAGGGCGATACCCAACAGAAGGGACAAGAGCAGGTCAAAGATCCGGCCACGCAGAAGGGCGGCCACAGAGGCGGTCAGGGCAGTTCCCGCCAGGGCGGTCAGGAGAAGCCAGGGTATCAGGCTGCCGATCGGAAAGGTGAAATCTTCCAGGTTGCCTGCGTAAAGCTCAAAAATACCAAAGACGAGGAAGTTGAGGCAAAGACAGGCTCCGGTCAGAAGGGACAGCCGTAACCGTTTACGGAAAGGCCGGCCGTCTGCCCACAGAAAGCGGCCTCTGTCGACACTTCCTTCATCGGCTGTTCTGTGATCCACTTGCGCGGGGGCGGACTGCCGGTCCTTTTTTGAAACCAGGCTGATCCAGAGCTTGCCCAATCCGACGCGAAGATTCAGGAAGAAGAGGCGGATCCGGTTGAAAAAGATGCCCACGGTCACCCCCAGGGTGATCACCAGCGCCGAGACAATCTGAATCAGGTAGGTGGTGGTGGCGGGATCGATGTA
>CAZGCS010000004.1:0-1939 GCA_964524395.1 uncultured Mageeibacillus sp.
GCTTTCCAAACGGAGCACAGGCAGAACCCTGATCATCCTCGACGAGCCGACGACCGGGCTTCACGCCGCAGATGTCCACCGCCTGACCGGTATCCTGCAGCGGCTCGTTGCCGCGGGCAATACGGTCATTGTCATCGAGCACAACCTTGATGTCATTAAAACGGCCGACTACATCGTTGATCTGGGGCCTGAGGGAGGTGACCGCGGCGGCCGGGTGATCGCGACCGGGACGCCGGAGGAAGTGGCGGCCTGCCCGGAGTCTTTTACCGGAGTTTACCTGGCGTCGATCCTGAACCGGGAACTTGCCTTCAGCAAGGCAAAAAGTAGCCCATGTTCTTGTGAATAGAGCGCCTGATCCCTTATGATAGAGGTTGGGAGAGGGCGATTGGAAGATAACTAAGATGAGTAAATGTTCAATATGCAATAAAAACGAAGCGGCGATTTTTACCACCCGCTATGACGATGGTCAGGCGCGCATGGATGGTATCTGTCTCAAGTGTGCCTTTGAGTCGGATCTGCCCGGCCTGGACCAGCTCTTCTCGCGTGCAGGCATTACCGAGGAAAACATCGATGAAATTACGGCGCGCATGAACGAAGTCCTGGCCGGCATCTCTGCGAAAAATCCGGAAGATTTGCTGAAAGGCCTGCTGTCCTCCGATTTTACCGATATTTCCTCCCTTGCGGGCTTGCCCTTTACCGAGGGCCTGATTGAAAAGGAAGAGGACGACGGGCCGGATGAGGCTGCCGATGACATGGAGGCGAGGCAGGAGCGGCCCTCGCTGCGGCCGCACGCTTCGATCGGAGAATTGATGCCCGCCAGTATCGGAGAGCCGGACGAATTATCCGGCTACCGGCGGATGACACCCGGCCGCAAAAAGACGCGCGACAAGAAAGAGCGCAAGCGCAAGTTCCTTGAGCAGTTTGCCATCAACCTGACCGATGAGGCGGATGCCGGCAGGATCGACCGGATTATCGGACGCGACGAGGAGCTGGCCCGCACCATTCAGATCCTTAACCGGAGAACCAAGAACAACCCGGCACTGATCGGTGAGGCCGGGGTCGGCAAGACTGCCATCGCCGAAGGACTGGCCGTCCGGATCGCTGAAGGCAGGGTGCCGGCGAAGCTGCTGGATCAGGAGCTCTTTCTCCTGGACATGACGGCCATGGTGGCCGGAACACAGTTCCGCGGCCAGTTTGAAAGCCGGATGAAAGGCGTGGTGGATGACGCCAGGAGGTCAGGCAATGTCATCCTGGTCATCGATGAACTGCACAACATCATGGGGGCGGGTGACGCGGAAGGCGCCATGAACGCCGCCAATATTCTGAAGCCTGCCCTGGCCAGGGGGGAAATCCGGGTGATCGGATCAACCACCCTTGATGAGTACAGACGCTTCATCGAGAAGGATTCGGCCCTTGAGCGCCGCTTTCAGAAAGTCATGATCGACGAGCCGTCCGAGGAGCTGACACTCCAGATTCTGCTCGGCGTAAAGGATTACTACGAGAAACACCATCACGTGCTCTTCCCGCTTCCTGTCCTGGAGGCCGCGGTCAAGCTGTCCAACCGCTACATCATGGACCGCTTCCAGCCCGACAAGGCCATCGACCTGATCGATGAGGCGGGATCCAGGCAGAACCTTGATTCGGAGTGCCTGACAATCCTCAAGCACTTGCAGGATCGTCGTGCCGAGCTGGCCGGCCTCTGCGATGAAAAAGAAAGAGAAGTCTCGGAACAGGCCCTGTCGGATGACGCCTTGCGCCATTACGAGATCCTGCAGGATTTGCGTTCAGATTTGATGCGGATTGAGACCGAGATCACCGAGACGGAGAAAATCTGCCAGCCGGTCGAAATGACGGAACAGGATATCGCGGGCGTTGTCGAGATGTGGACGGGCATCCCCGTCCAGAAACTGACACAATCGGAGTCGGACCGCCTGCTTAA
>CAZGCS010000004.1:2039-22103 GCA_964524395.1 uncultured Mageeibacillus sp.
TCGCCTCCGGGCTATGTCGGCTACGACGACGGCGGACAGCTGACAGAGAAGATCAGGCGAAAGCCCTACAGCGTTGTCCTGTTCGACGAAATAGAAAAGGCGCATGCCGATGTTTACAACATGCTGCTGCAGATTCTCGACGATGGGCGCCTAACCGACAGCCACGGCAGGGTGGTCAATTTTGAAAACACCATCATTGTCATGACTTCGAACGCGGGAACGACACTCAAGTCACACGGGATCGGTTTTGGCGCCCGGGGTCACCAGGCCATGGAAGAGCGCGTCGACACCGTGTTGAAAGAGCTGTTCCGTCCGGAATTTCTCAACCGGATTGATGAAGTCGTCGTTTTCCATGAACTGTCAAAAGAAGAGATACGTGAAATTGTCGATCTCATGTTAAAAGAACCGGAAAAATCGCTTGAACAGCGGGGAATCGAGCTGGTTGTGGAAGCGGCGGCCCGTGAGGCACTGGCGGAAGAGGGCTACGATCCCAAGTTTGGCGCCAGACCCCTGCGCAGGATGATCCAGCGACGCATCGAAGATACCCTGGCCGATCTTTGGCTGAACCGCGAACTTACCTCGGCCACACGGGTTGTGGTTGACGTGGCGCCGCAAGGGAGCGCTGCCCATGAAAAAGGCCGTGACTCCGCGACCGATGGCAGTGGGTGCTATCTCTTCCGGTGGAGGGGCGGCGAGCGTATCGAATGCGGCCATGACGGGGAGGATGAAGGGGATCATGGGGACGAGAGCAAGGCTGAAAGTTGATGCCCGCAGACACTTATCGGGGAAATATGGCGAAGCCCTGGGCGTCGCTGTTGTAGCATCCCTGATTGCCGGCGCCGGTTCCGTCGCCATCGGATTAGTGAGCGGAAGATTTTTTCCCGCGGTCAAATTGTCTTTTCTGAACGGCCTGTCAGGCCTTGGGGACCAGGAACTGAACTACGCTGACCTGCTCGATTGGTTTACTGACTACCTGGCTCGCCTCCGCGCCGGCTTGCCCCTGATCGTCCTTGGCACCCTGGTCACCCTGGTTGCCGGCATGCTTTACCGTATCTTTGTGGGCAATGTCATCGCGGTCGGGCGTGAGCGCTGGTACCTGAGAGCCGCCCATGACGACATGGCACCGCCTTTTTCCATCATGTTTACGATTTTTCGCAAAGGCCAGTATGGGAAGGCCGCAGGCGGAATGCTGTGGATGTCCTTCTGGCTTTTCATCTGGTCGGTCATTCCGACCCTGCTTTTTATTCTGGGACTCCTGCCCGGCCAGCTTGTTCTCTTTCATCTGCTCATGAACCGGGCCGCGCCGACCCGGGGTCTGCTTGTCCGTCTGGCCAGGCAATACGGACTTCCACTTTTTGTTTTCAGTCCGGTCGTGCCT
Organism: uncultured Mageeibacillus sp.; assembly: GCA_964524395.1. Taxonomy (GTDB): domain Bacteria; phylum Bacillota; class Clostridia; order Saccharofermentanales; family DTU023; genus UBA4923. The sequence goes on from CAZGCS010000004.1 coordinate 3,418, forward strand.
TTGATCTTCGCCCTCTTCTCCCTGGCCATGGCTCTGGTCTGGATCCGGAAAAGTTACAGCTACCGCATGGTGCCCTATCTGCTGGCGGATAACCCTTCACTGGGGGGAAGACGGGCGCTCAAGCTTTCAAAAGCCATGACCCGGGGCAGTCTCTGGAAACTTTTTGTCCTGGACCTTTCTTTTATCGGCTGGATTTTGCTGTGCCTGATGTGTATCTGCTTCTCCTGGGTGGCCATTCATCTTTTCGTGCCCTACTATTACATGACCTGGACAGAGACTTACAAGATGCTGCGTGACCGGGCTTCCATGCGGGGTATGGTCCGCATGGAAGAACTGGGCTATGTGCGTGTGAGCTGAGGGGGCGGATCTTGTCGACGGCAGAGCTGGGAAGGATTCTGATTGTGTTGTTGCGGGCGCTGGCCATACTGGCTGCCCTTGCGGCGGCAGTGATCCTGGCGCGGCGCTTCCTGGAAAGGCGGGTGAGGAGCGCCATGGCAGCCCATGTCGGCAGTCTGGTCGGCAAGCGTGCCCTGGTCGTTTCAGACCTCCGCGCCGGCCGGCCCGGTTTGATCCGGCTCCTGGAGTCTCCGGACAGGAAAATAGATCCGGAGGCCACCTTCCCTGCCATGGCCAATCAGTTGATTTCGCGGGGCCGCGTGGTCCGGGTCACGGGGGGAGACGCTGAAGGCTACCTGGTACAGCCGCTTAAGAAAGAAAGATGAGTCATGCTGGAATTTAATGATCAATTGACCGGGAATTTTATCGGGACCCATGAGCGCGAACAGATGCGGGAGCAACTTCTTGCCGCACGCGGCCAGCTTGATGGCCGGAGTGGGCCCGGCTCCGATTTTACGGGATGGCTTGATCTTCCCTTCACCATGGGCCAGGTGGAGCTTGACCCTGTTCTCCGGGCGGCGTCACGCATCAGGGACCAGTTTGAGGTGCTGATCGTAGTCGGTATCGGAGGTTCCTACCTGGGTGCCCGCGCGGTCATTGAGGCGCTTTCACACCATTTCTCACCCCTGCTGTCAGAAGAGGAGCGGTCCGCTCCCCTGATTTTCTTCGCCGGCCACCAGATCAGCGCGGACTACATGGCTGATCTGCTTGAAGTTACAAAGGGCAGGAAGGTTGCGATTAATGTGATTTCCAAGTCGGGCAGGACCACGGAACCTGCCATCGCCTTCCGGGTCTTGCGTGAGCAGCTTCTGGGTCATTTGAGTGACCGGGAACTGGCCGGCTGTGTCTTTGTTACCACTGACCGGGAACAGGGCGCCCTGCGACAACTGGCCAGGGAGCTGAAGCTGACCACTTTCGATATCCCGGCTGACATCGGCGGCCGTTATTCTGTCCTGACCCCCGCCGGCCTCTTGCCGGTTGCCGTGGCGGGGATTGACATCGGAGCCTGTCTTGAAGGTGCGAAAGAGGAGGCTTCGCGCAGCCTTGCTTCACCGGACGAGGGCTGGGTTCCGGCGGACCGCTATGCCCTTGACCGGATCCTGCTTAACCGCAAGGGTTATCTGGCGGAAATGCTGGCTTCTTACGAACCGTCCATGCGCTATCTGATCGAATGGTGGAAACAGTTATTCGGAGAAAGCGAAGGCAAGGACGGGCGGGGCATCCTGCCTTTGGGGGTTGATTTTACGACGGATCTGCACTCGCTGGGTCAGCTGATTCAGCAAGGACCGCGCATTTTGTTCGAAACGGTGCTCCGTTTCGAAAAACCGGAGAAAGAGGTGATCATCCCGTCCGATCCCCGCGACCTGGATGAGCTCGAGTACCTGGCGGGAACATCCATGTCACTGGTCAACCTTCGCGCTGCTCAGGGAACTGCCCTTGCGCATGTAGACGGTGGGGTTCCGAATATGGAAATCGTGCTGGGGGAGAGGTCTCCCTACTGCCTTGGCCGGCTGATCTACTTTTTTGAGCGCGCCTGTGCCCTTTCCGCCCTGATGAACGGGGTCAATCCATTCGACCAGCCGGGAGTCGAAACCTATAAACGGAATATGTTCGCCTTGTTGGGCAAACCCGGTTATCATCCCATCCCTTCCGATCTTTCGCCATGAACCGCTTCGACCAGCCTGCTTACCGCGCCATGCTGCGGGGAGTTCGAAAACCGGCCCGCTACACGGGCGGTGAACTCCATGCGGTTGACAAGAGCGCTTCCTTTTTCGAAACAGACAAGGAAAAACGGGTTCACTTCGCCCTCTGTTTTCCGGATCTTTATGAAATCGGCATGTCCAACCTGGCCATGCAGATTCTCTACGCCATCCTGAACGGGGATGACCACACTTTTTGCGAGCGGTGCTTTGCCCCCGATTTTGATATGCGGGACTATCTCAGGGAAAACAAGCTGCCTCTGGCTTCGCTCGAAACGGGGACGGCACTGTCGGAATTCGATATGGTGGGCCTGTCGCTTCATTACGAACTTGCCTATCCTGCGGTTCTTGAAATGCTTGACCTGGGCGGGATCCCCCTCCTGTCCTCCCAGCGTGGCCAGGGAGATCCGATCGTGATCGCCGGCGGCCCCATTGCCTGTAATCTGGAGCCCATGGCTCCCTACTTCGATGCCATCCTGCTGGGCGAGGGCGAGCAAGCCTTGCCGGAGATCATGGAGGCGCTGAAGGTGAAGAAGTCGGAGGGCCGGACCAGACAGGATTTTCTGGCCTCCATGGCCGCCATCCCCGGCGTCTATATTCCTTCATTTTATGAGGTGGAATACCTGGAGGACGGCAGGGTCGGCCGCATCCTGCCTGTCCATGAGGCAGCCGCTCCAGTGATCAGGAAGCGGCTGGTCGCCGACCTGAATCAGGCTGCGGTGCCACTGCGGCCGATCGTCCCCAACATTGAACTTGTACACGACCGCATGGTCATGGAAGTCCTGCGCGGCTGTGCCCGCGGCTGCCGGTTCTGCCAGGCGGGCTTCACCTACCGGCCGCTTCGCGAGCGCGACCGGGAGAACCTGCTTGAAACAGCCGGACATTTAATCCGGAATACCGGCTATGAGGAGATGGGTCTTCTTTCCCTGTCAACGACCGACTATTCGCAGCTCGAGCGCCTGGTTACCGAGCTTTTGCCCATGACTGAACCGCGCCATATCAATTTATCCCTTCCCTCGCTGAGGCTGGATGCGTTTGACTTCGAGCTTGCCAAAGAGATTGCCAAAACCCGGCGGGCCGGCCTTACCTTCGCTCCGGAGGCGGGAACCCAGAGGTTGCGGGATGTCATCAACAAGAATATCTCAGAGGAAGACATGCTGGGGGCAGCCAGAACTGCCTTCTTAAATGGCTGGGACAGACTTAAACTCTACTTCATGCTGGGCCTGCCGACTGAAACCGACCAGGATGTCGATGGCATCGTCACCCTGGTCCGCAAGCTGATCGCCCTGTGGGATGACCTGCCCCGCGAAAGCCGCTCCAAACGGCTCAAGGTCGCGGTCAGCACCTCCTTTTTTATCCCCAAGCCCTTTACACCCTTTCAATGGTCGCGGCAGATTACGGTTGAAGAGATGGCCGCCAAGCAACAGCAGCTCGCGTCCGGACTCCGGGATCGCAGGATCACTTTCAGCTGGAATGCCTTTGAAAGCGCGGAACTGGAAGGAGTCCTCTCCAGGGGAGACAGAAGGCTTGCCGCGGTCATCCGGCGCGCGTGGGAAGCAGGTTCCTACCTGGACGCCTGGTATGAGCATTTCGATGCCAGCCGCTGGCGGGAGGCACTCGAACTCATCCCGGGCGGGGCAGCCTTTTATAACCGCGGCCGCCCACAGGAGGAAAACTTTCCCTGGGATCACCTGGATGTGGGGGTGAGCAAGGAATTTTTGGCAGGCGAATGGGATAAAGCCGGCAGGGGAGAGACCACACACTCCTGCTACGACGGCTGCTCTGCCTGCGGTTGCCAGGATTATCAGGCGGGTCTTTGCCCGGGAGCGCAGTAGGAGGATGGCCGGAAAGATGAGCGGTCAGGCGGTGGAAAAACGGCGGGTCATGCTTTTTTACGAGCGGAGGGATGCGGCCGCCTGGCTGGCTCATCTCGATATGATGCGCTTGTTCGAACGATCCTTAAGCCGCGCGGACTGGCCTTTGTCCTGGACGGAGGACGCCTTCAATCCGCGCCCTGAGATCGTTTTTGCCCTGCCTGTCGGCCTGGGCATCGAAACACGGCGCGATCCCCTGGAAGTAACCTTGGCTCCGCACAGGCAGGATTTTTTACCGGACCGGGCCCTGATCCGCCTCAATGAATCCCTGCCTGCCGGTGTCAAGGTGGTGGACTGGAAGGAAGGGGATCCGGGCAGCCAAAGCCTGATGGCACGGGTGACCGCTGCCTGCTACAGGTTGGAGGCCCGGGCGGTCGGTCCGGCCTTTGACAGGACTTTCGGAGGCGGGCCGGTGGAAGTGGTCCGGCAAAGAAAGAAGAAGCAGGTCACGGTCGATCTGGCGCCGCGCATTCTGGCTTTTGAGGCTTGCGGACAGGATTGTGTGATCCTGACCGCGGGGGCGGGAAGCACCGGCCATCTTCGCCTGGATCTGCTTTTGGAAGCGCTTGTTCTCTACGGCGGGCTGGATCCGCAAGCAGCGCTTGGCGCCAGACTAGTGCGGCTCTCTGTTTTCCTTGACGGTGACACGGCCGGACAGGGTATAATTGTCTGAATGACTTTGGGCCCTCGATTGATTGGAGTTTGAGCATGCCTGCCTTGCGCCTGGCAACTGTATTTGGAACCGGGATGGTGATCCAGCAGAAGACGGTCACCAGACTTTTCGGCTTCACGAAAAGTGACATGAAGGTCACAGTCGAACTGGAGCGGTTTCCGGCTGAAAACCGTCAGGCCTCCAAGTCCAAAACCCAATACGGGCTTCTTCTCTTCGAGGAGGAAAATGCCGACAGGGACGGTTATTTTGAATTCCGGCTTCCTCCACTTGAGGCATCCTATGATCCCTATCGCCTGACCGTCCGGTCGGGTGTGGAGGCCGTGATCGTCGACGATATCCTGGTCGGTGAGGTCTGGTTCGCTGCAGGTCAGGACAACATGGCCCAGACGGTCAGTATGTCGGACGCGGAGGAGCTCTTGCCCGATTGTGTCAACCTGGCCTCGGTCCGCTTCTTCCGGATGAGTACGGACGGCCTCTCGGAAAAAATTCCACAATACAGTTATACACCGCTGGGGGAGGCACAGGGCGGGGAGTGGCACCGCGGCGACCAAACCTATCTGGTGGAAGAGGTCCCTGCTGTTGCCTTTACCTTCGCGCGGGAACTCCACTATGAAATGGATCTCCCTGTGGGTGTCATCAATGTTGCCTGCCCGGGAACCTATATCCATGCCTGGCTGCCTCGCGAAATCATCGAATCGGATCCCCTCATCAAAAACCACGTCAGGGAAGTGAGACTTTACCGTGACAGGGAAAACTGGAACAGTGACGAGGTCGAAAGCAGCAGGACAGAAAAGGTACCGGCAAGCCAATTCCAGGCCTCCTTCCCCAAACCGCAGATCGTGGCCCTGCTTGATGGCAGGCGTCCGGACCGTTTGGGTCCTGCCCCTGTTGTCATCCCCCGGGCCAGCATCCGCAAAGCCAGTGTTGTCCAGGATATTGTTCCACTTGAACGCGTTTTTCTGCCCCGGAACCAGCCGGCGGCCATCTTCAATCACAAAGTGGCTCCCTTTGTCGGTCTGTCGATCCGGGGGATCCTTTGGATGCAGGGGGAGAGCGATGTAGACAGTCCCGAGTACTACCTGCGCGCCTTCCGCCACCTTGCCGACATGTTCAATGAAATGTTCGAACCCGTGGGCGAGGAGCTGATCCTGGTCGTATCCCAGCTTCCCCCTTATCTTTATAACGGCCTCAATGCTTTCGGGCTGGCTGTCTTTAATGAGATGCTGGCCCATGCCTGCCACCGGGTTCCGGCCAGGGCCGGCCTGGTCACCGTTTATGATCTTTCACCCGCCTTTCTGGACCAGGATTATTATTGCGCGGCCCTGACCCCTTATGCCAAAAGGGAAATCGGCCGCAGAATGTCCATCCTGGCCCGCGGCCTGATCCAGGGCGGCGATTTGCCCGTCAGCGCGCCGCAGCCTGTCGCCATGGAGCGGATCGGCAACAAGTGGATGATTGATCTTTCCCCTCCGGCGGTGAAAGGACACGGTCTTCAACTGCGCCAGGGTGACACGGTATTGAAGGGCTTTGCCATTTGTGATGAGAACCGTGTCTTCGTCAAAGCGGAGGCGCGTGTCCTGTACGGCGTCCGCGTCCTTGTCTGGCATGACATGATCGAGGATCCGGTGTCGCTGTCTTATGCCTTCTCCGCTTTTAACAGTGAGGCCAACCTCTTTGGCGCGGACGGCATCCCCGTCCTGCCCTTCCGCTTTGATCTGGAGCCTTCGTCCTATCTGGCGCCCATGGCCTGGGCTGATTGCGACAGACTGACTGAATTTACCTGGAAACAGCCGCTCTTCCGGGACTCTTTACGATCCAAAAAGAAAGATTGGCCCGGCATGAATCCGCTGTGGGACATCACCGGCGGCAGGGGCAAACTTCAGCTGACCGATGAGGTCCAGGGTTACGGAAGCGCGGATATCCGCCTGGATTACTGGAATGCCAACGACCGGCCTCTCGTCATCGATGCCGCCGTCTCACATGCGTCTGCCTATCCGCCGCTTGATCTGTCGGTCTACGCGGGGGTTGAGCTGACTCTCCTCAATCCGGATCATCAAAGAAAAACGGTCCAGCTTATGCTGGAGGATGCCAACGGTGTTGTCTTTGAGTCACTCCCGCTTACCGTCGAGGACGCTTTCAGGCAGCAGACACTGGTGTGGGCCAGGGAGAAACTGGCCGTTGACACGAGCCGGGTCACCCGTCTGGCTTTCCGGTTGATTGATCCGGGCGGGAGGGGTAGTCTTATTTTCATCCGGGTCAACTTTCCCTACAAGCCGGAAGAAGAGTAAAGAAAGGCAGGAAGGCATGAGAAAAATCGAACAGATTCCAAAAACATTCGAACCGGGCAGGGAGGAAGCTGCCATTTATAAAGAATGGGAGTCATCCGGTTCTTTCCATCCGGAATCGCCTTCGGAAAAAGAATCCTTCTGCATGGTGATGCCTCCGCCCAATATCACGGGCGAACTCCATATGGGCCACGCGCTCGACAATACCCTGCCTGACGTGCTGACACGGTTTCAGCGCATGCGCGGCAAGAACGCCCTGTTTCTGCCCGGCACCGACCACGCCTCAATCGCGACGGAGGCCATCGTTGTCCAGCGCCTGAAAGAAGAGGGGCTGTCGAAAGAAAGTCTTGGACGCCAGGGCTTTCTTGAGCGTGCCTGGCAATGGAAAGATGAGTTCAATGACCGGATCGTTGAACAGCAGAAAAGGCTGGGCCTGTCATGCGATTGGCAACGTCACCGCTTTACCATGGATGAGGGGCTTTCCCGCGCAGTCGCGCATGTCTTTGTCAATTTGTACCGGGAAGGTCTGATTTACCGGGGAGAACGCATCATCAACTGGTGTCCTGTTTGCGGGACCTCCATCTCGGATATTGAGGTTGAACACGAAGAGCGGGCCGGGAATTTCTACACCATCCATTATCCTTTCGAAGAGGGGGAGGGCGGCATTGAAATCGCAACGACCCGCCCCGAGACCATGCTGGCGGATACAGCCGTTGCCGTTCACCCGCAGGATGAGCGCCATGGATCCCTGGTGGGCCGCAAACTCCGCCTGCCCCTGACTGACCGCGTCATTCCCGTCATCACGGATGAATACGTCGATCCCGGCTTCGGTACCGGTTTGGTAAAAATCACACCGGCCCACGACCCCAATGACTACGAAATCGGACTCCGCCATGACCTGCCGGTGATCGATATCCTGACCCTGGATGGCCGCATGACCGGGGCCTGCGGTGCCTACGCGGGCATGACGGTTGCCGAAGCGCGCGCCGCGGTGATTGCCGACCTGGAATCACAGGGTCTGCTGTTAAAAGTCGAACCCATGCGCCATAACATCGGAACCTGCCAGCGCTGCCACACCGTGGTGGAACCAAAAATCTCACTCCAGTGGTTTGTCCATATGGAACCGCTGGCCCTGCCTGCCATCGAGGCAGTGCGGTCCGGCCAGACACGGTTTATTCCGGACCGTTTTAAAAAGATCTATTTCAACTGGATGGAAAACATCCGTGACTGGTGTATCTCCAGACAGCTGTGGTGGGGTCACCGGATTCCTGCCTGGTACTGCGATGAATGCGGGGAAACCATTGTGGCGGAGAAGGCTCCGGACAAGTGCTCGGCCTGTGGCAGTGCCGCGCTCAGACAGGAAGAGGATACGCTTGACACCTGGTTCTCCTCGGCACTTTGGGCCTTTTCCACCCTGGGCTGGCCGGACGACACCGACGACTACAAGACCTTCTATCCAACGGATGTCCTGGCAACGGGCTATGACATCATTTTCTTCTGGGTCGCCCGCATGATTTTCTCCTCACTGCACCAGACAGGCAGGGTGCCTTTCCATACAGTCCTGATCCATGGCCTGGTCCGCGATGAGCTGGGGCGAAAAATGTCCAAATCACTGGGGAATGGAGTCAATCCCCTTGAAATGATCGATCTGTATGGCGCGGATGCGCTCCGCTTTGCCCTGATCACCGGCAACGCGCCCGGAAACGACCTGCGCTGGCGTGACGAAAAGTTCGAAAACGGACGCAATTTTATCAATAAAATCTGGAATGCTTTTCGATTCATTGTCATGAATCTGGACGGCAGAACCGATTTCCCGGACTTGAACGAGATGGATCTGGCGCTGGAAGACCGATGGGTTATGTCCGAGCTCAACGAAGTTATCCGGGAGGTGACCGGCCATCTTGAGGCCATGGAACTCGGGCTGGCCCAGGAAAAAATCTATTCCTTCCTCTGGGACTTTTTCTGCGACTGGTACATTGAGCTGGTCAAGGAACGGCTGCAGAATCAAGGCAGCTCACGGGCAACCGCTCAGGCTGTACTCTACCGTGTCTTTTCCGACACCATGGCCCTGCTGCATCCCTTCATGCCTTTCGTCACCGAGCGGATTTTCGGAATTCTGCATGAAGGCGAGCTCCTGATCGGAGCTCCCTGGCCCGGGGCGGAAGCCTGCCGCGAGGATCCTGAGGCTACCAGGGTCATGCGTCACATGATCAGCGCCATCCGCGGGGTGCGAAACATCCGTGCGGAATACAAAATCAAGCCGGCGCATCTGTTTACCGCCAAATTGAGAACAGAGGACGACGGGCTGGCAGCCGGGCTGGAGGCGGCCGGACCGACCCTGTCACGCCTGGCGGGGATCTCGCGCATGGAGCGTGTCCCCGGGGACTTTTCTCAATCGACGGGTGATGTGGTCATGGTCTTTACCGGCGGGGAAATGATTATTCCCCTGCACCAGCTGATTGACATCGCCTCCGAAATCATCCGGCTGGAAAAAGAAGCCGGTGTCCTGCGCGATGAAATCAAACGCGCCACAGGCATGCTGACCAATGCACAATTTCTGGAAAAGGCGCCCGCGCCGGTTGTCGAACAGCAGAGGGTGAAAAAGGAGGACTATGAGTCACAGCTGGCGAAAGTGACGCAGCAGCTGGACTATCTGAGACAGTTCTAGTTCAGCAGTCAGGGTATTTTCGGCCGGTGCGTTATACTGAAACCAGGACCAGTGACCGTCTTCGGAGAGCGGACGCAAAAGGAGACCCTATGCCATTAGTTACCACCACTGATATGTTCAAAAAGGCCTACGAAGGAGGCTACGCCATTGGAGCCTTCAACGTCAACAACATGGAGATTATCCAGGGAATTGTCAAAGCCGCCAGTCAGCTTCAGGCGCCGCTCATCCTGCAGGTTTCAGCGGGAGCCCGCAGGTATGCCAGCCAGACCTACCTGGTGAAACTGGTGGAGGCCGCCCTGATCGATTCGGACCTTCCCATGGCCCTGCATCTTGATCATGGTGACAGCTTTGAATTGTGCAAGGATTGCATTGACAGCGGCTTCACCTCGGTCATGATTGACGCGTCGCACCTGCCATTTGAAGAGAACGTGGCCCTGACCCGGCGTGTCGTTGATTATGCGCACGGTCACGACCCTGCAGTTGTCGTCGAAGCGGAGCTGGGGCGGCTCGAAGGGATCGAGGATGATATCCGGGTGTCGGCTGAAGACGCGTCCTACACGGATCCGGACCAGGTTGAGGAATTTGTCGGCAGGACCCAATGCGATTCATTGGCCATCGCGATCGGAACCAGCCACGGCGCCTACAAATTCAAACCCGGGCAAAAGCCTGAATTGCGCTTCGATATCCTGGAGGAAGTCAGCCGGCGTCTGCCCGGTTTCCCCATCGTTCTGCACGGGGCCAGCAGCGTCCTGCCCCAGTACGCGGAGATCATCAACCAGTATGGCGGTTCCATGCCGGACACGGCGGGAATCCCGGAAGGGATGCTGCGCAAGGCCGCGTCCATGGCAGTGTGCAAAATCAACATCGACACGGATCTCCGGATGGCCATGACAGCCAGCATTCGCCAGCATATGGCACTGAACCCGTCACACTTTGATCCCCGCCAGTACCTGGGACCCGCCCGCCAGGCAATCGAGGAGCTGGTCAGCCATAAGATTGTCAATGTGTTGGGATGTGCGGGCAAGGCCTGATCGCCATGGCGGACCGTAAGCCGGATCGATCGAATGGGGACCCGCAGTTCCATGGCGGTATCGCCGCATCGGTCGCCCGTTTTCTGACAGCACCGGAACCGGACACAAAGCAGGAAGCAGCCACCTTGATTTCCAGGCTGAGCCAGCTTCTGGGCATACTCGACCACGCCTATTATGACCTGGATGCGCCGCTTGCCCAGGACGGGGATTACGACCGGCTTCTGCGAAGACTCGAGTCGCTGGAGAAAAAATGGCCTGCGCTGGCCTGTGATGATTCGCCAGCGAAACTTGTGGGTGGCGGCCTGTCCGAAAAATTCACCCCGGTTCCCCATCGCTTCCCCATGCTCTCCCTCCTGGATGTCTTTTCCCGTGAGGAAGTGGGCGCTTTTATCGACCGCCTGGCCGGGCAGATCCAGACGCCCCGTTTTCTGGTCCAAATGAAAATCGATGGCCTTTCTGTCAGCCTGACTTATGGTGATGGCCGGCTTTTGCGGGGCGTTACCCGCGGGGATGGTGTCACGGCCGGAGAGGATATTACGGAGAATATTCTGGAAATCAAGGCTGTTCCGCAAGTGCTGACCGACCCGGTGGAGGAACTGGTCGTCCGCGGGGAAGTCTTCATGCCTTTCAAGTCCTTTGAACGGTTGAACGCCGAAATGGAAAGCAGGGGCGAGAAGCTTTTTGCCAACCCGCGCAATGCGGCGGCAGGAACCTTGCGCCAGCTGGATGCTTCCATTGTCGCGGAGCGCGGACTCTCTTTCTTTGCCTTTGACGTCCAGCATTCAAGCAGGAGCTTCGATTTTGATTCCGATGCGCTGGACTGGCTTGCGAACCTGGGTTTTCTGGTCATTCCCGAGATCAGGGTCGCCGCGACCCGGGACCAGATCATGGCCGCGGTCGATGCAATCGAAGGGAGACGCGGAAAACTGCCCTTCGGAATTGACGGCGCGGTCATCAAGCTTGACAGGCTGGCAGAGCGCCAGCGTCTGGGATCGACCAACAAGTACCCCCGCTGGGCCGTGGCCTACAAATATCCGCCGGAACAAAAAGAGACCAAAATCCTTGATATCTCCGCGCAGGTTGGACGGACCGGGCGGATCACACCGCTGGCCTGGCTCGAGCCGGTCAGCCTGGCAGGGACCACGGTCAGGAAAGCGACTTTGCACAACCAAAGCTACATCGACCAGCTTGACATCCGGATCGGCGATACGGTCCTGGTCCAAAAAGGGGGTGACATCATTCCCGCCGTTGTGCGTGTCATCAAGGAGAAAAGGCCCGCCGGCACCAAGGCCTATCAATTGCCGGATCTTTGCCCCGCATGCGGTTCCAGGACGGAATATGCCGGAGGCGGTGTTGACCTTTACTGCACAGGGATTGACTGCCCCGCACAACTGGTCCGCCACTTATCCTATTTCGCTTCAAAAGAAGCCATGGACATCGCCGGTCTCGGGGAGAAGACTGCCCGGGCACTGACCGAAAAGGGCTTTGTCAGATCCATCGCGGATCTTTACACCCTGCATGAAAAACGCGGACAACTCATCGAGGACGGGTCCATTGGAAGGCAAAAGGCTGTCGACAAGCTGCTTGGCGAAATTGAAAAATCAAAAAGCATGGAACCCGACCGCCTCCTGACCGGCTTTGGCATTCCGCTTGTCGGCCGGCAAACAGCCCGGGCGCTCCTGGCTGTCATCCCCGGGATCAGGGAAATTGCCACAACCGATGAAGAAGAACTGGCGGCCATCCATGACATCGGACCGGCCACCGCGCGTGAAATCCATCACTGGTTCCAGCTGCCCCAGACGGAAAGACTTATAAACCGGCTTGAAAATTATGGGTTGACTTTTTCCGGGGACGTCCCCGCCGGGGCACAGCCACTCGCGGGGCAGACTTATGTCCTGACCGGGACACTCGGTTCCATGACCCGCAATGAGGCGCGGGAAGTGCTGGAGAGCCTGGGCGCCCGCGTCACCAACTCGGTTTCATCTGCCACAAGCGCGGTGATTGCAGGCGAGAATCCCGGCAGCAAGGCAGACCGCGCACGTGAGCTGGGCTTGCCGCTCATGGATGAGCAGGCCTTTACGGCCTGGCTGACGGCGGCGCGTGAGGGAGCGGTATCCCCATGATGCATCTCTATTTCCTGGCCGGCCTGCTTGCCAGCGCTGCTTTGGTGCTGGCCCTCCTGACCCTGCTGGTTATTGCGCTCCGCAACAACTGGAATCACGCCAATCGCCTGAGACTCTCTTATCTGGCCCCCGTTTTGCTGGCGGCCGCCATTGTTTACTTTTGCGTAAGCCAGCTGGTTCCCCGCGCCTTTGACCTGGTGCACATCGCGAGCCGTCATTATGATCTTGCCGATATCGATTTGCAAAAAAGCGCGCTGGGAAGAAGTTCCCTGATTGTGGACGGCCTTCCTTACTATTTCATGCCCGGCACTTTTGACAGGAATGTCCGTGGCCGCTTCCAGGTCATGTACACACCCGGCACGCGTTTCATCGTTCATGTCACTTATCTGGAAGATTCCGGCAACAAGTAAGGGGACCTTCTCCCATTTTGATCCAGACAAAATAAAGCTTTCCCCTTCCTTTCATAATGAGGGGGGAGGTGATGCCAAGATGATCCGGCAAGCAAGGATTGATTCCGATATGGCATCGGAACACAGGGAACAAAAAAAGAGGCCGTCGGGGGAGCTTGGCTTTTACCTGGTCGCTTCCAACCGGGAATTGCTGAACCATGTGGAAGCCCTGATGAACCGCCAGGGTGTCTTCGGAGTCCTTGACTCATCCGGCCGGGTGCACTACCTGGTCGACGCGCGCAAGGGTTCACCCTTTGCGGCCAGAAATGTCATGGCGACAGCAGACGGCATTGTGCAGAAAACACGAAACGAAAGGCGCAGTGAAATAAGGCGGATCCGGGCACTTGTTGATCAGGTGCTCAACCGTTACCGGTGGAACACTCAGCTGCGGGGCTACCGTCTCCTGGGTGAAATTCTGCGCAGGACGGCAACCGACCGCTCACTCCTGAATCCGATCAGCAAAAGGCTTTATCCCGAGATTGCCAGGCAGCAAGGCCTGCAGCCGCATCAGATCGAACGCAATGTCCGCTACCTTTTCGATGACCTGGCTTCACGGGAGCGGATCTCTCAGCTCCGCCCGGAAAACCGGCTTTTAAGAGAGGGTGACAAGAGTCTCCCGGTAGGCCGCACCATTACCCGGCTGTCGGAAGAAGTGTGGAGTCAAATGGATACCTTTGAGCTGGAGGATGACGGGGACTGCGACTAAGCGGGGGCAAAAGAAAGAGGCTGCCTTGTGGACAGCCCCTACTGCGTTCAAGATTCAAGAATCAGCTGTTGACGACTGTCTTCAAACCCTTACCGGCTTTGAAAGCGGGAGCCTTCGTCGCGGGGATCAGGATCTCCTCTTTGGTGCTGGGGTTGCGTCCTTTGCGCGCGGCGCGGTGACGGACTTCAAAAGTGCCGAAGCCAACCAGTACGACTTTTTCTCCGCCTGCGAGCTGTTCGGTGATCACGTCAAAAACAGCAGAAACAGCTTTTTCGCTGTCCTTTTTGCTTAATTCTGTTTTGGCCGCTACCGCGTTGATGAGATCAGTTTTATTCATTATGGTGCCTCCTTCCGGCTGTGTTCTTCGCCTATTATCCTGTTCAAATACCGCCTTGTCAAGCCTTTTGGGGCCAATCCGTATTAGATGTTCCCATTTTTGATCTTTTATCCCTTATTTTCCTGAATCGGCTCTGTCAAACTTGCCTCCCGGCGCGATAATGCGTTAACATTCAGTCAGTATCAATTAATGACTTGGAGAATGACTTGATGAAAGCCACAAAAGATATGCTGATTTTGGACCTGCTGCAACTCGATGAGAACATCGCCGGCCTTTTAATGGGTTTCGGCATGCACTGCATCGGCTGTATGCTGGCCAGCAACGAAACCATCGAACAGGCCTGCATGGCACACGGAATTGACGCGGATGAGCTGATTGACCACGTCAACGCCTACCTGGAAGAAGCCAAATCCGACCCAGCGGCTGAGTGAGCGCGCCCGGTAATCTGACAGAGGACCGGTAACAATCTGACATGAACAAGTTCATACCGATTCGGCATTTGACGCCCCGAAAACTGTTTTTGGTCGCCTACGACATGGCGGCCAGTGTCGTGGCGCCGATCCTGTCGCTTTATCTCCTGTATGAAACTTCGATTCCCCTGCGGTATCTTGAGCAATTCAAATCAAGCTGGTTTGTCTTTGTCATTTTATCGGCCATCTGTTTTTCCTTTACCGGTTTCTATTCACAGATGTGGCCCTTTGCCCGGGGATCGCAGTACCTGGTGCTTGTTGCTGGAACAGTCATCCAGCTTTTTCTTTCCGTCTTGACCTTCCAGGTCATGAAACGCAACTTCGCCCTGGCCTTTTACATCATCTATTGGTTTTTACTGACGACCGCCGTCTTCTCGATCCGCTTCCTCTACCGCTTTTACCATACGCGGCGCCAGGTGAGACAGATCCGCACAAGGCAGAAGGGCCGGCAACCCATCCGCGTTATGATTGTCGGTGCCGGCCAGGCAGGAACCCAGATCATCGTTGAGCTCAAAACAACCCAGTCGCTCCGCATTCCTGTCTGTGCCGTTGACGACAACCCCCTGATCCACTTCTACAAGAACAATGGGGTGCCGGTTCTGGGCGACCGCAACGATATCGTCGAACTCGCCGAACAACACAGGATCGACGAAATCATCGTCGCCATCCCGTCCGCATCAAGTGAAACCCTGCGCGAGATCCTGGCCATCTGTCATCAGACCAACTGCCGGGTCCGGCTCCTGCCATTTTTCTCGGAGCTCAGCAGTGAACAGGTCCATTTGTCCGACATCAGGGATATCCGGATTGAGGACCTGCTGGGAAGGGATCCTGTCGTCTACGACATGGAACGGGTCAGCCACTTCATCGAGAACAAGGTGGTCCTGATCACAGGCGGCGGTGGCTCCATCGGTTCGGAACTGGCCAAGCAGATCGCTGCCTTTCACCCGGCGCTGCTGATTCTATTCGATATTTGTGAAAACAGCGTCTACGACCTGCAGCAGGAGCTGCTGGCCCGGTTTGGCAAGGTGCTCAACCTGAAAGTCCTGATCGGGTCGGTACGTGACGCCAGGAGACTGGCCAGTGTTTTTGCCGAGTGGAGGCCCAATGTCGTCTTCCATGCCGCGGCGCACAAGCACGTCCCGCTCATGGAGATCAGTCCGGGCGAAGCCATCAAGAACAATGTGTACGGAACCTACAATACGGCTCTGATGGCGGCCCGCTACGGCGTCAGCCGTTTTGTGCTGGTTTCGACGGACAAGGCCGTCAATCCGACCAATGTCATGGGCGCCACCAAGCGGCTTTGTGAAATTGTGGTCTTAACCCTCAACAGGCTTTCACCGCGCACTTCTTTTTCGGCGGTACGCTTTGGCAATGTCCTTGGCAGCAACGGCAGTGTCATTCCTCTCTTCGAAAAACAAATCAGGGAGCACCGCCCTGTCACGGTCACCCATCCAGAAGTCGAGCGCTTCTTCATGACCATCCCCGAAGCATCCAGTCTGGTCCTCCAGGCGGGAGCTTACGCCAGGGGGGGCGAGATCTTTATCCTGGACATGGGAGCCCCGGTCCGGATTGACGACCTGGCACGTGACCTCATCCGTTTATCAGGGCTGGTTCCTGATGTGGATGTTCCCATTGAATACATCGGACTCCGGCCGGGGGAGAAGATGAAGGAGGAATTGTTTCTCAGGGATGAATCGATCGTTCGAACCGGTCATGAGAAGATCAACATTCTTTCTCAAATTGATGACCCGGAGTTACTTTCCCGTGAAATACAAAAATTGCTCCGTCTGACTTCCAATCAGGATGTCACCGGCCTGGATGGTTTCATGGAGCATCTTCTGTCGGTTCTGGAACAGGATCCACAGGCAGACGGCGCCGGTTTTAACGGCCGCCTGCCGGTTGTACCCTACGATTCCGCCTGTGAAATCAATCTGCCGCCCCTTGAGACGGCTTCAAAAGCGCCGGCAGGAGAAGACTGACTGCCGCGAAGGAGTCCGCTGTGCCCAAGCAGGAAACACTATTGCTGTTCGACGTTCACAGCCTGATGAACCGGGCCTATTACGGTATTATCGGCAGAAGGCAGCTTACCGCGCCGGATGGTTTTCCCACCGGTGCCCTTTACGCCTTTCTCAACATGATCCTGAAATACCGGGAGGAGCTGGATCCGACCCACATTGTGTCCGCCATGGACATGCCGGGGCCGACCTTCCGCCATAAACAATTCGATTTGTACAAGGCAGGCAGAAGCCCTGCCCCCGAGGACCTTTCCCGCCAGATTCCGGTGGCGCGCGACTTGCTCAAGGCGCTCGGTTTTCAGCCGGTCGGCCTCTCCCTGTACGAGGCCGATGATCTTCTGGGTACCATGGCCAGGATCGGGGAAGAAAAAGGCATGCGCGTCTATATCGTTTCGGGAGACCGCGATACCTTGCAGTTGATCACGGACCGGGTCTCGGTCGTACTTGTGACCACCAAAAAAACCGGCTCCGAAAGCGAGATTGTGTCACCGGAATCCATGCTTGAGGAGTTTGGTGTTTCACCGGGGCAATGGGTTGATGTTAAAGCCCTGATGGGGGATTCCTCGGACAGTATTCCCGGTGTGAAAGGTGTCGGTTCCAAAACCGCCCTGCAGCTGATCAGGACTTACGGGACCCTGGACAATGTCTACTCGAATCTCGACCGGCAAAAGGGGGCTCTTTTAAAAAACCTGGAAGAAGGCAGGGAAGCCGCTTATCTTTCCAGGGACTTGTCTGCCATCCGCCGGGATGTGCCCATACCCCAGGCCGGCCGGCTGGTGGAGTCAGCGATTGAAGGGCAGTTTGACAGGGACGCGCTGACAGCCCTGTTGACACGTCTTGATTTCCGTTCCCAGCTCGAGCGATTTGGACTTAAAGAGGAAAACAGGGAAAAGGCGGAGCCGGTGGAATGCTGTCTTTACGACTCAGTCGCTGAATTGCTTGCGGCAACCCCTGAGGGGGCGGAGCTGGCTTTTTATCTGCCCCTTCCCGGCAGACAGGGTGTCCTGGCAAGTTCCCGGGCTTGTACAGATGTCGGGGAGTTGGACGAACTCCTGCGGCTCTTTCAGGAAAAGGAGAGGCCTTTTGTCACCTGGGACATGAAGGGCCAGTTGCGCAGGCTTGAGCTTCACGCCCCCGGCCGCTTCGTTCACGACGTCATGATCGCCTCCTACCTGCTTAACCAGCTGGGCAGGGGCGATGACGTTGAATATGCCCTGCGCGCCACTCTCGGTGATGACTTCAGGCCAATTCCCGATGACTTGCCTGCCTTGACGGGCAACCAGGCCGAAAGAATCCGGTGCCTGGCTTTGCAGTTGCCCGCCGCGCGGGAAAAACAGTTGCAGGCCATCAGCGAAAGGGCCCTGGATCGCCTTTATCAGGTCGAGACCCGGCTTGTAGGCATCCTGTCCGACATGGAGCTCAAAGGCGTTCTGATCGATCTGGAAGCGCTTGAGAGCGCCTCTGCGGGGATGGCGGCGGAAATTGCCGGTCTGGAAACTCTGATTTTCGGCGATGCGGGCCGTTCTTTCAATGTCAACTCACCCCAGCAGCTGGCCGAAGTGCTGTATCTTGACTTGAAACTGCCCACCGGCCGCAAGAGTTCGACCGGACAATACAGCACCGCCGCCGATGAGCTGGAGCGGCTCCGCGGCTACCATCCCATCATCGGCAATATTCTGGAATACAGGGAGTTGTCCAAACTGAGAGGAACCTTCCTGGAAGGTTTGAAGAAGGAGATCGGCAGGGATGGACGGGTTCACACCTCTTACAACCAGACCGTTGTGGCAACGGGAAGGCTTTCCAGCTCCAACCCCAATCTGCAAAACATCCCCGTTCGCACCGCGCGCGGAAGCCGGATCCGGGAGCTTTTCGTTGCCCCGCCCGGTTACGTCCTGGTCGGCGCTGATTACAGCCAGATCGAACTGCGCCTTCTGGCCCACCTGTCCGGAGACAGGGAGC
>CAZGCS010000004.1:22203-36746 GCA_964524395.1 uncultured Mageeibacillus sp.
GATTACAGCCAGATCGAACTGCGCCTTCTGGCCCACCTGTCCGGAGACAGGGAGCTGACCCGTACTTTTCAGGAGGGAAAAGATGTCCATCTGGTCACTGCCTCCTCTTTCTACGGCAAGGATGAATCCGAGATCACGCCGGCGGAACGTTCAGTGGCCAAGACTGTCAATTTCAGCATCACCTACGGCATTTCCGATTACGGTCTGTCGCGCGACCTGGATATTCCCATTCCCGAAGCCAGAAGGCTGATTGAACGCTATCACGCCAAATATCCCCGCGTAGAGGCCTGGCTCAGGGAGCAGGGGGAGCTGGCCAGGATGCAGGGTTATGTCGAGACGCTCTTCCATCGCAGAAGGTATGTGCCCGAACTTCAGTCACAAAACCGCAATACCTATAATTTCGGCATGCGGGCCGCCATGAACGCGCCTGTCCAGGGTACTGCAGCGGACCTGATCAAAATTGCCATGGTGGATGTGCATCGGGCACTCAGGCAGGAGAAGCTGGACGCGGTCCTCATCCTGCAGGTCCACGATGAATTGATTCTGGAGGTGGCGGAAAAGGATGCGACGCGTGCCGCAAAGATCCTGAAAGACAGGATGGAAGAGGCCATTGAGCTTTCGGTACCCTTGCTGGCCGGGACAAAAACGGGCAAAACCTGGGGAGACCTGATCTAGCATGTTTGTTGTGGGTATCACAGGTGGGATCGGAACAGGCAAGAGCACGGTCGCCTCAATTATGCGCGCGGCGGGTATCCCGGTCATCGACGCTGATGCCATCGCCCATGAGCTGACCCTGTCCGCCGGAGAGACCACGGAAAAAATCGCGGCGGCCCTTGGCCCTGACCTGCTGGACGAGAACGGGGCTCTTGACCGGCAACGCGCCGCTTCGCTCGCCTTTTCCAATAAAGGCTTTCTTGACAGATTGAGCGCCATCATCCACCAGGATGTGATCCGGACCATGGATGAAAAACTCGAAGAGGCCAGAAAAAAAAAGATCAAGGTCATTGCCCTTGATGTGCCCCTGCCTGTCGAGCGCGGTTTTCTTGACGTTTGTGACCAGGTCTGGGCCGTGACGGCCCAAAGGGAGCTTCGCCTCGCCAGGCTGCGGCGGCGCGGCATGGATGAAGCGGAAGCGGAGCGCCGTATAAAGGTTCAGATGACCCGCGACGAGTACAGGGAACTGGCTGCCCACGAGATTGACAATAGCGGCAGCCTGATTGAGCTTGAGGAGCAGGTTCTTGGCCTGCTCAGAGAAGAATTGGGCCAGCGGGGCATTCAGGTTCCCGGTCTTTCCAATCCGGCTGATTAGACATTGAAGCGGAAAGTAATGTAATCGCCATCTCCGACCATGTATGCCTTGCCCTCGGAACGGATCAGGCCCTGTTCACGGGCCGCGGCAAGGGAGCCGGCTTCTTTCAGCAAGCGGAAGGGGATAACCTCGGCGCGGATGAAACCGCGTTCAAAGTCCGTGTGGATGGTGCCCGCAGCCCTGGGCGCCGTGGAGCCTTCCCTGACCGTCCAGGCCCGGACTTCTTTTTCGTTGCTGGTAAAAAAAGAGATGAGTCTGAGTGTCCGGTAAGCCTGGTGGATTATCAGGTCGAGGCTGCTTTGCGGATAACCCAGCTCTTGCCTGTAAGCCTCCTCTTCCTGGTCCGGCAGTTCAGCCAGGTCAGCTTCAAGGGCGGCGTCAAGCGTCAGCACCGGGATGTCCTGATCCCTCAGGAAGTCTTCCATCTTTGACAGCCTGGCGCTGCAATCTTCCAGGTCCTTGACATTGGCGACGATCATGACAGGTTTGCGGGTAAGCAGGCAGTACTGATCCAGCAGGGCGGTTTCGACATCGTTGACTTCAAAGGTCCGGGCAGGCTTCCCATCGTCAAGGTATTCCATCAGCCGTCCAATGAAAGCGAGCTCGGCCAGCAGGGCAGGCGCGTGGCTCTTGGCAGATTTGGCCACTTTGGCCTGACGCTTTTCAAGCTGGGCCAGATCGGCCAGGATGAGCTCAATTTCAACTGTTTTGAAATCCTCTGCAGGATCAAGGGAGGGGTTGGCGTAGGCGATGGACTCATCCTCGAAACAGCGGACGACGTGCAGGATGGCGTCCACTTCCCGGATATGCGACAGGAACTGGTTGCCCAGGCCCTCCCCGTGACTGGCCCCCTTGACCAGTCCCGCGATGTCAACAAATTCGACCGTCGCCGGAATAATTTTGCCGGGACCCATGATCCGGGCCAGCTCACCCAGCCGCGGGTCCGGGACGGGAACCAGCCCCACATTGGGATGGATGGTGGCAAAAGGATAGTTGGCGACCAGGGCACCGGCGCCTGTCAGTGCGTTAAACAAGGTGCTTTTGCCAACGTTTGGAAGTCCTGCGATCCCGATTCTCATGGTGGCCTCTTCCTGCCTTCGCGCCCGGCGTCGACACCATGATAGCATCAAAGTCATGCCTGTTCGATGACGATTTGGCCGGAGGTGTAATTTGCTGCCGCCAAAAAGCGGGGCAGGGGGGGCCGGGCCAGTCAAAAATGACATCATGCGAGCCACTTACTACCACCAGGTTGCGTCCTGCGCCCTCTCCGGCCTGGAGGGCCTTCCCCTCGAGATCGAGGTTTCCATCCTGGCCGGCCTCCCTCAATTTGAACTGTCGGGGAGGGCTGATCCCGCCATCCGCGAATCACGCGGACGGGTGCGCGCGGCCATCAGCAACAGCGGCTACTCTTTCCCCAGGGGCAGGGTCATCGCAAGCTACGCTCCCGCCGCCCTGCCCAAGCAAGGGAGTGCTTTTGATCTGCCGCTGGCCCTGGCCATCCTGGCAGCATCTTCGCAGGCAGCACGTCCTGAGGGAGCTCCCCGCTCCGCTTATCTGGGAGAACTTTCACTTGATGGCAGAGTCAAGCCGGTCAAGGGTATCTTGAGCCGGCTGCTGGCTTTACGCCAGACGGGAGTCCGCTACGTTGTCGGCCCCAGGGAGGGTGAGCCGGAGGCAGCCCTGATTGAGGGGATCGACTACGATGGTGTAAGCAATCTGAAAGAAGCCGTACACCGGTTTTCCGGTATAAGGGGCAGGGGGGTCCGCCGGCAGCTTCCCCTGGAAAGACAGGCCCATGGGGCCGATGTCACCGGGCCCTGGCCAATCATCGGCCAGGAAGAGGGGTTGCGGGCCTGCCTCATTGCTGCGGCGGGCTGGCACCCCCTCCTCATGATGGGGGCGCCTGGCTGTGGCAAGACCTTGCTTGCCTCCGTCATTCCCGGTTTGTTGCCACCCCTGGGGGACGGGGAGATGCTGGAGGTGCTCCGAGTGCAAAGTGCCGCGGGGAATCCGGGAACCGCAGGTCATCTCAGCAGGGAACGGCCTTTTCGACAAACCCACCACAGCATTACGGTCTCCGCCCTGGTCGGGGGTGGCAACATCCCGCTTGCCGGCGAATGTACCCTGGCACATCGCGGGGTTCTTTTTCTCGATGAAGTGACCGAAATGAGCCCCCGTGTGCTGGACGCCTTGCGCGAGCCGGCCGAGTCGCAGGAAATACGTCTGGCCCGTGCTGGCTGGCAGATGGTATTCCCTGCCGATTTTCTGCTGGTAGCCGCATGCAATCCCTGCCGTTGCGGCCTCTTGCTGGAGCCGGGCAGTCTTTGCCGGTGCCAGGACACTTCCATCCGGCGTCACCTTTCCAGGATCAGCGGGCCGCTCTTTGACCGCTTTGATCTGGCCGCCATGCTGACCAGGGTGGAGGCAGCCAGTCTGACGGGGCAGGGTGACAGGCTGCGGGGCAGGACGGATCAGCACCTTCTCCGTGAGAAAATTGCGGCAGCCTGGGAGATGCAAAGAAGAAGGGCGCGCGCCTGCGGATACGAAACCTTTCACAACAGCAAGGTCAGGGCAGACCAGCCGCTCGACTATTTTCAGATTGACCAGGGGGTCAGGCGATTTGCCGCCGGCCTGGCGGATGCTTCACTGATGACGGCCCGGTCTTTTTTTTCCATGGTCCGGGTCGCGCGGACCATTGCCGACCTGGAGCAGAAGGAGGCGGTCACCAAAGAGGACATGGCCGAGGCCTTTCATTACAAGGCCCCCATGCCATGGCCTGTGCCGGAGGATCAGCCGTGACGGATTTACAGCTGGCCGTCGCCTTTGTCAAGGCTTGCAACCGCCTGAAAATAGGCAACAGTGTGCGCGGGCAGCTGCTGCGGGAAGCGGGAGGTATCAGGGGGCTTGTGGAGTATCTGGAAGGGCGCGTGGAGCCGCAGGCCGCCTTAATCCAAAGCATCCGGGACGAGGCCGGGCGGCAAAAATGTCGTTCCTACCCTCCCTCCTGGGGGGCGCTGACCCTGGCCGACAATCATTATCCGGAAAGACTCCGGCACATCAGCCTGCCTCCGGCCGTCCTTTTTGTCAGCGGCTTGAATGTGGAAGCCCTCAACCGTCCCTCGGTCATCGCCGTGATCGGTTCACGCAAGCCATCTGTTTATGGCATTGAAGTCACCAAAAAACTGACGGCCGCCATTGCCGGCAGGGGAGTGCCGGTTGTTTCCGGCGGTGCGAGGGGGATTGATGCGCTGGCCCACCGGACTGCCCTGAAAACAGGCAGCCCTACCTTCGCGGTATTGGGAAATGGCCTGGGCGTCACATACCCGCCTGAGCACAAAGCCCTGTTTGCCGATATTGGGAGGAGCGGTGCCCTTATTACTGAATTTCCGCCGGGAACCGCCCCTCAGCGCTCTTATTTTCCGGCCAGGAACAGAATCCTGGCCGGTTTGTGTGACGCCGTTCTGGTAACCGAAGCTTCCGGATCAAGCGGAACACTGATCACGGCAGGTTTTGCTGGTGATTACGGCCGCGATGTGCTGGCGGTACCCGGGTCGATTCTTTCCGGCACCAGCAGGAGCTGCCACAATCTGATCAGGGACGGGGCCATCCTGATCCAGGACATGGAAGACATCCCCCATTTGCCCCCACAGGCACTTCGCCGGATGAAAAATGATTCGCAGGCCGCGCAAAATGCGGGCCTTTCTGACGAGGATTGCCTCCTCCTGCAGACCCTTGAAAACGCGTCCCGGACGCTCTCGGGCCTGGCTGCTGGTTCCGGCCTTGACAGGACGGTCATCCTCTGCCGTCTTGCCGGCCTGACGGAAAGAGGGTTGGTCAAAATGAACCGCGGCCTGTACACCCTTGCCAGGTACGACCAAGGCTAGTATTTTGACAGATACCCTCTTCTCCTATATATAATGATAAGAATTCTGAATTAGGGGAAAGCCAAGCTTATGGAAAAAACACTGGTTGTCGTCGAGTCTCCCGCCAAGGCCCGCACCATTGCCCGTTACCTGGGCAAGGATTACGATGTCCGGGCTTCGGTCGGCCATATCCGGGACCTGCCGGCCTCGACCATCGGTGTTGACGTCAACAGGGACTTCAAGCCCTTGTATCTGACAATGCCGGGCAAGGACAAGGTCGTCCGTGAATTGAAAAGCGCTTCGCAGGAAGCAGACCGTGTCCTGCTCGCCACCGACCCGGACCGCGAAGGGGAGGCCATCGCCTGGCACCTGGCTCATCTTTTGAAGGTCGACTTGAAAAGCCCCAGCCGCATCGTTTTTAACGAAATCACGGGCAAAGCGGTCAGTCAGGCAATCAAGAACCCCCAGCCAATCAATGAAAATCTGGTCAATGCCCAGCAGTCGCGCCGCATCCTTGACCGCCTGGTGGGTTACGAATTGAGTCCCTTTTTGTGGTCAAAGATCAGAAAAGGCCTGTCAGCCGGCCGGGTCCAGTCGGTGGCCACACGACTGATCGTCCTGAGGGAACGTGAAATCGATGCCTTCGTTCCTCAGGAGTATTGGAAAATCCGGGCCTTCCTCTCTAAAACAGAGCAGGAGCCGCCCTTTGCCGCCCTTTATCACGGGCGGAAAAAGAGTGGCCGCGTATCGCGCGTCACCATCCGCTCAAAAGAAGAGCTGGACGTGCTCCTGGCTTCCCTCAAGGGCAAGGATTTTGTTGTTGATGAAGTCAGGAAGACGAAACGCAGGCGCAGGCCCTACGCCCCCTTCACCACCAGCACCCTGCAGCAAAGTGCTTCGCGGGCCATGGGCTTTACCGCGAAACGCACCATGATGGCCGCGCAGAACCTCTATGAGGGCATCGTCCTGGGCAGCCTGGGCCAAACAGCCCTTGTCACTTACATCCGGACGGATTCAGTCCGTGTATCCCCCGAGGCAGTCGAATCGGCGCGCGACCTGATCAAGCAAAGCTATGGTGAGTCCTACTTGCCCTCCAAGCCGCCTTTTTATAAGAACAAGAGCAAGGCTCAGGACGCCCACGAAGCGATCCGGCCTTCCCACTTTGATTTGCCCCCGTCGCGGGTCAAAGCTTATTTGTCAAGTGATCAGTATCGCGTCTATGAGATGATTTGGAAGCGCTTTCTGGCCTCACAGATGGAGGCAGCCGTTTATGACAAAGTGTCTGCTGATATCCTGGCAGACGGGCACCTCTTCAGGGCCCAGGGAGAGACATTGCTCTTCCCGGGCTGGCTGACCCTTTACGGCGTATCGGACGAAAACCAGGAAGCGGAAAAAACGACTTCCGCAAATGAGGATGAAGCGGAGCTGGTCGACTTGCCCGAACTCGCCGCTGGCGATCCTTTGCACCTGCATCGGATTGATCCCGAGCAAAAATTCACCCAACCACCGCCCCGTTATACCGAGGCATCCCTGATTAAGGAGTTGGAGGAACTCGGTATCGGGCGTCCGTCGACCTACGCGCCGACCATCTCGACCCTCTTTGAACGCCTCTATGTGGAACGGGAAGGCAGAACCCTGAAGCCGACGGAGCTCGGCTCGACAGTGACGGGGATGCTGGAAACTCATTTCCGTAATATTGTCGACACGGACTTTACGGCTCACATGGAAGATGAACTCGACCGGGTCGAATCGGGTGACCGCGACTGGGTGAAGGTGCTAAGTGACTTTTATCAGCCTTTCCACGAGGACGTGCTCAAGGCGATGGCTACGGCGGAAAAAGTAGTTTTCGAGGATCAGCCGACCGGCAGGCAATGTCCCTCCTGCGGGGAAGGGGATCTGGTCATCCGTGAGGGCCGGTATGGAAAATTCATCGCCTGCTCCCGTTACCCGGACTGCAAGTATACGGAGACAATCTCCGAACCGACAGACGCGCACTGTCCCAAGTGCGGATCCCCTGTCCGGTCCAGGAAGATCCGGCGCGGTAATCTGCTCTACTTTTGCGACAAGACCAGGGACCCCGACTGTGATTTTTCGGGCTTTGACTTGCCCATTGACGGAAAAGTCTGTGACACGTGCGGCAGCTATATGGTGAAAAAACGCTTTCGCGGCCGGACCTATGAGCGCTGTTCCAATAAAGCGTGCCCTTCGCTGAAGAAAACAAGCAAGAAGAGCAAAGACTCATGAAAGGTTTGCCCAGCCAGGTGACCATCGTCGGAGCCGGCCTGGCCGGTTCGGAGGCGGCGTTGACGGCTGCCCGTTTCGGCGTACCGGTTACCCTGATCGAGATGAAACCCGGGGAACGGACACCCGCACACAGCTTAGCCCTGTTCGCTGAACTCGTCTGCAGTAATTCGCTCAAGTCGGACCGTCCTGAAACGGCACAGGGGCTCTTGAAAAGAGAATTGCGGGCACTCGGCTGCAGGCTCCTGCAACTGGCAGAAGATACGTCCGTGCCGGCAGGCGGATCCCTGGCAGTTGACCGTGGCCGCTTCGCTGCCGCGGTCACAGGGGAGATTACGGCTCACCCGCTTATCACTGTCATTGAAGAGAGAATTGATTCGCTGGACCGACTGGCCGAAAGAGAAGGACCGGCCATTATCGCGACAGGTCCCCTGACTTCGGGCGGCCTCTATGAGTCGATCAGGCAATTTACGGGAAGTGAAGGACTTCATTTCTTTGATGCCGTCGCGCCCATTGTCGACGCCCTGTCCATCGACCGCACGCAGACCTTTCTTGCCTCCCGCTACGGCAAGGGAGGAGCCGACTATTTGAACTGCCCCCTGTCCAAAGAGGAATACAAAGTCTTCCGGGAGGCACTGATATCTGCGGAGAAGGTGGCTGTCCGCGATTTTGACAGCCTGTATTTCAAGGATTGCCTGCCCATCGAAGCCCTTGCGGAAAGGGGAGAGGACGCCATGCGGTTCGGCCCCCTGCGGCCGGTTGGCCTGACCGACCCTGCCACAGGCACGCGCCCCTACGCTTGCCTGCAGCTTCGCAAGGAAGCTGCATCGGGCAGCATGTGGTCGCTGGTTGGCTGTCAGACCCGCCTGACCTTCGCTGAGCAGCGCCGGGCTTTCGGCTTGATCCCCGCTCTGCGCCAGGCGGAATACCTCCGGTATGGCGTCATGCACCGCAACTCTTTTCTTAACGGCCCACGGGTTTTGGGCCCGGGTTTTCAAAGCCGGCAGGACCCAACCCTCTTCTTTGCCGGTCAGCTGACCGGTCTGGAGGGCTATGTCGAGGCGATCATGTCCGGCCTTGTTGCGGGTGTCCAGACTGCCGCCATTGTCAGGGGCGCGAGTCTTCAGGACCGGAGGGAGCTCCTGCCTTCGGGACAAACCATGATGGGGGCGCTGGCCGCCTGGGTGACGGAAGCCGGCCCGGCTTCCTTTCAACCCATGAATGCCAATTTCGGCCTGCTGCCGTTGCCTGGAGCGCGTGTGAAAAAGAATGAGCGCGCACCTTTACGGATCAGCCGTTCCGATGCGGGCATCGGGATGCTTCTGCAAAAATTGGACATATTATTCCATGAAGGACCGGACCGCCATGACCTCTAACCGGCCGGATCCGGATTCCCTGACCGCCTCCTACCTTTACCCGCTTCCCGGGCATCTGATTGCCCACCATCCGGCTGACCGCCGTGACCGGTCAAGGCTGCTTGTCATGGCGGGGGACGATCCTCTTGAGCACCGGGTCTTCTCCGATCTCCCTGCCTACCTGAGGGAAAATGACTGTCTGGTCATCAATGATACCCGCGTCATTCCCGCCAGGCTGTTCGGTCAGAGCGCCCGATCCGGTGGAAAGGTTGAATTTCTTTTGTTGGCACCCCTGGGCGGCAACCGCTGGCGTACGCTGGTCAAGCCGGGGAGGAGGGCCAGGCCGGGAGACCGGATACTTTTTGACGAGGGGAAACTTGAAGCCCTGATCGGGGAAGTGGAAGCTGACGGGGCACGCATCGCCACCTTCGATTACCAGGGCGATCTGATGACTTTGCTGGAAACCATTGGCGAAATGCCGCTGCCTCCCTACATTCACGAAAAACTTGAGGATCCGCAACGATACCAGACCGTATACGCAGAAGTAGCCGGCTCAGCCGCTGCGCCAACGGCAGGCTTGCATTTTACCGGCCAGATGCTGGCAGCCATTGAGGACAAGGGCGTCTCCATTGCCAGGTTGACCCTGCATGTGGGGGTGGGAACCTTCCGGCCCGTCAGGGAGGCAGTCATTACCGACCACCTGATGCACCGCGAGCCATTCAGGCTCGAAGAGGAGGCAGTTGCCAAAATCGAGAGGGCCAAGTCGCGCGGAGGTCGTGTAATCGCGGTGGGTACAACGAGTTGCCGGGTTCTGGAAAGCGCGGCGATTCTTGCCGGTGAAGGCCGGCTGAGGCCCTGTTCGGGGGACACGGACTTGTTCATTTATCCGGGTTTTCAGTTCAAGCTTGTGGATGGCCTGATCACCAACTTTCACCTGCCCGGATCAACCCTTTTGATGCTGGTATCCGCCATGATGGGCCGTGAGAGGATTTTGGAGACTTACCGGGTCGCGGTGGAAAGGCAGTACCGCTTCTTCAGTTTCGGCGATGCCATGCTTCTGTTGCCTCAAGGTGCTTTAATGGATTGAGGGCACGGGGAAGGAGGACCGGATTGCAAGCAGTTACCTATCAGCTCAGACACCAGTGCAACCAGAGCGGAGCCCGCTACGGGCTTGTTACCACCCCGCGAGGTTCTTTTGAGACGCCGGTATTCATGCCTGTGGGAACACGGGCCACGGTCAAAACCATGACGCCGGAAGAGCTGAAGACCATTGGTGCTGAAATCATTTTGGGCAATACCTACCATCTGTGGATGCGGCCGGGTCCGGATGTCATAGGTGAACTCGGAGGTCTCCACACCTTTATGCATTGGGACCGGTCCATCCTGACTGACAGCGGAGGCTTCCAGATCTTTTCTCTGGCAAAACCAAGGGACATTGAGGAAGAGGGGGTCCATTTCCGGTCGCACATTGACGGCTCAAAGCATTTCCTGACGCCGGAGAAGTCCGTTGCCATCCAGGAGGCGCTGGGATCCGATATCATGATGCAGCTGGATGAATGCACTCCCTGGCCGGCAGACGAATCCTACGTGCGCCAGTCACTTGAACGGACGAGCAGGTGGCTGGACCGGGCGGTCAAAGTCTGGAGCAAGCCGGACAGTCAAGCTCTTTTCGGGATTGTCCAGGGCGGAACCTACGCCCACCTGCGGCGTCAAAGCGCCAGGGAGATCACCTCTTTCGACCTGCCCGGCTACGGCATCGGCGGTCTTTCGGTCGGCGAACCGGCTGAGACCATGTACGCCATGCTGGAGGAGGTCCTGCCCCAACTGCCGGCCGACCGGCCGCGCTATCTCATGGGCGTCGGGTCACCGGATTACCTTGTAGAAGGCTCGGTCCGCGGGATTGATATGTTTGACTGTGTCTTTCCGACCCGCGTCGGCAGGAACGGAACGGCCCTGACCCGGGATGGCCGTGTCGTCATCCGCAAGGCAGTCCACCTGCGCTCCGACATGCCGCTGGATCCCGATTGCAGCTGCTATGTATGCCGCAACTATTCGCGCGCCTACCTGCATCACCTGATCCGCAGCGGGGAGATTTTAGGTTTGCGTTTGCTGTCCTGGCATAATCTCGCCTTTCTGTTGGAGCTGATGCGTCAGATACGCCTGGCCATCCAGGCTGACCGTCTCCTGTCATTCCGTGAGGAATTCTTTTTGCGCTATGGCAGCTGAACTGCATCAGCTGCCTCTTTTTGTGTTAAACTCATGCTGTCCGGTCTGCGAGGACCGGTTTACCTGAAAGAAAATCCAAGGAGGATCGTTATGACCTTATACCCATTGCTGCTGATGGCTGCCGGTACCGCGGCAGAAGGAGAACAGCAGTCCGGTGGAGCGCTTAGCCTGCTTTACACCATGTTGCCCTTCGTTTTGATTGTTGGCGTGATGTACTTTTTTACCATCCGTCCCCAGAAGAAGCGCGAGAAGAAACTGAAAGAAACCATCGCTTCCATGCGTCCGGGAGACAAGGTGATGTCCATTGGCGGCATTGTCGGCCAGGTTGCCAATATTTCGGATGACGAAGTCACTATTTATACCAGTGGGGAAAGAACCATGCTGACATTCAAAAAGACTGCGATCAGCACAGTTTTCCCTCGCGACTCGGAAATCGACAGCTGAGCGAATTTAGACCGCCGGCCCTGCGGCCGGTTGTGGCGGCGCGTAGCTTTCGGGTTACGGGCCGTTTTCGCGCGTCAAGATGTCGTATACTATACAAGGGAGTTTTTGCGGACTTGATCTCTACGACAATAAGAATACAGGAGTTCACCTTGGATGGGACTCATCTCGCGGCATAGTATTGAGGCGGTGATTGAGGCCAACGATATTGTTGATGTCGTGTCTTCCTATGTCCGCCTTGAGAAGAAAAGTACGCTCAACCTGTTCGGGCTCTGTCCTTTTCATGAAGAGAAGACACCTTCCTTCAGTGTTTCGCCAGGCAAGCAGATTTTCTACTGCTTCGGTTGTCAGAAGGGTGGCAATGTCATCAAATTCGTTCAGGAGATTGAGCGGCTGTCTTATCCGGAAGCGATTCGTTTCTTAGCTGACCGGGCAGGGGTCGTCCTTGAGGAAACTGAAGACAGCTTGTGGAAGGAACGGTTCGAAAGGCAGAACCTCGCCTACGAGGCTTTGCGGGAGGCTGCCCGTTACTTTTATTCGGTACTGGAGGACGCCGGTGGCGCGCAAGCCCGCGACTACCTTGCCGGGCGTGGCATCGGCAGAGCTTTGTACCGGAAATACGGCCTGGGATTCTCACCACTGGGCAGATCGGAGCTTCACCGGGCCCTGCGGAAAAAGAATATCTCCGACCAGGCCATGCTGGACGGGGGGCTGATCAGGAAGTCGGGCCAGGAGGACTATTACGATTTCTTCTACCGGCGCGTCATGTTCCCGATCATGGACACCGCCGGCCGCGTTCTCGCCTTTGGCGGCCGCGCCATCGTGGATGACGGACCCAAATACATTAACTCGCCGGAAACTTTTGTCTATCAGAAAGGTAAACATTTGTTCGGAATGCCGCAGGCCACCAAGACAAAAAGCAAGCACTGGTTTCTGGTTGAAGGTTACATGGATGTTCTGGCCATGGCGAAAGCAGGCCTGGAGAACGCAGTCGCGCCGCTTGGAACCGCGCTGACTCTTTACCAGGCCCAGGCAATCGGCCGCTATGTCAACGCCGTTCATATCCTGATGGATAATGACAAGGCGGGGAGAGAAGCCAGCCTTCGTTCGGGGGCAATCCTCCAGAAGGCAGGTTTGTCCGTCCGCTACATCCTCCTGGACGGCGCCAAGGACCCTGATGATTACTTCAACCGCTACGGCAGGGAACGCCTGACTGTGGTGTTGCGGAACGCGCTTGACCGGTCGGGTTATCGTCTTGCGGTTCTCAGACAGGATTATCAATCCGGCCAGGCCATGACGGAAAATGAATATCGCGATCAGGCTCTTGATTTGCTGGCAGAAGAGCCTGACAGCACGAGAAGGGAGATTTACGGAGGTCAAATCGCCAAGGAGCTGCAAATAAGTCACCGGGCAGTGGGCGAGGAGATTGAAAGAAGACGCGGCTTGAAAAAGACAGCTGGAAAAGCAGCGGTTTTTTCATCCGGCAGGCAGCGGCAGCTTGCGGTGAAAAAGCAGGAAGGACGGTCTTCCTTCCTGGCTGAAGATGAAGTGACGCTGCTGATGATGCTGGCCAACCATAATAAGGTTGCCCGCCTGCGGCTTCTTGTCAGTGAGGAGAGTGTTGCCAGCTATACGGTCAATGAGAAAGTCCGTGCTTTTCTGACTTCCGAACGTCTTTCGAGCCCTTTGGACTCCCTGGATTTTTCGGATGGCCCGCTCAGGGAGATTGCCCTTCAAGCCATAGAGGAGGCCAGGCAGGAAAGATTGACACTGGCGGGTTTGCACTCTATAGTCGATAGTATTCTGGCGAGCGGCACAGAGCCGGACCAGGAGCAAAGCTCCGGCCTTGTTCCGGACCCGGACAAAATTCATACCATGATTCAAAGGCAATACCAGGAAATGAGCGGGAGTCAGCTGGCGCCCGAGCCTGAGAAGGAAGAGATCATTTTCAAACAGAGGCTTGCCCGGCGCCGTATGTCGGGATGGAGGCGTGAGGCCGCCAAATTGAATCAGATCGCGAAAAAGCTGGAATTGCAAGGTTCCGAGGAAGAAGCAGGCAACTATTACGAAAAGGCTGCCGATCTGGTGACGGCAGCAGATATCTTTAGAATGATTTTACAAGGAGATAACCGAACGTGAACCCAATTGAAGATGCTGTCATGGTCAAGACCTGGCGCCAGGCGGCGGCTCAAGCCGCCCTGCACTTGATGGCACAGGTCAAAGAGGAGGAGGACAAAAAGGAGCAGGCGGCTCCTGCGGTCAAACCGCAATGGCTGGACACCGGCCATTTCCCGCAGCCCGAAGGCCTTACGCTACAGGTTCAATCCGCAGATGAGGTCCGGGAGAAGTTGCCTGACAAGCTCGAAGTGGAAGCAGAGCCGGTTGATCCGCGGCCGGCATACGAGCAAACCGTCTCCTCTCTCATGAAGGACGACGAGGATGAAATAGATGATGAGTTTGATCCTGACACCGCGGAAGAGGTTGAAGAGGACCATCTGCCCGTTGAAGATGAAGACGAAGATGAAGACTCGGCAGAAGACTCTCTTCTCGAACAAATCGATGATGAGATGGTCCTGAGTGTAATCTACCCCCTGATCAGCAAGGGTAAAGACAATGAGGATGAGCTTCAGCAGCAGGAGGTACTCGATTACCTGGAGCAGATCAAATGGGACGAGGAGCGCCTGGATGACGTAATTGTCCTGCTGGAACGGGCCGGTATCGAAGTCATCGATGAAGATGACATCGAGAAAGAAATGAGGGAACGGGACCGGAACAAAAAAGCCGAAGCCTTCAACGACGCCATGATCGTCGATGACCCGGTCCGGATGTACCTGAAAGAAATTGGCAAGGTGGAGCTCCTTACCGCTGATGAGGAAAAGGAACTGGCCGCACGTATGGAAGCCGGGGACTGGGAGGCCAAGCAGCATCTGATTGAAGCGAACCTCCGTCTGGTTGTAAGTATTGCCAAGCGGTACACCGGCAGAGGCATGCACTTTCTCGACCTGATCCAGGAAGGAAACCTCGGCCTTATCAAGGCTGTCGATAAGTTTGACTACACCAAGGGATTCAAGTTCAGCACCTACGCGACCTGGTGGATTCGCCAGGCCA
>CAZGCS010000005.1:0-21908 GCA_964524395.1 uncultured Mageeibacillus sp.
CCTGGGTGACACCCCCCTGCACCAGCTGACCGGAACCACCAAGGTCCGCGTCTTTCTCTGCCTGATCGCTTTTCTCATCACGGTCTGGGACATCCGGATTCTCCTGCCCCTTCTCCTGGTCTTTGCCGCGGGCATCGTTTCGACCAGGCCCTACTGGAAGCCGATCCGCTTCGTCTTCACCGTTGTCACCCTGATGAACCTTTTCAACCTGCTCCTCTTCTTCCTTTTCAACCCCGCCATCGGCGAGATCTGGACCGGAACCTTTACGCAGTTCGGATCCCTGTCAGGCCGCTATGTACTCGGCTATGAAACCATGTGGTATTTTGCGGTCCGCTTCTCCAAGATGATGGCGACTTTCATGCTCTGCATGGCCTTTATCCTGTCCATCACCCCGTCGGAATTTGCGGCCGGCCTGAGCTCCCTTCGGCTGCCCTACCGCTTTTGCATCATTGTGGAACTGGCCTTCCGCTACATCCCCGACCTGCTTCGCGACTACAGGGATATCTCTGTCAGCGCCCAGGCCAGAGGCAGTGAAACGGATAAACGCAAAGTCTCAATCCTGCGCCGGATCAGGTCCTCTCTCTTAATCATCGTTCCGCTCATCTTCACCTCTTTTTCCAAGGTCGGAGACATTGCCAATGCCATGGACCTGCGCGGCTTCGGCAGAATGAAGAAGCGCAGCTGGTACGCCGAGCGCCCGCCCGGCAGGGCCGACCGGATCCTGCAGCTCATCGGCCTGCTCTTTCTGCTGGCCACGGTCTATCTCACCCTGATGCGGCTTTTTAATCCGCAGAACCCTGAGATGTGGTACCCCTGCAATGACCTCACAAGCTACAATTGGAGAATTTTACCATGAAACCGGCCATTGTCATTCAAACTGATTTTTCCCGCGACTCAAGCTCGGTGGCGACCATGTATGGCGTCTGCCAGACAGTCGACCCCCTGGTGCAGGTTTTTGACCTCACTCACAGCATCCCGCCCTTCGACATCTTCGAAGCCTCCCACATGCTGAAGAATACGGCCCCCTTCTGGCCTGATGGAACCATCTTCGTCTCCGTCGTCGACCCGGGCGTGGGAACCGACCGGCGCGGCTGCGTCGCTCTTCTGGCCAACGGGCAATACGTGGTAAGCCCCGACAACGGCTCCCTGTCACACGTCCTGCGGACACCGGGGATCCGGGCAGTCCGGGAGATCGACATGACGGTCAACCGCTGGCCCCACACCCTGACCTGCCATATCTTCCATGGCCGCGATGTCTTCGCCTATACCGCCATCCGGCTGGCGTCCGGCATCATTGACTTTGAAGGGGTCGGACCCGCTTACCCGGCAGAGGAAATTGTCACCATTCCTTTCGATCCGCCCCGTTATGACCGGGGCGTGTTCACCGGAATCATCGAGAGTTCCGGTCCCTATTTCGGCCTTGTCAGCAGCAACATTCCCGATGTCATGTTTCTGGATGCGGGTGTTGACTACGGTGATGTCTTTCATGTCGAGATTTCCCACGGCCAAAAGCTTGTCTACCAGGGCGACGTTCCCTTTCAAAAGTCATTCGGCTACGTTGAGAAAGGCCAGCCTGTTCTTTTTGTCGGCGCGACGTCGACCATCCAGATCGCTTTGAGGGAGCAGAACATCACCAAACTTCATCAGATTGGCGCGGGTCCCGGCTGGCACATCTCCCTTGATGCCCGCAGGCGGCCGGACCGGTCCGGGTGAACTTACTTGGAATCGAAGGAGCAAAAGAAAACTCTCCTGTCGGTTGCCGTCCGCGACCTGGCCGAGTCGGTGCGCAGATACGGCGGCCTGGCCGGTCCGCTTTACGCGGGTGTCACCGGCCTTGAGGGAACCAGGGCCCATCAGGATTTTTTCGATAAAGCCGGTCATTACTTCCCCGGCTGCGAGATTTTCACAGAACTGGCGCTTGGCGGAGTCTACCAGTCAGGCGAACTCCCCTTTGACCTGCAGGTACAGGGGCGCTGCGACCTGGTTGCCCTGTCACCGCAAGGCCATGTCATCCTGGTCGAAATAAAAAGCTTCCGGGGCAAGGCTGCCTCCATCCCTGAGCAGGGGGATCCCGCCCATCTGGCCCAGGCAGTGATCTATGGGCATCTTCTCTACAGCGGGGATTTTTTTTCATCCAGTGACAGCAAGCCGCCGGCCATCGATGTTGAGCTCCGCTACATTTCGATCGATGACGGCAGTACCTTTTCCATCCGCCAGGCCTGGAACCAAGAAGCGCTTGAGGCCGAATTCAGGGCCATCTGCGCAGACTACACCTCCCTGATCCGCCCCCTTTTTCTGCACCGCCAGCTGCGGGACAGGCAGAACCGGACCGCCTCCTTCCCTTATGACCAGCTGCGCGACGGACAGCGGGCCATGATGTCGGAAGTCATCGCCGCTGTCCGTGACCGGACGGTCTTGTTCGTGCAGGCCCCCACCGGAATCGGCAAAACCATGGCAACCCTTTATCCCTCAGTCAAGGCCCAGGCAAACGGTCTGACGGAGACCATTTTCTACCTGACACCGACGCGTTCACAGCGCAAAGTGGCAGAGGATACCCTGGACGACCTGGAAAGGGAGGGCTTCCATATCCGCTCGCTTTCCCTGCGCGCCAAAGAACAGATGTGCCTGTCGCCGGCACATTTTTGCGACATGCGGGTATGTCCCTTCGCCATCCGCTACCACGATCATTTGCGGGACGCCCTTGTGAAGAGCTACGGGACCAGGCGCCTCCTGCCGGAAGAGGTGCTTTCCCTGGGCCGGGAGTTTTCCCTGTGCCCTTTCGAATTGTCGCTCAGCCTGCTTCCCATCGCGGATGTGGTGATCTGCGACTACAACTATCTCTTCAACCCCAGGGTGCGCCTTCACGGCTGGCTGGACCAGCCGGGCCAGGCCTATACCCTGCTTGTGGATGAAGCCCATAATCTGGCCCGGCGTTCGCGTGAGATGTTCTCCTCAGTCCTGTCCCGGTCGGAAGTCAGGACCATGCTTGAGGTCATGGCGGGCCACCGGACGGAGCCGGGCGGCCAGCGCCGGCTTAAGGGCCAGGTCTGCGCTTCCCTGGAACGGCTGGCGGACCGGATGGATCACTTCCGCCCGCTTCTTGCCGCCAGGAACCTGAAGGAAGACCATGAACTGATCAGGGAGCTTGCGGGCTGCCATCCTGTGCTGCGCGAACAATTCCTGGCCACCCGGCTCATTCCGCCACCCCTGCTTGAGGCCGTCTCGTCCGCCGCCGATCTGCTGGTCCGCTACCTGACGGATTACCCCGAATTTGAAGGCCGCCATGCCATCATGGTCCCCTATTTCGACCTGACCTTTTTTCTGAGGGTGGCCGAACGCTACTATAATGACAGCTACGTCACCACCTGGCGGCCATCAGGGGAAGAGGATCTTCTGATCTCCCTGCTGGCCCTGGACGCCTCCTCGCACCTGACGGCTATTTACCGCGACCGGTCACCGGTCGTCTTTTTCTCGGCAACCCTGTCCCCCCTGCCCTATTACCTGACCCTGCTTGACGCGCGTTCAGCCGTCGACAAGCCTGAGGTCCTCTGCCTCCCCTCGCCCTTCCCCAGGGAGCGCCGCCTTCTTATCTGCTACGAGACCCATTCGGTCCGCTACGCCGACCGCGCCCGGACCGTCGGGGATATCGCCCGGCTCATACACGATACGGCGCTTCTCAGAAAGGGCCATTACCTTGTCTTCTCCCCCTCCTTTGCCTACCAGCGCCAACTGGTGCGTTCCCTGGCGGAAATCAAGGACGGGCGTATCGATTATGTGGTCCAGCCTTCCGGCATGACGGAAGAGCAAAAAGAAAAGTTTCTTGCCTATTTTCAAAGACAGGACAGTCCAAAACCCCTGGTCGGCCTGACGGTTCTCGGCTCTTTCTTTAATGAAGGCATAGATCTGGTGGGGGAGGAACTGACAGGGGTTGTGGTGATCGGAACCGGCATCCCCGGCCTGTCACCTGAACGCGAGATCCTTGCTCAATATTACGACGCAAAAACAGGCAAGGGATTTGAATACGCCTACATGTGGCCCGGCTTCAACCGGGTCACCCAGGCGGCCGGCCGCCTGATCCGCAGTGAGGACGATTTCGGCATTGTCCTTCTGATTGATGACCGTTACGGCAGGCAGGATTACCGCCAGCTCATCCCCCAGGACTGGAACGCCTTGCACACGGACGACCGGGAGGAGTGCCTGGGTGCCATCCGGTCTTTCTGGCAGGATTTCAATTAAAGCCGGTCGCGCGTGACGCGCCCCTCCTCTTGCAGCTGCCGGGCAATCTTTTGCGCCGTGGGTGTCTGCGCCAGGCCTCCCAGCGCCGTTTCCCGCAGTGCAACCGGCATCATGCGCCCGATCGATCCCATGGCCGCAATCACCTCGTCAACAGGAATCCGGCTCTCAAGGCCGGCCAGGGCCATCTCGGCAGCCAGGATGGCGTTGACCGCCCCCACCGCGTTGCGCTTGATGCAGGGCACCTCGACCAGGCTGGCGACAGGGTCACAGGTAAGACCGAGGAGGTTCTTGAGGGCCATGGCCAGGGCATGCCCTGACTGGACGGGTCCTCCTCCCGCCGCCTCGACCAGGGCCGCGGCCGCCATGGCTGAAGCTGAACCCACCTCCGCCTGGCATCCGCCTGCAGCGCCGGAAAGAGAGGCCTGATTGCCGATCAGAAGGCCACAGCCCCCGCTTGTGATGAGAAAATCGAGCTGGGCCCGCCGGTTCAGCTTCAACCTGTCACGGCAAGCCAGAAGAACCCCGGGAACAACACCGGAGGAACCGGCTGTCGGTGTGGCGCAGATGATGCCCATGGAGGCGTTGACCTCGTTGATGGCGATCGCGGTCATGGCTGCAGCCAGATAGAGAGAGTCGCCCAGGCCGGATCCCCCGGCACGGTACTCCTCCAGGCGTTTTGCGTCACCGCCGGTGAGGCCTGAATAGGAATCAACCCCTTTTAAGCCTTCTTCGGCGCTGCGCTCCATGACGGCCAGGTTCTTTTCCATCTTCTCCAGGACAAAAGCCTCATCACCTTCTCCCAATCCGACTTCCCGCCCGAGGAACCAGGAGGACAGTCTCTGGTTGCTGCTTTGGCAGCTGGCGATCACTTCCGCCAGGTTTTCCTTAATCATGGTCTTGCTCCTGCCTTACGTTTCGCGTTTCAGGCTGCTTAAAAAAACGATGGACTTGACGTCTTCGATCGACTCAATCCCCTGCAGGGCGGGTTGCGGAATCATGCCGTCCGTGGCGATCAGCATCAGAGCCGTTTCCCCGCGCGCCTTGCGCGATACCTCCATCTGGCTGACATTGACCTGCTCTTCGGCCAGAATCCGGGTGACCTGCGCGATCAGTCCCGGCCGGTCGCGATGGAAAACGAGAATCACGGGCTCCTCGCAGGTGACATGGACATTGAAGCCATCGATCTCGATCAGATCTATCAGGCCGCCCCCTGTCGAAATCCCCGTTACAGACATGGCGCGGTCTCCTTTCTTCATCAGGATCCGTGCCGTGTTGGGGTGTTCTGTCTTTGCATCCGACAGGATGATGGAAAAGGCCATGCCCGCCTGCCGGGCCAGCTCGAAGGCCTTTTTAATTCCCTCGCTCTCGAGCGGACAGCCCAGAAGGCCCGCCACCAGCGCCAGGTCCGTCCCGTGACCTTTATAGGTATGAGCGAAAGACCCGTACAGCGTAATCTCGACTTGATCCGGCAGCTCCCCGAAAATAGATCGCGCCGCTGACCCGATCCGGACAGCGCCGGCAGTATGGGAGCTTGACGGGCCGATCATCACGGGGCCAATGACATCAAAGAGGCTGCGAAAGGTCGTCATGTTTATTTTCCTCTCCGGCGATGCCGTTCGCCGGCAACACAAAATCCGGGCACTGATCGAGCATGGCCAGGCCTTTGTACTCTTTTTCCATTTTTTCTTCAAGCCATCTTTCAGCGAAGCATTCGGCTTGCCGGCGGACAGCCGGCGAAGCCTGAAAGCGATAGAGCTTCGGCAGGGGCGCCCGGGTGATGTGGCGCAAGAGGGAAGCGGTGCCGGGTGACAGCGGAGTCAGCGTCTCCCCGCCCGCGGCCGCCAGGTCTTTGTCACAGAGCAGTCCGCCCTCACAAAAACTGAACCATAAGGGCCCGTCCAGCTTGCTGCGGCAAACGACACAGCCCTCCAGGCAAGGCGAGAAACCAATGGCCTCCATCAGACGCAGAGCCCCCATCCTGGCGATAAAGACAGGATCCTCAGCCCCCGCGATTTCGTTGAGGGTATAAGCCCACAGATCAAACAAGACCCTTTGCGGTTCATCGTTGCGGGCGACATCAGAGAAAATCTCGGCAGCATGGGAGGCCGCCGCCAGGCGGTCCAGATCCTGGGATATGGGGATGAAAGACTCAATCACGGAACCGTCCCGGATGGAATAGCGCGACTGCCTGCACGACAGCGTGAATTCCGCATAGGAAAACAATTGCGTCACGGCCCTCAGCCTGCTTCGCAGGCTTTCACTTGCAGGCGCCATGGCCGTGATAAGACCGAGATCGGGAGTCAGAAGATGGAGAAGCCGGTGCCGGTCTTTCCAGGGAAATGATTTCATGACAAATGCTTTTGTCACCATGGTCGTCATGGCTTAATCCTTCACGATCAAACCAGTCTCCTGCAGGTCGGAAGGCCGGTCCTGCCAGCCCGGCTTGACTTTGACAAACAGGGACAGATTGACCGGGGCGTCCAGGAGCTGGCTGATGGCCCGCCTTGAGGCCATGCCGATGGCCTTGATCTTTTCTCCGCCCCTGCCGATGATGATAGGCTTGTGGGTCTTTTGACCACAATAAATTACGGCGTCGATGGACACCGTACGCTCACCCCGGTCTTCGTCCTCTTCAAAGCGCTCAATAAGGACGGTGACTCCGTAGGGGACCTCCTGGCTCGTCTGCAGGAGGATCTCACGGCGGACCAGCTCGGCCGCCAGCATCTTTTCCGTCTGGTCGGTTTCCTCCTCAGGATCGAAAATCCGGCGCCTGACGGGCAGCAGGCGGACCAGCTCATCGATCAGGCGGTCCAGGCCATCATTTTTCAGGGCCGACACCGGCACATAGGCATCCAGTCTGAACTGATCCTCGTAAGCCTGGATGAGCGGCAGAATATGCTCCTTGGACGCGCGGTCCACCTTATTGATGACCAGAACAACCGGTTTATTCTCCGCCTGCGCCTGTTCAATCACACGTCTTTCCAGGCTTCCAACAAAAGGATCCCAGGACGCGTCCACCATGACCGCCAGCACATCGGCCTGGCCGACAGCCGCCGAGGTCGCCTTCATCATGGCCTTGCCAAGGGCGTTTTTAGGCCGGTGCAGGCCGGGCGTGTCCAAAAGGGCAAGCTGATAGCCCGGGGTTGTCAGTACGCTTCGGATGGCGTGCCGCGTTGTCTGCGGCTTGTCTGTTGTGATGGCCAGAGTACGGTTGGACAGTTCATTCAGCAGGGTCGATTTGCCTGCATTGGGCCGGCCTGTAATGGCCACAAAGCCGCAGGGGATCTCTTGCAGGTCCGACATGAAGCGATCCTGGAGAGCGGTCATTTCCAGCTCATCCTCATCCGTGTCGTGGCCATATCCCAGGAGATGAAGCAGGCCATGGATGACCAGAAAAGTAAATTCCCTTTCAAAGCCATGCCCGTATTCCCGGGCCTGCCTGGCGACGGTGGAGGGGGAAATGACCAGATCGCCCAGCAACAAAGTCCGCCTGCCCTGGCCGGTGTCCATGAATTCCCAGGCTTCGACGGGACTGACAGGCTGACCGCTTTTCATGAGCCGCGCGGGGAAGGACAGGATATCCGTTTCACGGTCGACACCCCGCTGTTGGCGGTTGAGCTTTGCCATGGAACGCGGGCCGACCAGGGTCCAGTCCAGGGTCACCCCGATCCCCTGCGCCATCAGCTCCCTGACAAAAGAGGACTCATAAAGTACCCGGCGGGCCGCCTCCCGGACCAGGGGCGCTGTCTGTCCCAGGGTGAACTGGCGCTGCCGGTTGCTGTGATTAAAGTCAATCATTGGCTGTCCCGCCCTTTAATGGCTGCGCAGGGTCTCGGCTTCCGCCGGCCTGACGGGAGGCCTCCGGTAGGGAACCCGCTCATGGAAATGCCCGGCGTATATCTGCAGGAAGGACTGGATGATGGTCTCAATGTCCGCAAAGGACAGGCCGGAATGCTTGAGTTGATCCTGATCAATTTTGTCCCTTGCCACCTGATTGATCAAGACTTCCGCCTCCGCCAGGTTATGGACTTTTTCCGATCGCATGGCCGCCTCAACCGAATCTGCCAGCATGACGATGGCCGATTCCCTGGTTCCCGGAAGGGGCGTCCGGTAGCGGAAGGCATCCATGGAGGGCGGCTCCTCACCCCGCGCAGAAGCCTCTGACACGGCCTTGTTCCAGAAAAACTGGAGCAGGGTGGTTCCATGATGCTCATTGGCGATACGCAAAAGGGGCTGGGGCAGCCGGTACTTGCGGCCGAGCGCCAGACTGTCTTCCGGGTGGCGGGTAATGATGCGCGCGCTTTCCAGAGGCGTCAGGCGGTCATGCGGATTGTCTCCCGTCTGGTTCTCCGTAAACATGAGCGGCGCCTCCAGTTTGCCCACATCATGGAAATAGGCGCCGACACGGGCAATCATGGGATTGGCGCCGATTGCCTCGGCCGCCTTGTCGGCAAGATTGGCCACCATCATGCTGTGCTGGGAGGTTCCGGGCGCTTCAACGAAAAGCCGTTTCATCAGCGGATGGCCGGGCTGCGACAACTCGATCAGCCTCAGGGGCGACACGGTGTTGAAAATCAATTCAAAGAGCGGCATGATGCCGATTCCGATGATGACCGACAAAGCCCCCGAAATCGTAGCCTGCAGAAAGAAGGAGGTGATCATGCCCCAGCTGTCCTTTTGCAGCAGGCCGATGGAAACGGCTGCCGCCGCATTGACGAAGGAGGTGGCCAGAATGATCCGGGCATAATTGTCGTGCCTGCCGGAACCCTTTGTCATCAGGGCGGCCATGGTGCAGCCCAGCAGGGCCACAATGGGAAAGGAGGGGTTGAAGGCCGTCATGGGCATGACCAGGATGGTGAGCAGGGCGCAGAGGAAAATCGAGGTCCTCAGGCCGAAATAGGCCGTCACCACCACAGCCGCGAAATAGAGGGGCGGCGCCAGAGGATAGTCGCGGGCCAGGTAGGCGGACATGATCAGCGGGATCAGCAGCGCCAGCACCAGGGCCAGGATATTGCGGGG
Organism: uncultured Mageeibacillus sp.; assembly: GCA_964524395.1. GTDB lineage: Bacteria > Bacillota > Clostridia > Saccharofermentanales > DTU023 > UBA4923. The sequence continues at coordinate 9,256 of CAZGCS010000005.1, forward strand.
TGTCGAGAAGATGAGATCCTTGGAGTAACGCGTAAAAAAGATGACCGCGACCAGGCCGGCCAGAACCACCAGGCCCAGGATGGAAACCAGGCGGATCCAGTCAATCCGCGCACTGACCGTCAGGTTGAGCTCATCCAGCATGGCTTTCAATTCAGGCGTGATCACCTCTCCCTGGCTGATGATCCTGGCCCCGCGGTTGATCATGACCGGGTTGTTGATCACGCGTTCGTAGGCAGCGTTCTTTGCTTTTTCCGTTGCCTCCTTGTTGAACTCGACATTGGGCTGAAGCAGGAGGCTCATCATTCTTCCCGCAAGCACCGCGTCTTCGGCGTAGAATTCCATGGTTGCCGACAGCCGCTCCACGCTCTCGCCAATGGCAGACTGCAGGCCGTCCGAATCAAGTGTTTTCGCCAGGACAGCGCCTGATTCGGCAAAGAGGATGGCGGAAAAATGCTCAAAGCGGTCTTCTTCCATACGGATCAGAAGATCGGCGTCACCGGAAAGAATCACCATGCCGATTGACTGATCAACAGCGGAAATCAGAGAGGACACCGCCAGCTCGATCTCATGGCTGTCCGGCCGCCTGCGCCTTGTCTCATCGTTTTCGGGGGAGGTATCACCCGGCAAGCCTTCCTGGTCCGGCGGGTAAACCTCGACGACCGGCTCGCGATAGAGGGAATCCCTCTTTTCCTGGACCAGAAGAATCAGGCTGCGGACGCGGTCCCGTGACTCCTCGCTGCCTTCCTCCGAACGCAGCATGATGTTGGGTACCTGCGACATCTCGGCAAGCGCTCGCCTGACCGTTTCCGCCTCATCGGCAATATCACGCGGCGCCGAAATATCATAGGGGCTGATGTCCCCGATTTGAAGATCGTACTGCCGTGGTGTGGATCCGTAATAAACCGTCGCCATGATAACGGCCATGGCAAGGAAAACGAAAAGGAGGTTCACGGCGACTCGAAAGCGGTGCTTTTCCTTCTTCATCCTTCTACCCCCTGTCGGGCCGGCGTGTGCGTTGCACCTGTGAATCTTTCTCATAGGCGCGGATGATACGCTGCACAAGAGGATTGCGGACGACGTCGCGCTCCGTCAGGCGGACGCTCTTGATGCCCTCAAGATGACCGAGCAGGGCAGCCGCTTCCGCCAGGCCGCTTCTCCTGCGGACCGGCAGGTCAATCTGGGTGATATCCCCGGTCACGACAGCCTTGGCATTGTAGCCGATACGCGTCAAAAACATCTTCATCTGTTCGCGGGTTGTGTTCTGTGCTTCGTCAAGGATGATGAAGGCGTCATCCAGGGTGCGCCCCCGCATGTAGGCAAGGGGCGATATTTCGATCTCACCGCGCTCCAGGTGGCGCTGATAGGTGTCATAGCCCATCAGATCATTCAGCGAGTCGTAAAGAGGCCGCATGTAAGGGTCAACCTTGCTTTGCAGGTCTCCCGGCAGAAAGCCGAGATTCTCGCCGGCCTCGATGGCCGGGCGGGTCAGGATGATCCGCGAGACCTGGTGGGCCCGGAAGGCTTTGACGGCCATGGCAACGGCAAGATAAGTCTTGCCCGTGCCGGCAGGGCCGATGGCGAAGGTCAGCTCAACGTTGCGGATGGCATCGACGTAGAGCTGCTGGCCCTTCGTTTTCGACAGGATGGGACGTCCCTTGGCATTGACACAGATCAGATCGGGAGAAAACTGTTCCGCCTCACCCCAGGTACCGCTGATGGAGGCGTCAATCAGGTAACGGATCAATTGTTCCGTGACCGGAGTCGCCCCGGTTCTGTAAAGCTCGTACAGGCGGGTCATGATACGGCCGGCTGTCTCGACCTTGGATTTTTCAGGTCCCCGGATGACCAGGCCATCCGCCGTCGAATCGCAGACGACCTGAAAGGCCTCGCCGAAAAGGGAGGCATTGCCGTTACATGAACCCAGGAGGGCAAAGCCCTCTTCCGGGCTGTCCAGTTCAATCCGTTTCTCAAATATCGTTTGCTTGTTTGTCATTTCATCCTATTATAGCCTTCTGCAGAAGCGGCCAACAAATCAAGTGACACTATTCAGCCGGTTTTAAAAGCTCAGTCTGATACGCGATCCTGTCTTCACGAAGGGCGGGTATGATCACATTCTCATCCTTCCTCATGGCAATGGTAACCGACTGGTCCCCAACCTGCTTCTTGATGCTGTCCCCGACCGAGAGCAGGTAAGGCAGCACATAGTTATCAATTTTGGCAGGGTCGACAATGGCTTTGATCTCGAAAGAGGAACTGCGTGAAAAGCCAACGCCGTTGATCAGGATCAGATCCTGGCTGGTGCGCACCTCTGTTGTCGCCACCTTTCGTTCGTCATTGATGGAAATAGCCTGGGCTCCCAGCGCGGATAATTCGTTGACCAGTTGCCGGATGACCGCGTCCTGCATGCGGTAACCTTCCACCGGAGTGAGTGTGATGACGACACCCGCGTTTTTGGCGGCCCGCAGGCCGGCAAAGACTGCGTATTGCTCCTTCTCATCCACAATGCGCAGATAGCTCTCCCCGCTTTCGCCTGCCAGCTCCGCCTCAAGCTCCCGCAGATACTCGTAGAGGCGCGCGTTGCGGTTATTCAGGTCCTCATTCTTCTTCTGGTAGTCGATAATCGAATTTTGCAGCTCCTGCAGGCTCTTGCCCCCCAAATTGGTGACATTGAGATTTTTCATCAGCAGGGCAATTACCAGGCCGACCAGGACACAGATGACCAGGATTGAAATGTATTGAAACCATTTATTTTTCATGACGCTACCTCTATGAATTGATTCAAGGTGTCCGCAACAGACCAATATAGGGAAGAAAGTCGTGCGTTCTTGAAAAAGAAGACAGAACCAGCTCATCCTCGTGGGTGGCCGCAAGCCTGATTCCGATCTTGCTCTGGGTCAGGTGGACCAGATAGGAATCCGTTTCAAGCGCGCTTTTCATGGCTTCCTGCGGGCCGATGGCCTTGATCACATACGGAGGCATCTGGCGGATCCCGTAACACAGAATTGTCGGGCCCACACAGCTGATCTCCGATACCGCTGTCAGCCGGATGCCATTGAAGGAAACGGCGCGCGCCCCGGCTGTCCACAGGAGGTTGAGGATGTAGTTGACAGTGCTGTCATGGATGACCGCCTCAATCGGATCCGTCAGGGGGTCATAGTTCAGCTTGTCATCCAGGGTCAGGCTGATGCCGCTGCCGCTCACATCCGTCATCCCTGACAGGAAAGCATTGATTCTCATTTCGTCCAGGATCCCGCTCACATCCTGGTATTCGCCGATGCGTCGCAATAATTCCGTCTTGCGCTCCTCCAGCTCCTTGTTTTGTGACTGTAAAACCGCGAACCGCTCCTCTTCCTCTGCCAGAGCCTTTGCGGCCTGGCGGACCGCCGCCGCCTCCTGGTCCCCGTCTTTGCCTGTGACCGCCAGCTGTCTGACAAGAAAACCTGAAGCAAGCCCCGCCGCGAGAGCCATCAGGATCGCGATCACTTTCATGTGGCGCTTCACAGCCCTGATCCTTGCTCTTGCTTGATGTAGCTGTCAAAACGCTCCGGCAGCGGACTCCTGCAGGTCAGGGTTTCCTTGGTCACCGGATGGATGAAGGACAGTTCCGACGCGTGCAGGAGATGGTGTTCCGGATCCCCCGGCCGCCTGCGGCCCCCGTAGACAGTGTCGCCGATGACCGGATGCCCGATGTAGGCCAGGTGGACCCGGATCTGGTGCGTCCGGCCGGTGATCAGACGGCAGCGGAGGTGCGCATGCTCTTTGCTGCCGGCCAGCACTTCAAATTCAGTCCTGGCATCCTTGCCGGATTCCCGGATGACCATTTTCTTGCGGTTGACATCCCCCCTGGCGATCGGCGCCTCGATCAAGCCTCTGGCAGCCTGGGGAAGTCCGCGTACAATTGCATGGTAATACCGGTCGATCGCCCCGGTCCGGAACAGATCCGAAAGAAGCCGGTGGACACGGTTGTCGCGCGCGACCAGAATGGCGCCAGAGGTATCCTTGTCAAGCCGGTGGACAATGCCGGGCCGGTCTGATCCGGCCAGGTCCGACAGGCGGTCAGGAAAGCGCTGGAGCAATGCGTTGACCAGGGTGCCGGCCTGGTGCCCATAAGCGGGGTGCACAACCAGTCCGGCCGGCTTGTCAATGACCGCCAGCCAATCGTCTTCGTACAGAATCCGGAGTGGAAGCGCTTCGGCTTTCGGACTTTCCTCTGTCTCCCGGAGGATCAGAAGCTCAACCGTATCGCCGGCCACAAGTACCCTTGAGGGCAGCGCGGATTTGCCATTCACCCATACCCGGTCATCCGCGATACTGCGTTTCCATGACTCCCGGGAAAAGGCAGGGTAATGCGAGGCCAGCCATTTGTCCAGCCGCATCCCTGCCTCATTCCGGCCGACCATCCGCTGCTCTCTGTTCACTCTTCTTCTTCATTCTCCTGGCGCAGTGCCGCCTGGCCGCTTCCAAACTGGAGGGAGATAAAGTGACGATCCATCAGGGAGAACAGGATCAGGAGACCCGTTCCGATCGTGATCATGGCATCGGCCAGATTAAAGGTGGGAAAAGCGTAGGAACCGAAGGTAAAGGACAGAAAGTCCGTCACCGCGCCCATCCTCAGCCGGTCGATCAGATTGCCGGCACTTCCCGCAATCAGGAGGATCATGACCGTCCTGGACCGCGGGTCCCCCGCCTTTTTCAAATACCACAGGAGAGCGAACAGGACAAGGGAAGAGAGGACGATCAGCAGGACAAGGCCCCAGTTATGGCTGGAGAAAATACTCCAGGCGGCGCCTTTATTGGCAATGCAGCTCAATTCAAAGAATCCGGCAATGACCGTTACGGGCTTGCCCCCTCCGATCAGCCGTTCTGCCAGCCCTTTGGTCCATTGATCCAAAAGGATCAGTCCGAAGATAATCATCGCCTCCATAAGAGCAAATCCTCCACCCCGCGGTAGGGCGCATGCCAGGTCCCTGACATGGTTCCCTCGATATCTCTACTGTACCAGACCATGGTGCCGGTCGCGGCCAAACCGGCGAGCGGCAGGGACTCAAATGTCCGGTGAACTGTTTCTGCATAGGAGGCGGGTGAAAAAGAGTATTCCTGCCCGCCGGGATCAAGGCTTTCCAGACGCGCCTCCTGTAAAAGCGCCCGGTCAGCCGCCTCTGCCTCTTCCGTCCAGCTGTACAGGCCCAAGGCCTGGAGCCCGTCAAGATAGTCGGCGGGATCCGGGAAGAAGAAAACCGTGTCGACCAGAAGCACCGCATCGTACTGCCTTTGCGACAGCACATAAGGCCAGGTCGCCGCATCGGCGTATTCTACCTGCAGCTTTCGGTTAATTTTCAAAAAAGCAGTGGACAGCCGGTCGACCAGGCGCGCGGGCACCAGATCCTGTGGCACCAGCAGGCTGAATGATGGCCGCTCCGGTGTGACCGGTGTCCCCGTCTCATCATAAATCACCTCACCGTCACCTGAGCCGAAGCCTTCCGGTATCCCCGCGACCTGGAGGGGGGGGAGGGAGGTATCCCGCAAACGGAAATCTCCCCTCAGGACGGGATAGGCCGCCTGGGAAAAAGGCCGGGCCATGGAGGCAAGTTCGGGATCGGCTGCCATGACGTAGAGCAGGGCATCGCGGTTTGTCAGGGCCTGACCAGTGCGGTTGTTAAAAAAGAGCGAAATAAAACCACCACCTTCCAGGCTCTGCTTCCGAATGCGTGAGCGGTCGGCAAAAAGTGCTGTTTCAGCAAAATCCATGAGCAGGAGATCGATCTCTCCCTGATCAAAAGCATAGGCCGCCTCTACCGCGGTCGGGCAGACCAAGGCTTCAATACGGCGGATGTCCGCTTCCTGCCCGCTTGTGAGAACCAGACCGGAAGCGGTGACTGATTCCACCTGCCACTCCCCGCTGCCCGCGGGAGGGTTCATGGAGCGTGATGCAGCCGCGCCCGCAGGTACGACAGGAAATAGAAGCAGGCGCGCCAGCAGAGGATCGGCTTCGCTCAGGCCGATGACCAGCTCGCCCTGCTCATTCACTTCCGTGTAAATAATGTTTTCAAACGATTGCAGCCGCCATTTCTCAAGACCTGAAAAAGGAGCGGCTTGAAAGAAAACATCCGTGGGGGTCCCTGTTTCGTCCTCATCCGGACCGGCCAGGCCAGCCAGGTATTGCTCCAGGGAAGCGCGCGCGTCCTCCGCTGTCACCACCTGTCCGTTGTGAAAATAGTGGTTCTCCTCCAGTTGGATCGCACACTCCAGGCCATCTGCAGACCAGCGGCAGGACTTGGCCAGAACCCCTGTCAGCCTGCCCTCATGGGAAACATCATAGAGTGGCTCATAGACCAGCTGCAAGAGGGAGGAGGTGGCGTAATGCTTGGGGAGAAGGGGGTTAAGGTCACTCTCAGGCCGTATGGCGACCCGGATGGTATCCAGGGGAGCTGCGCCGGAGGGAGGAGGAAGCGTGGCCGGACTCGTGGTTTCCCCTGTCTCTTCCTGCGGCGCTGAACCCGGCTCCCGCAACTGACAGCCGGTCACAGGGGCCAAGATAAAAATAGCCAGAATGAAAACGGCAAACCTTTTCATCGAAGCGTCATTTCCTGACTGTAATGATAAGACAACCGGCCGCGCAAACGCCGTAAAGCGCCTGTGTAGCCGGTTCTTGTCCTTCTCTTCTTTGTCATCAGCCGCAGCGCTATTTGGCAAAATCGCTGTAACGGCTTTCCCTGATCATGTTGACCTTGATTTGACCGGGGAAGTTTAATTCCTGCTCAATTTTCTTACAGATTTCATGAACAAGAAGCGGCATTTCCTCGTCGGTCACCGCGTCCGGTTCCACGATGACCCGGATCTCCCTGCCCGCCTGGACGGCGTAGGTCTTCTCCACGCCGGGGATGGACTGGGCGATCTCTTCCAGTTTCTCGATCCGTTTGATATAGGTCTCAATGTTCTCCCGCCTGGCTCCGGGCCGGGCTGCCGAGATGGCGTCCGCCGCGGAAACCAGACTGGCAATCGGTGTTTCAACTTCGACATCGCCGTGGTGTGACTCGATGCTGTTGATGGTGATGGGATCCAGCTTGTAGCGCCGCGCGATCTCACCGCCCAACTGCACGTGTGAACCATCCATTTCAAAGTCGACGGCCTTGCCCAGGTCATGCAGCAGGCCCGCCTTTTTCGCCGCAGTGATGTCAAGATCCAGCTCAGCCGCCAGCATGCCGGCGATGCGGCTGACCTCAACCGCGTGCTGCAGGACATTTTGACCGTAGCTGGTCCGGTATTTCAGGCGGCCCAGCATATGGACGATCTCCGTGGGGATTCCCGTGACGTTGGTGTCAAATACCACCTGCTCCCCGGCTTCGCGGATGGAGTTCTCCACCTCCTTGGTGGCCTTGCGTACCATTTCCTCGATGCGGGTCGGATGGATGCGGCCATCCTGCACCAGTTTTTCAATACTGATCCGCGCGATCTCGCGCCGGATGGGATCAAAACTTGACAGGATAACAGCTTCCGGCGTGTCATCGATGATCAGGTCAACGCCGGTCAGCTGCTCAATGGTCCGGATGTTGCGGCCTTCGCGGCCGATAATCCTGCCCTTCATTTCCTCATTGGGCAGAGAGACCACGGAAACGGTCGCCTCGGAGACGTAATCGCTGGCATAACGCTGAATGGTACCGACAACAATCTCCTGGGCCTTGGCAGCGGCAGCTGCTTTGGTTTCATCTTCCATTCGCTTGTAGAGCACGGAAAGATCGTAACGGTACTCGGTCTCGGCCGCCTCAAGCACAATGTCCCTGGCGTCCTGCACCGACATTCCCGCAACGCGTTCAAGCTCGGCGCGCTTTCGCGCGTCAATCTCTGTTAACTCATATTCTTTTGTCTGGAGTTCCGCTTCTTTTTCTTTATAATTCTGTTCCCTGTCCTCCAGGCTTTGAGCCCGCCGGTCAAGTACTGTTTCTTTCTGGTCAATCCGCTGGCGTTCCCGCGTCAGTTCGTGACGCCGCTCCCGCACATCGCGTTCAAGCTCAATTTTCGCCTTGTGTACTTCTTCCTTGACAGACAGCAGGATCTCCCGTTTTCTGTCTTCTCCATCTTTGACTGCCTGCCCCACCAGGGCAAGTGCTTCTTCTTCTGTTTTCTGCTTGACCTCAAGCAGTTCACGGCTTCTCTTGCTGTAACCTTTATGATAGAAGAACGCCGTTAAGGCCCAGGCCGCCATGGCGCCCGCAAGTAAACCGGCAATCACATATAACCATTCGATGGTAATCACCTCCAACTATTCAATTATCAAGTTTCGAAAACGATAAATCACGATAATAATCAATGAGCGTTACCGGATTTCACCGGATCCGATCGTTTATTCTATTCATCAGTTTATGTTCCACGGAGTCGAATGTCAATGAAAAAACCGGATGTTCTGTCACATCCGGTTCTGTCCGTAATTCAAGTCATGGCCGGATACCCGGAGTCAGCGGCCACCCGTCACGATGTGAGCCACGATGGCAGCAATCAGGAGCAGGGCGACCAGCCGGTGGATCACCAGCCAGGCCGAGGGCCTTTTCTTTTTCAGGTAATGCCCGTAGCCTCCGATAAGGAGATTGACCACCATGAGGACGGCCGCGGCCAGGCCGGTCCACGAAAACCAGCGGTAAAGCATCTGCACAATGACATGAGCCACCAGCAGGAGGCTGGTTATAACGGCAAAATACCGGTGATTCAGAACCAGAAACCGCTGGACCTTGACATAGGCCCGCCGGAAGCCTGATTCCTTGTCCATGGGGGCGACCCATTTGCGGTAAACAAGTTTGACCGGGTAATTCAAAAGCGTCAATATAAATCCTGCTGTTATCAGCCAGCCGAAGAGACCTCCACTATCACGCATCATCCTGTCCTCCCGGTCAACGACCGTAAGATCTTAATCGATCAGTCTTCCCACCTTGACCGCCCGGGAAAGCATGCCTGTCCCATGGGGCGCTTCATTTCGGATTTCCTGGCTGTAATCCTGTCCTGCCTGGTAACGTCCCTGATGGATACCGTCTTTCCATTGCGCAATATCCGTTACATCGTAAATAATACCATCAACGGCAATGTAGGCTCTCCGGTCCTCCAGGCCGTCAAAGCCGGCCAGCTCCTCGAGGGTCATGGTCAATTCGGCCTCCCCGGCAGCCCCGGCATCGGGCCCTGTCCTGGCACAGGCGCCCAGCAGGAGGCTGGCAGTCAGGAGAAGAGGAATCAGGAACCGGCTGAAAGTCACAAGTTTGACAAATTTTTTCATGAGAGTCCTCCTTATCAGCTAAGGAATTCATACCGCCTCCCGGGTCACACACACAACCACACTGATAGTATTTTCTCACGCCCGGCCTGTCAAATGAGGTCTCCGGCTGATACAGATGAAACAGAAGCCGGGCTCCCGACTGGTGCCCGGCCTTGCAAAAACCTGTGAAAAGCTGAATGCAGTTAAATAATCTGCGCGTAGACCATGTCGATGATCTCCCTGGTCAGGACCTCAGATTCCTGGATATAGGCTGCGCTGCTCTCCTCGGCCTGATCGCGGACTTCCCCATCCTCGATGCCGGCCAGGTTGATGCGCACATTCATGATCGACGCCTGCAGGGCGGCATGGGCGCAAAGCGCCGCGACACCCGCGTCTGAGATGCAGGTCTTGTGGCCGTAGCGCGCGATTGAACCCAGATGCTTGAGCAGTTCCAGCGATTTACCGGCTGTTGTGAGCGGCACTTCCATGGCGATGACGGAAGCGCGGGCAAGAGCCTGTTTTCTGGCTTCTTTTTCTTCTTCCGTTTCCTTGGGGAGGGCCAGCGCGTCCATGAATACATTAAAGGCTTCAATGTCACGGTCAATCAGGTCCGTAAAATCACGCTGCAGGCCTTCAATCGCCCGCCAGTCGGATTGAACGGCAGCCTTGACCGTCTCATCGTTGGCCTGATAGGATTTCTTGGTGACGGTCAGATTGTAGACCATCTGGCCAAGGGCCGAACCGAGTGCGGCGATCAGGGCAGATACGCTGCCGCCTCCCGGTGTCGCGCTTGCCGACGCGGCGCGCTCAAGGTAATCCGTGATCTTCAAGTGCTTAAATTCCAATTTCATAACCTCCCTTAACTGATACGTATGCTTTTCACACTATAACATGAGGAAATGGAAGGCCTCACCCCGCAAGCTCCCCTCTGCGGACAAGGAGGGAGACGGTCTCGATGTCATCGGACAGGGGCCTGTCTTCTGTCAGTTTGGCCACATGGCGCCGAAGCTGCCGGTATAGCCTGCCGGTTCCACTGCCAAGACTTCTCCGGTCGAGCAGGTCGATGGCCTGGGCGGCACAAATCAATTCAATGGCGATGACCCGGCTGGTGTTGAGGACCACCTGAGCCGCCTTTCTGGACGCAGCCGACCCCATGCTGACATGGTCTTCCTTGTTGGCGGATGAAGGGATGGAATCCACGCTGGCAGGATGGGCCAGTATCTTGTTTTCCGAAACAAGCGAGGCCGCGACGTACTGGGGAATCATGAAGCCCGACTGAACGCCGCCCTGATCGCACAAAAAGGCGGGCAGGCCGTTTGACAGCTGCGGGTTGACCATCCGTTCCGTCCGTCTCTCGCTGATATTGGCCAGTTCCGAGACAGCGATCGCAAGAAAATCAAGGGCCAGCGCCAGAGGCTGCCCGTGAAAGTTGCCTCCGGAAAGGACCCTGCCCGTCTCGGTAAAAACCAGGGGATTGTCGGTCACCGCGTTAATCTCGCGGCTCAACACCCCGCGCACATAGCCGAGCGCGTCCTGCGAGGCTCCGTGCACCTGGGGGACACAGCGAAGGGAGTAGGCATCCTGAACATCCCCTGGCCGGCTGTCGGCATACCCCGAGCCCTCCAGCATGGACAAGAGTCCGGCCGCGACCGCCATCTGGCCCGGTTGCTTGCGAAGCAGGTGAATCCCCGGCTGATAAGCGTCGCGAAAACCGCGCAGCGCCTCAAAAGTGAGGGCAGCGGCGGCATTGGCGGCCCGCAGGCAATTTTCCGCCTGCAAGAGGGTCAGAAGACCCAGGGCCAGCATGCCGGATGTCCCGTTGATCAGAGCCAGCCCGTCTTTGCCGAAAAGCCGGACCGGTCTCAGGCCCCGGCGATCCAGGGCCTCCTTGCCGCTGACTGTTTCCCCGTCGATTTCTGCCTTTCCCTCACCGATCAGCACCAGGGCCATATGGGCCAGATTGGTCAGATCACCTGACGCGCCCAGCGAGCCCTGCTCGGGGATGACGGGAGTGATACCCAGATTGAGGAAAGCGGCGAGCTGCGCGGCAATCTCCGGATTGATTCCCGAATACCCGACACAAAGGGCATTCAGCCGCAACAGCATCATGGCCCGTACCACCTGCCGCGAGAAGGGCCGGCCAAGGCCCGAAGCGTGGCTGCGGATCAGGTTGCGCTGCAATTCATAGTTCTGACTTTCCGAGATGGTCACCCGGCTCAGGTCGCCGAAGCCGGTTGAAATGCCGTAGGTCGGCTTGCCGGAAGCCAGAATGTCCTTGACCAGCGAAAAGGAGGATTCCATCCTCTCCCGCGCGAAAGCTGCCAAAGTCACGTCCGCGCGGCCGTAAGCGACGTCCGCCACTTTTTCCGGGCTGAGATCCTCTCCTGTTATTTCGATGACATGCAGCGCTTGTGAATCTCCCATAGTTTTTGGCCTGACGGCCCTCCCCCTCTAAATCCTATTTTCCGCGGTCCAGCAAATCCTGGGCCAGCGACCGCGATTTGGCGTCATCCGGGCGGCCCGACAGAAGCCGGGCGATCTCGGATATCCGCTCCTGACCCTCAATCCTCATGACCGTGGTCCGGGTTCTCCCGCCCTCGACCTTTTTGCCGATCAGGAGTTGACAGTCCGCGGCGGCCGCAATCTGGGCGTTATGCGTGACACAGATCACCTGGGCCGTCCTGCTGATCGATTTCAGTTTGTCCGCGATGCGGGTCGTGGTGCTGCCGCTGATACCTGTATCGATTTCATCAAAGATGATGGTCGCGACCCGGTCAAGCCCGGCCAGAACCGCCTTGACAGCCAGCAATACGCGGGATGCCTCGCCGCCGGAGACAATTGACACCAGGGGCATGGACGGTTCGCCCGGGTTGGGCGCAATGGTGAAGCGGATATGATGTGGATCCGCGGCAAGATCACCGGCTTCGATGGCTCTTGCTTCAAGCTCAACCGCAAATCTGGCATTTTTCATGTCAAGGTCGGCAAGCTGGCGGTTGATCTCCCGCTCCAGACGGGCTCCCGCCTCCTGCCGCAGCTGAGCCAGGGCGGACGCATGCAGGCGCATTTTTTCCAGGAGCGCCTCCCGGTCGGCTGAGAGCCGGGCCAGCTCTTCCTCAGTCGCGTCAAGCCGTTCCAGCTCAAGAGCGGCTTTTTGGCCGTAGGCGATCACTTCCTCCAGGCTGTTGCCATACTTCTCCTGCAGGCGGCGCAGTACCTGCAGACGGTTGTTGGCGTCTGCCAGGTCCCCCGGATTATCTTCCAGGCGGCCCGCGGTACGATCCAGGTCATAACCGAGTTCAGTCAGCTCGGTTTTCAGCTCCATGGCCCGGTCGCGCAATTCCTGTACACGCGTACTGTAACGGCTGGCGGCACTGAGATCCGTGATGGCCCTGCCCAGCCGGTCAACCGCCGAGTC
>CAZGCS010000005.1:22008-23929 GCA_964524395.1 uncultured Mageeibacillus sp.
ACCAATTCCTGGTCTTCTTCTTGGCCGGATTCATCCAGCAGGATGGTAACAGAGGCCTCCATGGCCCCCGCCCGCAGCATGGCGCGGTCGCCTCTTCCCCCTGACGCGAAATCAAGGGCATCAATGACCATGGACTTTCCCGCACCTGTCTCACCCGAGAGAACTGTCAGCCCCGGGCCCAGATCAAGCTCCGCATGTTCCACCAACGCAAAATTTTCAATCTCCACGCGATGAATCATGTCCGGCGGTTCATCCTCTGTCGTCTTCCTGAAAGCTGATTTTGGCGATCTCGTTCAGTTTCTTTTGCAACTTGACGGCTGACTCCTCACCATGTGTGGCGATGAAGATCGTGTCATCACCGGCCAGCGAACCCAGGGTCTCCTTGAGATACATGGAGTCAAGCGCGGACGCCGCTCCCTGCGCCATGCCGGGCAGGGTCTTGATGATGACCAGCGAATCCACGCTGTTGATCGAGGTGACGGCATCGGAAAAGACCCGTTTCATGCGGCCTGAAGCTGCTTCACCACTGTGGGACAAGGCAACATATTTCTGAAACCTCTCCCCTGTCATGACTTTTACGATTCCGAGCTCCTTGATGTCCCGCGAAACGGTCGCCTGCGTGACGTCCATTCCGATCGCGCGGAGCGCATCGACCAGATCAGACTGCGTTTCGATGTTTCTCTCACCAACAAGCTGCAGAATGCGCGACTGACGTTGTTTTTTCGACGCTTTTTTCATCGGCTTAGCCCCCTTTGCTGAATCTTTGCGGGGAGAGTCTTAAAAAAAGAATCTCCCCAAAGCCTGATATATTTCACTTTTCTTTCCGAAGCTTTCACATTGACCCGTGAACCGGTCGATAACTCATAACCCCCGCGGCCGTCCACTGTCAAAACGGCGCCGTCCTGGTTGGAGATCAGGCGCAGGACAATCCTGGCACCGGCACCGATGATATAGGAACGGTTCTGCATGGTGTGCGGGCAAATCGGCGTGATCAGGATCACCTCCGCCGTTGGCTGCACAATCGGCCCCCCTGCCGACAGCGAGTAGGCGGTTGAACCGGTCGGTGTTGATACAATTACGCCGTCACCGGGGATATCCTGGACGCGCACACCGTCCACCTCCAGTGCCGTGATGATGGACTTGGCGCGGCTTCCGCGGGCAATGACCACGTCATTGAGCGCTTCATCAACCAGGACCTTGTGGCCGCCGGTATCAAAACAGGAAGACTCCAGCAGGGAGCGGTACTCGATTTCAAAATCCCCCTCAAGGAGCCTTGAGACAGCTTCATCCATCCGGTCCGGATCTATTTCCTGTAAAAAACCGACGCTTCCAAGGTTGACGCCGGTTTTTGCCAAGTCTCTGGAGCTGTCGTGGTGGGCGGCTGACAGAAAGGTGCCATCCCCGCCCAGACATATCATCAGGTCACAGGTCGCGTAGGAGTCCCGGACCAGGCCTTCCTCAACAAGCTCGGGCACGATGGCCGGTTCAATGACGGCAGTCGAGCCCGGTTTTGAAATGGCGGAAATCAGCCGGCGCGTCACGCCGAAACCGGGGTCTCTGTCTCGATTGGGATAAAGGGCGATCCGCAAGTCATTTACCTTTCCTGAAGCAAATTTCGCATCCTCGCTTCGATGCCGGGAACATCAAGCATGGCCTGAGCCACCAGGTCGGGACGTGACGCCTGCAGAGCCATCGGCATACCCACCCCTGCATAATTTATCACTAATCCCGGCACTTGACAAGCCGCCTTTGCAGCAACACATGCTCCAAAGCCGCCATTTTCAATGCCCTCTTCAAGCAATAACAGTCTGCCCGTCCTATGTATAGATTCTAGCATACTGTTATAATCAAACGGAGAGGCGCAAAGGCATGAAAAAAGATCAATCGAAGTGCCGCTGTCTTCAGCCATTATCTTCCTGGC
>CAZGCS010000005.1:24029-26057 GCA_964524395.1 uncultured Mageeibacillus sp.
CCGACCAGGCCGGCCCGGTCAACCAGGAGGACGACGGGCAGGTTCTGCAGGCATATATCGTGAATGAGCTGGTCGGCAGCCCGCTGCAGAAAGGTGCTGTAAACCGCCACGTAAGGCCGCAAGCCTCCGGCGGCCATGCCGGCAGCCATGGTCAGGGCATGCTGTTCCGCGATTCCCACGTCAAAAAACCTGTCGGGAAAGGCCCGGCTGAAGGCGGTCAGGCCTGTTCCCTGGGCCATGGCGGCCGTCACGGCTACCATGTCTTCATCCTCCCCGGCCAGTTCAACCAGGATTTCACCCGTCAGATGGGAGAATGTCCTGGACTCCTCCCCCTGGGGCACTTGTCCATTATCGGTATCAAAAGGCGCCACGCCGTGGAAATTTTCCGGCTCGTCCTCAGCGTAGCGGTAACCCTTCCCCTTGACCGTCACCACATGGAGCAATACAGGGCCGCGCACCAGGCGCAGGGCGCGGAGATGCCGCTCCAGTTCAGCCATGTTGTGTCCGTCAACCGGCCCATAGTAACGGAATCCCATCTGTTCAAAGATGACACCGGACTCCCGCCTCCATGAACGCCAGCGGCGCTTCCTGCGGGCAATCATCCGGATCAGGGGCTGGCCGATGAGAGGAATCCCGGCCAGGCGCCTTTCCCAGGCCGTCTTGAGTCTGATGTAGCGCAGGCTGGTCCGCAATGATTCCAGATGGCGCGCGAGGCCGCCCACCGCCTCATCGATGCACATCCGGTTGTCGTTGAGGACAACAAGCAGGTTCTCACCGCTTTGCCCCGCGTCGGACAAGGCCTCAAAGGCCATGCCGCCACCCAGTGAGCCGTCACCGATCAGGGCAATGGTCTTGCTCAGGTTGCCTTTGGCCCGCTTGGCGCGCGCCAGCCCCAGGGCTGCGGAGATGGAGGTGCTGCTGTGACCTGTATTGAATGAGTCGTAGACACTTTCCTGTCTTTTGGGGAAGCCCGCCAGGCCGCCCTTGAGACGGATGGTGTGAAAAGTATCGCGGCGGTCCGTCAGGATTTTCCAGGCATAGCTTTGGTGGCCAACATCAAAAACGATGGAATCCTGGGGATAGCGTCCGGTTGACAGAAGGGCGATGGTCAGTTCGATCACGCCCAGGTTGGGAGCCAGATGACCACCGTTTTTCGAGATGGTTTCAATGATAAGCGAGCGAAGCTCTTCTGCCAGCCCGGCTTTCTGCTCTGCTGTCAGCGCCTGTATATCCGCGGTTCCCTTCAGTGAATACAGGACTGGGTATTCCGTCAAATCAGTTCTTCCTTTCAAGGCAATCGCGCATCAGACGCTCAAGGGAGGCGGTTTGGCACCCCCTGTCTTTAAGTTTGCCGAGAGCGCGCGCAAACCCGGCGGCCTGGTCATCAAGAAGCAGGGCTGCCCCCTCCAGGCCGGCCATGGCGACAAAGGTTTTTTTGCCGGCCAGCTGGTCCTTTCTGGGCGTCTTGCCAAGTGTATCACGGTTTGAGACGCAGTCAAGAATATCATCTTTGATCTGAAAGGCAAGGCCTGCCAGCGTCCCCGCCCGGGCAAGCGCTTCCATGATTTCCTGGTCCGCGTCAGCCAGACTGCCGCCCATAAGCAGGGCCGCACGGATCAGGCAGGAGGTTTTCAGTTCCGACATCCGAAGCACATCTGAAATGTCAACACTTTCCGCGGGCATCGCCTCCAGAGCCAGATCCCTGTCCTGGCCCAGGATCATGCCTTCTCCTCCTGCCGCTTCTGCCAGGATCCGCATGGCCCGGAGGACACCGGGACGCGGGTTTTCACTGCTGATCCGTGCCATCAGCTCATAGGCCCTGTTCAGAAGCAGGTCGCCCGCCAGGATGGCTCTTGCCTCACCATAAACCCGGTGGCAGGAGGGACGGCCTCTCCGGAAGTCATCGTTGTCCATGCTGGGGAGGTCATCGTGGATCAGCGAGTAGGTATGAACCATCTCAAGGGCGGCGGCGAAAGGCAGGCTTTCGGGCGGAAGCGGCCCCAGGAGGATGCCTGCGGCAAAAAGGAA
>CAZGCS010000005.1:26157-36036 GCA_964524395.1 uncultured Mageeibacillus sp.
ACCCCTTCACGAAACAGGTCCATGGAGTCGTCGAGCGAGGATTCACCCCGCTCCAGCAGGGTCACGATCTCTTCCAGGCGGTGGATTGCCTGCTCATAAGTCATCTCCACCCCGCTTGTCTTGTTTTCCTTATCCATTTCCTCTAGCCTCACTCTTTCCGGTTTCTTTCTCAAACAAGCGGATCGACCACCTCACAGCCCACTTGTCCATCGTTGAAAACAAGCCCGATCACATCGCCTTTTTCAAGTTGGCGGGCCTGGGTGACGGTGAGCCCTTTGTCATCCGTGACCACGGTGTAGCCGCGCGAGAGCACGGCGAGCGGTGACAGGGCATCGAGCGCCCTGGCCGCCTGTTCCACGCGGTGGATCTCCCGGTCCAGGTGCTTTTGAGCGGCTGTCCGGATCACCGCCCCCAGTTCCCTGATCCGGCCCTCTTCCCTGTCCCCCCGTCTGCCCCAGGTGAAATACAAGCGATGGGTCAGCAGCTCCACCCTGGCCTGATGCCGGTCAACAATGGCCGCAGGATGCACCAAAACCGGGCGGCTTGACAGGTCAGCGACCCGCTTCAGTTGCGCGTCAATCCTGCTGGTCAGCGCCTGCTCCATGGAAGAGGCCAGCTGATCAATTCTCAGCAGGAGATCCTGCTTGACCGGCACCGCAAGCTCGGCGGCCGCCGAAGGTGTCGGAGCTCTCAGGTCGGCGGCGAAATCGGCGATGGTATAGTCGGTCTCGTGGCCGACGGCGGAGATCACCGGTATGGCGGACGCCGCGATCGCCCGGGCAGTCACTTCCTCATTGAAAGGCTGCAGATCCTCCGGGGAACCGCCGCCTCTGCCGACAATAATCAGATCACCCAGGGAAAGCAGGTTGGCAATCTCAATGGCCGCGGCAATCTCCCGCTCGGCACCCGCCCCCTGGACGGGTACGGGGATCAGGAGCAGGCGGATCCCGGGAAAGCGCCGGCGCAGGACATGGATTATGTCGCGGATGACAGCCCCCGCCTCCGAGGTAATGGCCACAATACGCCGGGGGAGGAAGGGGATGGCCTTTTTCTTCTTCTCGTCAAAAAGACCCTCACGGGCCAGCTGTTCCTTCAGTTCGAGGAAGCGGCGGTAAAGATCGCCGACCCCCTCTTCCTGCACGCTGTCGACGATGAGCTGGAACCGGCCGTTTTTGTCATAAAGATTGGTCCGCGCGAGCAGGACTGCCTGCATGCCGTCACTGATCGTCGCAGGGGCATTGACCGCCGCCTGGCGGAAAAGAACGCAGGAAACAGAGGCGTAGTCGTCTTTCAGGGTGAAATAGAAATGACCCGACGGGTACTTTTTCAGACCCGAAATCTCACCCCGCACCCGGACCTTTCCCAGCTCCGGGTCATTGGAAAGGCGCTCATTGACCGCCCGGTTCAGCGCCGTGACTGTGAATACCCCCTCCATGGCTCAGTCATCCCCTGCCCCGCTGTCCGTGATGGCCGGCCTCTTCTCATTTTTCTCGATGCTTCCCAGCACCGCATTAATAAAGGACCGCGATTGATCGGTCCCGTAGTCATTGGCAAAAATAACGGCCTCCGATATTGCGATTTCGGCCGGGATCTCCGTGTCAAAGAGCAATTCGAAGACCGCCAGTCTCAGGATGGACAGGTCAATCAGCAGCTGGCGCTCCATGGTCCAGCCGCGCAGATAGCCTGAAATGATGGCGTCGATGGCGTCCCGGTGTTGGCCCACACCCGTGACCAGCCGGTCAAAGTAAGTCCGGTCCCCCGCTTCATGCAGGGGTTCAAGCCGCAGGAAACCCTCCTCCTGGTCCTCCCGCCTGCCGGGCCTGATCTCAAGCTGATACAGAAATTTCAGGGCTTTTTCCCTTGCTGTGTGCCGGCTCATACCGTGATCCCCCTAGCGGAACATGCCCGGTGGAAGGATCCGGTCGATCAGTTTGCGAATGGCGTCCCGGTCACGAAAATACCGGAAGCCGACGTAGTATCCCACCAGGGTCAGAATCAGGATAAAAAGAAGTTTCCAAAAACCGAAAACGACCCACAAAAGGGCAAATACAAACATAATCAGCGCGCCCGTGATGCCAGGAGACAGGAGCGGCCCCGGACCCCGGTTGGGCTTGCCGGACTGGTCAGACCTCGTCATGGACTAGCGCTCCACCCTGGGCGCAACCGTTTCCACCCGGCTGACACGGACCTGGACGCTTGACACTTCAATGCCCGCATATTTCTCTATATCCTTTTTGACACGCTCCTGGACACGGGCCATCATCATGGGGATCTCAACATCGGAGAAGGCCTGGATGATCATCCGCACGGACAGCTTGCCGCCCTTGGCAGGTGAGACACGGGCCTTGGCGGTTTTGACCCCCGACTGGGAGATCTTGGCCGCGTTGAGCGCGATATTCTCGATCGCCTCGACACCGATTTCAATATGACCGATCTCATTGGCCCGGATCCTTGTTTTCCGGAGACGCCCGGCCATGACTGAAATAATCAGGGCCATGACGGAAACGAGAAAACCGACCAGGCCGGTCACGATGGAAATGGTCCTGGCCGGTTGCTTCTGTGCGGCGTCGAGGACAAGGGTGATCATTCCGGTCAGGATATCGGTGCTGATAATCATCAGCAGGCCGATCAGGAAAATGACCGACAAAAGAAATGAAAATACGATTAAAATAGTCCTGGCCCAACGGCTCATAAATAATCCTCCTGCTCAATCTCATCGGAAAGAGCTTGCCCGGGCGCGGTCCCGCCCTCCGTCACCCGGACAACGTGCACGTGGACCGCTTCAACATTCAAGCCCGTGAACCGCTCGACATCCCGTTTGACCCCTTCCTGGACAGACCAGGCGACCTCGGGCATCACATGGCCGTAAAGGACATTCAGATAGACGGTGATCACCACATCATCCGAGGCCCCGCCGCGAAAGGAGACGCGGACTCCGCGCCCTTCCGGCACCAGGCCAATGGCTTCTTTCAGGCCCGAGGCGATTCCTGTGTTCAAACCGCTGACACCGGGCGTATGCAGCGCGGCCTCGGCCGCGTACTGGGCGATGAAGCCCTGCGACATGGTTCGCTCACCCTTGATGGAGAACTGATGACCGTCGCTGTCCATGATCAGGCGCGCTCCATGTACTCCCCTGTACGGGTGTCAATGCGAACAATCTCATTCTGGTTGACAAAGAGCGGAACACGGATGACCGCGCCTGTTTCAAGCGTTGCGTTCTTGGTCGCGCTTTGCGCCGTATCGCCGCGGACGGCCGGTTCACATTCGACAATCTCCAGCTCCACCGTGTTGGGCATTTCAACCTCAAGGATTTGACCCTGCCAGGAGACGACGCGCACGGTCATCCCCTCCTTGAGGTAGAGCAGGGCATGTTCCAGCTTGTCGCGCCCGATCGGGATCTGATCATAGCTGGACTGGTCCATGAAGTAGTAGAGGTCACCGTCCTGGTAGATATAGGACATGTCCCTGTTCTCCAGCTGGACCGGCTCATATTTGTCAGAAGGGTTGAAACTCTTTTGCACCACGCTGCCTGTCTGCAGATTCTTGAATTTGACACGGACAAAAGCGGAGCCCTTGCCTGGCTTGACGTGTTGAAACTCAATCACCTGACAGGGCTGCCCGTCCATTACAAATCCCGTTCCATTGCGAAAATCACCCGCGCTGATCATCTTTACCTCCGGCTTCCTGCTCTTGACTTGCCATAAAGCCATTTTACGGGAAACAGGAACCCGCCGCAACCGAAAGACGCGGCGCGCTTGAGGCGGAGCCCGGGATAGAGTATCGTTAGATGTCAGCAGAAAATGAAAAAACGGAGGGCCGCCAGGAATGATGACAGATGAACAGGCAGGGATTCAGGACAAGACAAACCGCCGGGAGGGCCTGACCCTGTCCCGCCGGATCCGGTCTTCTTTTTTTCCGGACCTGATCGTCGCCTCCCCTCTGGACATCGATTACGGGAAACTTGCTTCCCGGGGATTTCGCGTCGCCCTGGTCGACATCGACAATACCCTGGCCTGCCACGGCAGCCATGTCTGTGACCTTGAGGCAACCGCCATCATCCAAAAAATCCGGGAGGCCGGCCTGGTCCCCGTCGTCGCTTCCAACGCGCCCGCGCAACGGGCCCGCACCTATGCCGGTTCCCTGCAGGTCGATTTCATCGCCAGCGCAAAAAAACCGCGCACCGGGGCCATCTGCCGGGAACTGGAAAACCGCAGCTGCCGGCCTGAACGTGCCCTTATGATCGGCGACCAGCTGCTGACCGATGTCTGGTCTGCCAGGAGAGCCGGCATCCCCGTGATCCTGACTGACAAACGCTCCAACAAAGAAATATTCACGGTCCGCCTGAAGCGGCTGCTCGAGTGGATACTGATCCGATGTGGCGGCATGGGTCACTGGCGGGCCCTGCGCGACAATTATTCCGTATTGACAATAGAAGATTGAAGCTCTTGTGGCCCTAAGGCCGCAGATCCCTGTCCAGCACCTGGCCCGCGTCAAAAAAGCGGCCAAGATTTACAGTGGAGGACTGTCTCAGCGCCGTGCCGGTCAGTGAGGTCCTGGCCACATAGACGTAACCGCCCCCGTCATGCCAATAGGGCCAGGATCCGTAGCCGCTTTGAAGGGTGTAGCCTGCCCCGGTGTAGAGTCCGGTCTTCCCGGAATTGCCCTCGATATGGTCTCCGAAGGGACAGTAGAGGGCGGTAAGTTTGCCCGTGTAGGGCTCCACCCACAAGGCGGTCATGGCCAGATCCTGCTCAATTTCCTCCATGGAGACAAAGGGCAGTGACAGCCGGCCGTAGGTTCCGCTTGCCAGGCGCCAGTTGCGTGAGGCCAGCGCTGCTGCCAGCGCCTCCACCTTCATGCGGTTGGCAGAAAAATCGGTCGGTGGCAGCGGGGCCATCTCCTGGTCCATGGCAGCTGCTTCTTTACGCCAGGCCAGATCCTGGACATCGGCAAGCGGGTAGCCGAACAGTCCATACTGGCCGACCAGGGCAATCACACCGGTGGCGCCGTTAAAGGAGAAATCAGGATGGCGCTCGATGAATTCCTCCAGGATCCCGATGGCAGTGTAGCTCCGGTCCGATACCCGGCTCCCGTCACGGTTGAGCAGAACCCCTTCCACCTGCCCCCGGTCGTTGAGATCCAGCCGCCAGGCCAGGCCGCTTTCTGCCCGTGGCAGGGTGCAGTAAAAATCCTCCAGCACAAGGACAAGAGGCTTCTTGTCACGGGGACAGGGGATGCCCCGCAGGCTGCCTTCTTCGCTGGCAAAGGAACGGCTGTCGACCAGCACATAGCCGCCCTGATAGAGCTGCTCCAGGACCCGGGAGAATTCCCCGGTCAGGAGCAGGCTTTGATCGGCCGCCGCCTGGTAGGGATCGCCGTCAAAAGCGCGGTCAGGATCAGCGATCAGGGGCCTGATGGCCAGGTGCTCCACCGGATCCCACCAGGTCACAACCGATTCCGGGTTCATTTCCTGACAGGTTTTTTCAAAGGCCAGGAGTTCGGAATCCTCAGGGAAATAGTCCAGGAGCCGCTTAATCCGAAGCGAGGCGTCGTAGGTTTTTTGCAGTGCCATTTCCTGGCGGATCAGGATAATCTCCCGGTCAAACAAGTCATGCCAGGCGTGGTCCAGCCGGCGGTCAAGATAGTCCGCCAGGTAAGTCAGCCCGGTCAGATCCGTGCTTGATAAAATTTTCTGAATCGTCCTGATCCCGTCAGGATAGGCACCCTCCGCCAGAGCCGCCTCCGCTGTGGCCAGGCTGTCCCTGACCTGGCTGATCTTTTCAAAGTCCCGGTACAGTGGCTCGAACTCCCGGGTCAGGTGAGGGATCCGGACCATCTGTCCGGCAAAATGGAGAAATACCGGATCTTCAATCCCGCCGCCAAGATAAGCTTCCACGGCCGCCATGGCCGCTTCGGTCATCTGGCGGCCCATGACAGGGGCAAATCGCTCCGTCCACGCCAGGTCTTCTTCCGTGAGCGCGGTTCCCGCCAGGACAGAGGCCAGAAGAAGGCGGCTCTTTTCGGCGGCATCCTCCTCGATCTCCCTGACCAGGGCCGCCGCCTCCAGATCCAGCGACCGGATGCGGGCGGTCTGCTTCATGTCCGAAAAACCGGCCCGCTTTTCCCGCAGGGCATGATAGATTTCCAGAACCCGGCTGTCGTCCCCGCTTTTCAGGGCCTGCAGGTAATCGTCCGCCCCGTAGGGAAGGCGCGGCCTGATCAAAGCGACAAGGGTCAGGCCGACAATCAGGGCCAGTGCGAGCACGGCGGCCATCCACAGCCACGCCTTTCGCGAAAGGCGGCGTTTCCCGGTTCTCTCCAGAAGCGGCCGGTTCATTTTATTTTATTCCGGCGCTTCGAGGACAAGCTGCCTGTCTTCGAGGGTGTCTTCACGAATGTACCTGCCCGCTGTCGGTATCTTCTGAATGCGATAGTAGTCAAGGTCGCGTATGAAGGATAAGTCCTTTTCTTCATAAAAAGCGGTCAGTAAATCATTTTTCGAGCGAAGGACCGTGGCCCCCTGGGCGGTCCGGGTCGCTTTTTTGACGATCTGGGAGGCTTTGAAGAAGAGCAGCTTGTTCTTTTTGGAGCGGATGGCATAGGACAGGTCACTGCCCTCCGGCAGGAAGGCCATGCCCACCAGGGGGGATGAATCATCGAAGGCCTTGATCAGTTTCCTGCGCCTTGCCTTGGTTTCATAATGGAAGGCATCGATCCTCACCCCCTTGCCATTCTCAAAGAAGAGCAGGAACTCACCCGTGAAAGGCTCGTTTGCCGAGTGAATGAAGACAACCCGCTCCCCCGGGTCGAGCTCCAGCAGATTGGGCGTGTACTCACCCAGGAGGGAGGGGCGGTGATCCTCAATCTCCCAGGCCATCATCTTGTAGACCTGTGCCCGGTCGGTGAAGAACAGAAGCTCCGCGTGATTGCTGGAGTCGAGCTCCTGAATCAGGCGGTCACCCTCCTTGACCCTGATCTCGAAATTACCCCGCAGGGAGGTGGCGGGCAGTTTCTTGAAGTAACCCTCTTCCGTCAGGAAGACACGGGTGTTGTAGGAAGGGATCAGTTCCTCTTCTTCCGGGGTCTCGATTTCCTCAGGCGCGATCAACCTGGTTTTTCGCTCCTGGCCGTAGCGTTTGGCCACATCCTTCAGCTGACTTACGATCTTCTCGCGAATCCGGGCCCGGCTTTTGACCAGGCGGTCCAGTTCGCTGATTTCGCGCTCCAGGGCCTCGATGTCCTTGACCCGCTTCAGGATGTATTCGCGGTTCAAGTGACGCAGCCGGATCTCCGCTACGTGATCCGCCTGCTTCTCATCGATGGAGAAAGCCGCCATCAGGCGCGGGACAACTTCCTTTTCGGTCTCCGTCAGCCGGATCACCGCGATGGCCTTGTCGATGTCAAGCAGGATGGTCTCCAGACCCCGGAGAAGATGAAGGGCATCGCGTTTTTTGGCAGCCTCGTAGGCGGCTTCGCGGCGGATGCAGCCGCCCCGCCATTCCACCCATTCAAGCAGGAGCTCTCGCACACCGAGCAGACGCGGTTTGTTGCCGATCAGGACATTGAAATTGCAAGAGAAGGGGCTTTGACAGGAAGTGGCTGCAAAGAGTTGATGCAGGACAATATCGGGGTCGGCCGACGGTTTGTAATCGACGGAAATACAAAGGCCGTTCAAGTCCGTTTCATCCCGGACCGAGACAATATCGCGCAACTTGCCTTTCTTGATGCCGTCCGCAATGTCATCAATGATGGCTTCAATGGTCGTTGTGTAGGGTATTTCACGAAACTCGACCCGGTTTTCCCTGCGGTTGACATCGGCAGTTGCCCGCAGCTGGAAAGATCCCCTGCCCGTCCGGTAGATCTCCCGCATTTCCTCACGGTTATAGATCAGCCAGGCCCCGGTCGAAAAGTCGGGTGCCGGCAGGGTGTCCATCAACTCAGCCTGGGGGTCGCGGATGAGCGCCACAGTCGTTTCACAGACCTCTTTCAGGTTGAAGGAACAGATATTGCTGGCCATGCCCACGGCGATGCCCTGGTTATTGTTGACCAGAATGGTGGGGAAGACAGCAGGCAGCAGGAGAGGTTCTTTCATGGTGCCGGAGTAGTTGTCAACGAAATCGACCGCATCTTTTTCCAGGCCGGTCAGTATGGCCTCACACGACGGATCCAGCCTGACTTCCGTATAGCGGGAGGCGGCGTACTGCATGTCCCGTGAGGATACGCTGCCGAAATTGCCCTTGGAATCGATCCAGGGATGGAGCAGGGATCCGTTGCCGCGGGTCAGCCGCACCAGGGTTTCGTAAATCGCCTGGTCTCCGTGAGGGTTCAGCTTCATGGTCTGGCCGACCACATCGGCGGATTTGGCCCGCGTGCCGCCAAGCAGATTCATTTTGTACATGGTGTAGAGCAGCTTGCGGTGGGACGGCTTGAAGCCGTCAATCTCGGGGATGGCCCGGGACACGATGACGCTCATGGCGTAGGGCATGTAATTTTCAAATAGTGTATCGGATATGTTCTTTTTGATTGACTTGGTCATCCGGTTTTCTGTTCCCCCTCCTGTGATGGCTTGCACTGATGAGCGGCCGGATGATCAACCGACATCGAGCATCTCCATGTAAAGATGGCCCGTTTCCTCGATGTGCTGGCGCCGGCCCGGAATATCGTCACCCAGCAGGAGATCAAAGGTGGCCCGCATGGTTTCCTCATCCTCAGGCAGGACGGCAATCAGCCGGCGCGTGTCCGGATTCATGGTCGTCTTCCACATCATGCCCGGCTCATTCTCCCCCAGTCCCTTGGAGCGCTGAACATGGACCGTCCCCTCCGCCATGCCGGCCAGGATCTCATTTTTCTCCTGCTCGGAATAGGCAAAATAGGTGCTCTCCAGACGCTTGCTCCGGTGACTGATCTCGTAAAGAGGAGACTCGGCGATGAATATTTTATTCTGCCTGATCAGTTCGGGGGTCAGACGGTAAAACATGGCCAGGATCAGGGTTCTGATCTGGAAGCCGTCCACATCGGCATCGGTACA
Organism: uncultured Mageeibacillus sp.; assembly: GCA_964524395.1. Taxonomy (GTDB): domain Bacteria; phylum Bacillota; class Clostridia; order Saccharofermentanales; family DTU023; genus UBA4923. Next base: position 35,186 of record CAZGCS010000005.1, read on the forward strand.
GATGATCACCTTGTTCCAGCGCAGCCTTTCCATATCAAAGGGCGGAATATCCTTGCTGTATTTCCTGGGGATATCGACGCCACAGCCCAGAATCTTGATCAGGTCCATGATGATGTCATTTTTGAAGATGGCATTGTAATCCGCCTTCAGGCAGTTGAGAATCTTGCCTCTCACCGGGATCACCGCCTGGAAGTCTGCGTCCCGCGCCATCTTGACGGAACCCAGGGCCGAGTTGCCCTCCACAATGTAGAGTTCGCGGCGGGCCACCTCCCGGGTCCGGCAATCGACGAACATCCTGACCCGGTTGGACACGTCGATCTGCTGCATGAGGTCGCGCTTGACTGCCAGCCGCGTCTTTTCAGCCCTCTCCCTGCTTCTGCGGTTAAGCAGGACCTGGTCGGCTGCCTTCAAGGCCTCTTCACGGCCTTCGATGAACCAGATGTCCAGCTTTGTCCGGATCAGGTCGGTCATGAAACGCTGGATGAAGCGGTTGTTGATGGACCGTTTGGTCTGGTTTTCGTAACTTGTGACCGTCGAGAAGGAACTGGTCAGGAGGATCAGGCTCTCCTCAATGTCTCCGAAGCTGATTTTTGACTCACCTGCCTTGTACTTGCCTTCACCTTTCAGGAAATTATCAAAGGCGGAGACAAAGGCCGACCGGACCGCGCGGTCGGGTGACCCCCCGTACTCCAGCCAGGAGGAGTTGTGATAATAACGGATCTCGCGCACATGATTGTTGAAAGCAAAGGCCACTTCACATTTGACCGTGTAGTCCTGTCTGTCTTCCCGGTCCCTCCCGCTGCCTTCACCGGAGAAAAAGGAGGCTTCCGTTATTCCTTCGGTATTCATCT
>CAZGCS010000006.1:0-5934 GCA_964524395.1 uncultured Mageeibacillus sp.
AGGAAAACAGAATACATCGATTCGTCTGATGGCAGTACGCACTTATACGTACAGGTCTGGGAACCTGGCGGACCCCCGCGTGCCGTTTGCCAAATCGCGCACGGCATGGTGGAATTCATTGACCGTTATGACCGTTTCGCCCGCGTCCTCGCGGGCGAAGGTATTTTGGTCGCCGGAAATGACCATCTGGGGCATGGGAACTCGGTCGAGGCGAAGGAAGACTGGGGTTTTTTTGCGGATAAAAATGGCAACCGCTGTGTGGTGGAGGACATGCGCTCGGTGCAGTACCTGCTCCGGGAACGGTATCCGGCCCTTCCGCAGTTTATCCTTGGCCATTCCATGGGATCCTTTCTGGTTCGCCAATACCTGCACACCTACCCTGAGGACCGCTTTGCCGGGGTCATTATCCTGGGAACGGGCATGCAGCCGGCCTGGCTGGTATCGACAGGCCTGGTCCTTGCCAGAATGATCAAAGCGGCACGGGGGCCGCGCCACCGCAGCAAATTCCTGACCAAGCTGTCCCTGGGGAGCAATAACAACTATTTCAAGCCCAACCGGACACCTTGCGACTGGCTGACGCGCGATGAGGCAATTGTGGATCTTTACTGCGCCGATGAACGCAACCGGTTCAAGTTCACAGCCAGTGCCTTTGCCGATATGTTTGAGGGAATCAAAACACTCAATTCAAAAAAGAATCTCATGAGAATGGACAGGAACACTCCCATCCTGGTCGCCAGCGGGAGTGATGACCCGGTCGGTTCCATGGGAAAAGCCGCGCCCGCTTACGGCAGGCAGCTGGAAGCCATGGGCTTTCAGGATGTTACCGTAAAACTATACCAGGGGGCGCGTCACGAGCTTGTCAATGAAATAAACCACCAGGAAGTTGACCAGGACATCATTTCATTTATTCTTAAGCACTCAGATTCAGAATAGCAGGAGAGAATTATGGCGATCTACATGCCGGAACCCTACAGGATTAAAATGGTTGAACCCCTCAGGATGACAACCAGGGAAGAGCGTGAAGAGGCAATCCGCCGCTCGCATTTCAATCTGTTTGGATTGAGAAGTGACCAGGTCTACATCGACATGCTGACGGACAGCGGAACAGGCGCCATGTCAGACCGCCAATGGGCGGCCATGATGGTGGGGGATGAAAGTTATGCAGGTTCCCGCAGCTATCACCGTTTAATGGAGGTTTGCCAGTCGCTTTTCGGCTGGACCTATTTCCAGCCGGTCCACCAGGGCCGCGCTGCCGAAAAAGTTCTCTTTCCCAACTTGCTCAAGCCGGGCCAGGTCTCCATCTCCAACATGCACTTCGACACAACCGCCGGCCATGTCATGCTGTGCGGCGCCAAACCGGTCAACTGCGTTGTTCCGCAAGCGCTGGACTCTGCATCCCTCTATCCCTTTAAGGGCAACATGGACAATGCCCGGCTGGAAGAGCTGATCGGCCAGTACGGGCGTGACCGGGTCGGCATGATTGTGATCACGGTGACCTGCAACTCCGCCGGAGGACAACCCGTATCCCTGGCTAATATCCGGGAGACAGCCGGCATCGCGTCGAAGCATGGAATTCCGCTCGTCATCGACGCGGCCCGTTTCGCCGAAAACGCCTACTTTATTAAAGAGCGTGAAGAGGGCATGTCAGACCTTACCATCCGGGAGATTGTCCGGCAGATGTTTGCAGGCGCGGACGCCTTCACTTTCTCGGCGAAAAAAGACGGTATCGTCAACATGGGCGGTCTGGTCGCTGTTCGTGAGGACAGGGGTCTGATTGAAGGTGTCCGGCGTCACGTTGTTCCCAATGAGGGTTTTTTGTCTTACGGTGGCCTGGCGGGGCGTGATATGGAAGCGCTGGCGGCCGGTCTGGAAGAGGGGATCGATGAGTCCTTCCTTGGCTCCTATACGGGCCAGACCCGCTACCTGGTCGACCGCCTGGTCGAAGAAGGGATTCCCTGTCAGCAACCGGCAGGAGGACACGCGGTATTTGTCGATGCCCGTCAGCTTTTGCCGCATATTCCCTATGACCATTTCCCTGCGCAGTCGCTCTGTGTTGAGGTTTACCGGGAAGCGGGGATACGCGGCTGTGATGTCGGCTCTTTCATGCTTGACCCTGATCCGGAAACGGGGGAGCAGCCGCAGGCGGCCATGGAATTCGCCCGCTTTTGTATTCCCAGGAGGACCTACACACAGGCACACCTCGATTATGTCGTCTCATCGATCGTAAAAATCAAGGAAAAAGCCGGGACCCTCAGGGGCTTCCGGATCGTCCAGGCGGAGAAAATCCTGCGCCATTTCACGGCCCGGCTGGAACCTGACGCCTGATCATGGCCATCAAAGGGGGAGTTGTCTTCCGGCTTGATCGCCATAAGTTATAATGGGTAAAATTACTTCTCAAAGGGGGAATCTATGAAACTTACGACGGAGAAAATCAGAAATATCACCGTGATGGGTCATGGCGGCGTCGGCAAAACAGCCTTTGTCGAGGCCGCTCTCTATAACGCAGGTGTAATTGACCGCATGGGCCGGTCAAACGAGGGCAACACGGTCACGGATTTCGATCCGGAGGAAATGAGGCGCGGCCTGTCAATCAGCACCGCGGTTGCCTGGTGTGAGTGGAAGGATCACAAGATTAACTTGATCGACACACCGGGTGACTTCGATTTTCTTGGTGAGCAGATCCTGGGCATGTACGCGGGTGATACGGCCCTGATCGTCATGTCGGCCAAAGACGGACTTTCGGTCGGTGCGGAAAAAGCCGTCCGCAATGCCGCGGGCGTCAAAATACCTGTTGCCTTTTTCATTAACCGGATGGATGAGCCCAACGCCGACTTTGAGAAGACATTGAATGATTTGCGCGAAGCGTACGGACCACGGGTCCTCCCTCTTTCGCTGCCGCTTATGGAAAAAGAGAAGTTGACAGGCCTGGTCGATGTCCTGGGTGGCAAGGCCTACACTTTTGCCGGAAAAAAAGGCGAGATGAAAGCCAGCGACCTGCCCGCGGAACTGGCGGACAGGGTCACGGAATACAGCGAGCAGATCAGTGAACAGATCGCTGAAAATGACGAAGCCCTGATGGAAAAATACTTTGAAGGCGAGGCCTTTACGCCCCAGGAAGAGGCAGAAGGGATGCGTAAGGCAATTGCGGCCGGATCCATCATGCCGGTATTCGTGGGGTCCGCGCAGGAGAACCTGGGCGTCTCATTCGCACTGGACCTCTTCACACGGTTTTTCCCCACTCCGCTCGATGGGCACCCGGTGACGGCCGTGAACAACAAGGGTGAGGAACTGCTCTTGCACTCCGAAAGTGACGGTCCACTGGCGGCTTTTGTATTCAAAACGTTTGTGGACTCCTTTGTCGGCCGTATTTCGCTCTTTCGCGTATTTTCCGGCGTGCTGAAAGATGAGGGAACCGTCTACAACGCCAATCAGGAAAAAGATGAACGCCTGATCGGCCTCAATTTCCAAAATGGCAAAAAGCAGGTGCCGACCAAAGAGATTATCGCCGGTGATATCGGAGCCATCGCCAAACTTTCCGAAACGCTGACTCTCGATACACTGACGGATAAAGCTTCCCCGCTCAAGATTAATCCTCCGGAGATGCCTGTGCCCTGCCTGACCCTGGCCATCGCCCCCGTGAATAAGGGAGAAGAGGAAAAGATCATGCAGGGGCTGGTTCGCCTCAAGGACGAGGATGTGACCTTCGACATCGTCAACGATCCTGAGACCCGGCAGTTCCGCCTGTCCGGCTTGGGTGAGGTGCAGCTGGATGTTATTTCTTCCAGGCTGAAGTCAAAATTCGGTGTGGAGGCCCGTTTGAGCGAACCGCGTATCGCCTACCGCGAGACCATCCGCAAGAAGGTCAAGGTGCAGGGGAGGCACAAGAAGCAGACCGGTGGCCACGGGCAGTACGGTGATGTGTGGATTGTATTCGAGCCCGGCACCCAGGAGGGACTTGAATTCGCAGAAGAAGTGTTCGGCGGCGCGGTGCCCAAAAACTATTTCCCCGCCGTTGAAAAGGGACTGCAGGAAGCGATCCCCGAAGGGGTGCTGGCAGGTTATCCCGTCGTCAACCTCAAGGCAACCCTGGTCGACGGTTCCTACCACGACGTTGATTCAAACGAACTCTCTTTCAAGCTGGCTGCCCGCCTGGCCTATCGCGCGGGATTGCCACAGGCCGACCCTGTTCTGCTGGAGCCGATCGACAAGTTGTCAGTCCACATCCCCGACGACTTCCTGGGCGACATCATGGGCGACTTGAATAAACGGCGCGGTCGTATCCTGGGCATTCATGCCGATACCATCCAGGGGCATCAGGTTGTCGAGGCGGAGGCACCCCGGGCTGAAATAGCCAAATACGCGACCGACCTGAAGTCGATGACTCAGGGCCGCGGCTGGTTCACCATTGAGTTTATCCGCTATGAGCAGATCCCCCAGAACATTGCGGATAAAATTATTGCAGCAGCGCAACAAGAAGATTAAGCGAAATGCCTGGCCCGCGGTTCCATCCCCGAGACCGCGGGCCATCAGAAGAAAGATCGGCCTGAAGATGACTGGTCTTTTCTTTTCTTACCAGCCACTTGTCCATGACTGATGGAGGTTCCTGAAGATGGCAGCCCGCATGAAGTTATACGTGCTCGAGACAACAGCCGGAGAACCTGGCATATCTCTTGCCGTGGCCTTGCTGGTTCCGCTTCTGTTTCTCATCCTCCTGGGCCTGCTCACTGCCTTTGCCAAGGACATTCGCATCATCGCCCGTGAAAAGCGGGAGGAGGCCGCCACTTCATTCGAGGCCGGAGGAAGAATCTTTCAACGCCTGCTGGAGGAACCGGATCGTTTACACCGGCGGCTCTCCCTCTCCCGGATTCTCGCCGGCCTTGCCGGTCTCTCTTGGAGCGCGACTCTGGCCATTCCCCGTCTGGTCAGCTGGACCGGCGTGGATCACCCGCCCGCTTCATCCTGTCTGGCCGTTGCTTTTTTCATCCTCTTTGTTTTCGTCCTGCTCCTGTTCGGTCTGGTGCTCCCCGAACGGGCAGCCGGGAGAAGAGCCGGCATCTTTGTCAGATACAGCTGGTATTTCCTAGCCCCTTCAATCTTTCTGGCGACTGCCATCGATTTGCTCCTGTATGTCACCAGCAGCCTGATTTTAAAAATTCTGGGTTTGCGTGATCTTGAGGTTCCCGAGCCGGCGCCAACGGAGGAGGAGTTTTTACAGATGCTTGAAGCCGGCCACGCCGTGGGCGCTATTGAAGATGACAACCGTGAACTGATTGCCAATCTCTTCGAATTTGACGACAAGATCGCGGGCGAAATCATGACACACCGGACGGAAATCGAAGCCCTGCCTGCCAGCGCGGGAATCGAGGAGACCATGTCCTTTCTATACGACACCAAGTACACCCGCTTTCCCGTCTACGAGGGGTCGGTCGATAACATCGTAGGAATTCTGCACGTCAAGGACCTCCTGTTCTACCGGGAACAGACCCGTGGGGACGAGGTGTTCTCACTTACGAAAATCATGCGGCCCGCCTGGTTCACCCCGGAAACGAGGAACATCAGTGATTTGTTTCGCGAGATGCAGCAGAATCATATACAGATGGCCATCGTCATCGACGAATATGGTGGCACGGCGGGTCTTCTGACCATCGAGGATCTGATCGAGCAGATTGTAGGTAACATTGAGGACGAATACGACGAGGTCGAGCAGGAGCTGATTGAGATTGCCCCCGGCAACTGGCTGGTCGAAGGGAGCTACCCGCTGGACCGGCTGGCCCGGGTTACAGGGATCCCCATTGACGATGACGAGTACGATACGGTGGCGGGCCTTGTCATCGATCTGCTGGACAGGATTCCCGAAGAGCACGAACGCCCTGTTGTGCATTACGGTCCCCTGACTTTCCGTGTGCTGGCCATCTCGGACAACCGGATTGTCCG
>CAZGCS010000006.1:6034-14089 GCA_964524395.1 uncultured Mageeibacillus sp.
GGGTTTTCTCACCGGCATTGTTACGGCACGCCGCTGTGATGGCATGGAGATTTGCCTGGATGCTTTTGATCTGACCGCCTTCTTTGATGTGACTGTCTGCGCCGAGGATACCATTAAACACAAACCCGACCCCGAGCCCCTCCTGCTCGCCATGAAGCGGCTCGGCATCACGCGCGCTGACCAGGTACTTTACGTCGGGGACACCTCGATGGATCTGGAAAGCGCTTACCGGGCCGGCAACCTTTTCGCCGCCGTTGGCTGGACAGCCATGGATCACGGAGAGATTGACCGCCTCAAGCCAACATTCTGGCTCGGTCATCCCGGGGAACTGCCCGCCAGGCTGCAACTGGTAAATCCGGCCTGAAAGAGGGGTGGCCGGTTTCTCATTCAGTTGCCTTTGTGCTACACTTTCCTACGCGTGAACCGAAAATAATGGTGCCGCACACCGCGGAAAAAGAAGGTAAATACATGGCTAAAAAAGAAACTTCAAGCGACTGGAAACATCAGGTAGCAAGGGCAGAGCGCAAATCGCGCCTGGCCCGGATGAAAGGATCCGACGGCAACAAGAAAAAAATCGAGCTGCGCTCGGTGTGGAAGAAAGTGGTTCTTTCGGTTCTTGCTGTTCTGGTCGTCATTGCCTTGCTTACCTGGTTTATTTCCTCGACCGGGCTTCTGACCAAGTCTGTGACGGCGCTGACCGTTGACGAACGCAAGCTGACCGCAGCCGATCTGAACATTGTCATGGGCAACATGGCAGCTTCGGAACAGTACGGACTGGCCTTTACCGAGGAGTTTCAAAAAATACTCGACCAGGAGGCCGGGCAGGGTTCCGATACAACCATCCGGGAGGAATTCATCAATCAACTGCTGCCCAGCATTACCTTCATGTATTCAGCCCTCAACGAAATCGAACGCCAGGGCTTTCAACCGGATGAAGATCAGCTGGCGGAGATGGACAAGAGCGTCAAATCGCTGGAAGAGCAGTTCACACAGATGGCTGTTTCAAGCGGACACAGTGTCAGCAGCCTGCTCAAGCTTTATTATGGACCGGGCGTTTCCTTGCGGATGATTGAGCGCGACCTGCGGAACTCCATGCTGATCAACTTTTACGAAGATGCGGTGCGCGGGCAGGCCGATCTGTCCGACGATAAGGTTGAGGATTTTTACCAGGAACATAAGGACAACCTTGATGTTTACACCTATCAACATTACGTTTTCAGGTTGGAAACGGATGAAGACGCGACAGACGATGATAAGAAAGAGGCACTTGACGATCTGGTCAAAACAGCCAACCTGGCGCTGGGGGATCTGGCCGAATTTTCCTTCGAAGAGACCATACTCAAGTATGTTTCGGAAGATGAAGCTGCGGACATCGGAGAGAATCCGGATTCATTGGTGATTAAAAAGGAACGTGCAGGGAGGATTGCAAGCTCTGTTCTGGACTTCCTGAAAGAAGACGGCAGGAAGCAAGGCGACGCCAAAGTCATCGAGGGAACCACCACCGTCACCCTGGTTCAGTTTGTCAGTCGCGCGCGCGACGGCTTCAAGCCCTATTCTGTCCGCCATATCCTGATCCGTAATACAGAAGAGGCAGCGGAGGAGAAGACAGACGGGGAGTTGAAAAAGGAAGCGGAGGATGTACTGCAAGAATACCTTGACGGCGACCAAACCGAAGCCTCTTTTGTCAAGCTGGTCATCCAGTACAGCGAGGATCCGGGAAGCAAGGCAGCGGGTGGTCTCTACGAAGATGTTTCCGCCGGCGCGATGGTCAGCGAATTCGAGCAGTGGTGCACGGAGGACGGCCGCAAAAAAGGTGATACAGGCATTGTCAAGACGGTTCACGGCTATCACGTCATGTATTTTGAAGGATACGGCGAGGAACCGGAGTTGCCGGGCAGAATAAGGGAATCACTAAAAGAGATCCACCTCAATGAGTGGGTCGAACAAATTTCCAATGACGCTCGAGTGACGCGCCACCCCTTTGGCATGAAATTTGTCGGCAAAACAGACTTCTTCAGCGCTCTTTTCGGCCGGTCACCGGCTGAACCGGAAGAGAAAGATCCGGCGCTTTTGCCGGCGGGCTGACCGCGGTAACAGAGAACTACGGCGCGGTTCCGCCGCGCCGTAATGATTCCGCTCTTCCCTTTCAGGACTCCTTCTTTTCGTTACCCGCCCAGTTGACAGCCGGGTCCAGGATCCGGCTTTCTTTTTGCAGGTAGGACTGTATGAATTTCGCCGCTTTACTTTTTTTGGCAAATGTTTCCGTGAAGTCTTCCAACCTGGTTTTTGCCGCGGCCTTCATCTCTTCCTCAAAAGGCAGCGGCCCGTCATAGCCTGCCAGACTGAAAAGCCGGCGGGTAAAAGCAGGATTCAGGATCAGAAAGGGACCAAGCAGGTCCGTCGCAAAGAAATTTCTGTCATGGATGCCCTCGACGGCTGTGTCACGATTCATGCCGGAGCCATGGGCGGTGAGAAGGAAGGGGTAGGCGCCCGCGTCACCCGTGTGTACCGTAAACTGGGATCGGAAACCCATGACGGGAAGATCATTGAAGCTGGCGCATACGACTTCATTGTGGCGATCGTAGCGTCGGCAGAAGGTATCAAAGGGATAAAGACTCAGCGCTTCGACCGTTTCGCCATCTTCGTAACGGATGGTGCGCCCGGTCAGATCGAGTGCGTTGCCTGCAAGGAAAAAGACTGTGCCCTTTTCAATGGCCTTTCTGAACAGGTCTCCCAGACTACGCCACAGGCCGAGAACCAGCCGCTGTGTCCGTTCGGTCATGGGCCCCATATAGACCAGGTCGATTCCGCCATCCAGGAAAGCCGGCAAGGCAGGAAAGGAAGTCCTGACCAGCGCGTCCTCCCCGAATGTCCGGGAGAGCAGCTCCTGCGTGCCGTGTTCGCCCAGCAGGTTTGCCAGTTCGCCGTAAATGATCTCAACCCGCATGGTGTAAATCCCCGCTGTCCGGCAACTGCCGGCGGAAAGCCTGCTGCAGAGAAGCCGCGACCTTCCGCGATACCGGTTCTGAATAGAGCTCGTAAAGAATGGCCAGTATTTCCGGACCCTGGGCCTCCGTTATCAGCGACCCCGTCTCGCTTTTGTTGCGGCTGATCCTGATCTTTCCCGGCTGGACGCCGGCAAAAAGAAGAGCTGTACGGATATCCTCTGCCCGCCTGCCGCCAATGACGACGCCAGCGACGTCTTCACGGGCCAGAATGGAAAGGTCGGTGTCGTAGAGCCAGGCAGTGTTGTCTTCTTCCGACATTTTCTCTACGCTTGTATCGACCAGGAGGATAAACTGCTTGCGTCCGGGTATGGCGCACAGGGCGTCCAGGACCCGGCTGACGGCAATCGGGTTTTTCCCCTTCGCCAGCATGCGGTAGATGGTTTTATCACCTGTCCGGATGACTTCTTTTCTAGATTCGCCGATGCTCACTTCCGCGAGCGCCCGGGTAATTGTCTCCCTGTCATAATCAAGCGTTCTGAACAGGGCGACGGCAGCCAGAACATTGTAGAGGTCAAGAATATTCTCACCCTTGAAAGGGTAAGATTCTTCCTGCGGACTTTTATCTCCCAGGCGGTTCTCGATGACAAAGTTCCGGGCTGTCATGGACTTTACTTCATAGTCGGGGGAAAGTGACTGCCAACCGCAGTAGTCGCAATGCGAACGCCCGATATGGTGATAGCGGATGAAATCGTCGGTCAGAGGTTTCGCGCACCGGGGACAAAGGCTGACATCACGGATCAGATTGGAGGTGATGGCCGGCTCGCCCGGCAGACGGCCGATGCCGTACGAGGTGAAAGACCGGCCTTCGCCGAGCTGTTGGGAAAGCAGGTCATCGGCGTTGATGATCAGATGCGTTTCCGGAGGGATGCTCTCATTCAGGATATCGAAAATGAACTCACCGTGAGCATTTCGGAGATAGGATTCACGAAACAAATTGGTAACCAGCAGATAGTCAGGGCGCAGGCTCTTGAAGACAAGGCGGGTCACCCGTTCATCGATTTCCAGGATAGCCAGTGGCAGTTTTTTGCGGCCGGTCAGACTTGTCGCGTCCAGGAGTGCCGTGATGATGCCTTCTTCAATGTTGCTGCCATAGGCGTTGTGGGCAAAAGAGAGTTCCAGGTTCGCGGCCATATCGGCGACCAGGTTGGCAACTGTTGTTTTGCCATTGGTTCCGGTAACGGCGATAATCCGGTCCGGTTTTTCGATGCGTGAAAGAAAATCGGGGCAAAGTTTTTTGGCCAGCTGTCCGGGAAAGTGGGTCGCTTTCAAGCGGAAGAGCCGCATAACGGCGCGTGTCGCCCGCACCATCAGGACTGTCGCGATCAGACGCGGTGTCCGTTTTGTCTTCACATCAATACTCTTTCTCTAAATAAAAAAAGCTGTTGACTCGAAAATCAAAGCATGCTAGAATGGTTCGATGTGTCGCCGGCGCTGTCTTTGCGTGCCAACAACCACAGAACTTGTGGTCCACCAGCCCTGCGATGATGCAATTATATCACGTGAGGAAGCATCGTCAAGGCCGGCTAGACGATGCGAGCGAAACAAAGCCGGTCCGATTTGTGAGGTGATCGCTGATGATAAAGCCCGTTCAATACGGACGAGTGCAGAGAATGTCGTACTCAAAGATTGACGAAATCCTCGATATCCCGGATTTACTTGAAATCCAGAAAAGCAGTTACAAATGGTTTATTGAAGAAGGGCTGATGGAGGTTCTCAGGGAATCCTCGCCTATTACTGACTTTTCCGGCGATATCGAGCTTTCTTTTGTCGGTCGTGACTTTGACATCGACAATCCGACGTATTCGATTGAAGAGTGCAAGGAAAGAGACGCCAATTACGCAGCCAAACTGTACATGAAAGTCCAGCTGCATGACCGTGTCAATGATGACATCAAGACACAAGACGTATTCATCGGCGAGTTTCCACTGATGACGGAGACAGGAAGCTTCATTATCAACGGGGCGGAACGTGTGATCATCAGCCAGCTTGTCCGTTCACCGGGCGCCTATTTTGACATTATCCGCGATAAGAGTGAGGTGGAACTCTATACAGCCCAGGTCATCCCCAACCGGGGCGCCTGGATCGAGTTTGAATCGGATTCCAAGCGTATTCTCTGGGTGCGCGTCGACCGCCAGCGGAAGTTTCACCTGACGATTCTTTTGCGGGCGCTCGGTATCGGCACCGACGAGGAGATCGTCGAGGTGCTGGGCAGTGAGGAATCCCTGCTCATGACCATGCAAAAGGATGGTTGCAAGACCAGCGATGAGGGGCTGCAGGAGCTCTTTCGCAAATTGAGACCCGGCGAGGTCTACACGCGTGAGGGGGCGCAGACGCTCCTTCACAACAATTTTTTCCAGCCTAACCGCTACGATCTGGCCAAGGTCGGCATTTATAAAATCAATAAGAAGCTTGCCCTGGCTTCACGTCTGGCGGGTCATCTGGCCGCTGCAGACATCATTGCAGACGATGGAGAGGTCCTTGCCCTGGCGGATGAGATCATCACGGCAGAGGCCGCAGAGGCCATCCAGCAGGCGGGCATTAACTCGGTCGACGTATTTCCCATTCACCGGGTCGGTGATTCGGTGACGCAGTTCGACCGGCAGCTGCGGGTTGTCGGCAATGAGCGCGTCGACGCCGAAAAATTCATGACGCGCTACCTCGGCAAGGAAATAGCCCAGGCAGTCGATTATGCCGCAGCAGGTATCACGGAATCCGTCTACACACCTGTCCTGCGCGAAATCGTTGAAGAGGTGGCAGAAGCTGCCGATCCGGTTGAAATGTTGCAGCAGCAGCTGGAGGCACGCAGGCTGGACTTGATTCCCCATCATCTGACCCTTCACGACATTCTGGCTGTCATGAGCTACTACATCGGTCTTGAGTATGGTGTCGGTGAAAGCGATGACATCGATCACCTGGGTAACCGCCGGATCCGTTCAGTCGGCGAACTGCTCCAAAATCAGATGAGGATCGGTTTCTCCCGTATGGACCGTGTTGTCCGCGAGCGCATGCAGACTATTCCGGATATCAAGGCGGCCGCGCCCAAAGATATCGTCAACACGCGTCCCATCTCCGCAGCCATCAAGGAGTTCTTCGGCTCGAGTCAGTTGTCGCAGTTTCTGGACCAGCCCAACCCGCTGGCTGAAATGACGCATAAGCGCCGCCTGTCAGCCCTGGGGCCGGGAGGCCTCTCGCGGGAGCGTGCCAACTTTGAGGTCCGCGACGTCCACTCTTCCCATTACGGGCGCATGTGCCCCATCGAAACGCCGGAAGGTCCCAACATCGGCCTGATCAACTCGCTTGCGACTTACGCCCGGGTCAACCGCTACGGTTTTCTTGAAACACCCTACCGCGTCTACGATAAGGAGGCCGGGCTGGTTACGGGCCAGATCCGCTACCTGACCGCGGATGAGGAAGACCGCTACAACATCGCGCAGGCCAACGAACCGCTTGACGAGCAGGGCCATTTCATCGGCAAGAAAATCTCCTGCCGCTTCCGTGATGAATTCTTTGAGCTCGATCCCGACCGGGTCGATCTGATGGACGTGTCACCCAAGCAGCTCGTTTCAGTGGCCACATCGCTGATTCCTTTCCTGGGCAACGATGACGCCAACCGGGCGCTCATGGGATCGAACATGCAGCGGCAGGCTGTTCCTTTAATCCAGACAGAATCACCCGTGATCGGTACCGGTATGGAACACCGGGCTGCCAAGGATTCCGGCGTCTGCGTCATCGCGGCGAGGGGAGGTGTCGTCGATCATGTGGCCGGAGACCTGATCCGTGTCCGCGCGGACGATCAGACACTGGACAACTATCCGCTCAAGAAATATGACCGGTCCAACCAGGGAACCTGCATCAACCAGCGTCCGCTTGTGAGCGCGGGTGACCGTGTGGAGACAGGTGAGATTATCGCGGATGGTCCGTCAACGGATCAGGGTGAACTGGCGCTTGGCCGCAATGTCCTGATCGGTTTCATGATGTGGGAGGGCTACAATTTTGAGGACGCCATTCTCCTGAACGAACGTCTGGTCCGCGATGATGTCTACACTTCAATTCACATCACGGAGTACGAGTGTGAAGCCCGTGACACCAAACTGGGTCCCGAGGAAATCACACGTGAAATTCCCAACGTAGCTGATGACGCCCTGCGGGATCTGGACGAGGAAGGCGTCGTCCGCATCGGTGCCGAAGTTCATGCGGGTGATATCCTGGTCGGCAAGGTAACCCCCAAGGGTGAAACCGAGCTGACACCCGAGGAACGCCTTTACAGGGCAATTTTCGGGGAAAAGATCCGCGAGGTCCGTGACACATCGGTCCGCGTTCCTCACGGGGAATCAGGCGTCGTGGTCGATATCAAGACCTTTACCCGCGATAATGATGAATTGTTGAAACACGGCGTAACCAAGCTGGTTCGCGTTTATGTGGCACAGAAGAGAAAGATCTCAGTCGGCGACAAAATGGCGGGAAGGCACGGCAATAAGGGTGTCGTGTCGAAAATTCTGCCTGAAGAGGATATGCCATTCCTGCCTGACGGGACACCGCTTGACATCGTCCTGAACCCGCTTGGCGTACCGTCGCGAATGAACGTAGGCCAGTTGCTTGAACTGCACCTTGGCGCTGCGGCGGACAAGCTGGGCTATAAGATTGCCACCCCCGTATTTGACGGAGCCGATGAACAGGATGTGGTTGACGCGTTCAAGGCATCGGGCATGGAGACGGACGGCAAGACCATTCTCTATGACGGCCGTACCGGCGAACCCTTTGAAAATCGTGTAACCGTGGGGATTATGTATTACCTGAAATTACTCCACCTGGTCGACGATAAGATTCACGCGCGTTCGATCGGACCTTACTCGCTGGTCACCCAGCAGCCACTTGGCGGCAAGGCCCAGTTCGGCGGACAGCGATTTGGCGAAATGGAAGTCTGGGCACTTGAAGCGTACGGGGCGGCCTATACCCTGCAGGAAATCCTGACGGTCAAGTCGGATGACATCTGGGGCAGAACCAAGACCTACGAGGCAATCGTCAAGGGGGAGAACATCCCTGAACC
>CAZGCS010000006.1:14189-35107 GCA_964524395.1 uncultured Mageeibacillus sp.
GGAGCCCGATCATGGGCAGGATGAGGGGGAAGAATAATGGAGAGAGGTCGGGTAATGTCAGAATTAGGCAACTTTGAATCAATCGGAATCGGCCTCGCGTCCCCGGAGAAAATTCTTACCTGGTCGAAAGGTGAGGTAAAAAAACCGGAGACCATCAACTACCGGACACTGAAGCCGGAAACGGACGGTTTATTCTGCGAGAAAATCTTCGGACCTTCCAAGGATTGGGAATGCTACTGTGGCAAATACAAAACCAAGCGTTACCGCAATATTATCTGCGACAAGTGCGGCGTTGAAGTCACACTGTCAAAGGTGAGACGCGAGCGCATGGGTCACATCAGGCTGGCCGCCCCTGTCACCCACATCTGGTATTACCGGGGTATCCCCAGCCGCATGGGCCTTATGCTCGATATGTCTCCGCGAAACCTGGAAAAGGTGATCTATTTTGCGGCCTACATTGTGATTGATCCCGGTGTGACCTCTTTCACCAAGATGCAGATCATCAATGAGCGCGATTACCGCGAAGCCGTCCTTGAGCACGGGCGCAATTCTTTTGTCGCCAAGATGGGCGCTGAGGCCATCCGGGATCTTCTGGCCGGCATCGATGTCGAAGGCCTGGCGGAAGACCTCAGGCAAGAGCTTGCCCATGCCCGCGGCCAGAAAAAATTAAGGTTGATCAAGCGGCTCGAAGTTGTCGAGGCTTTCAAGAACTCAGGCTACCGCCCTGACTGGATGGTGCTGGATGTCCTGCCCGTCCTGCCGCCCGAGCTTCGCCCCATGGTCGAGCTTGACGGGGGCCGCTTTGCCACCTCCGATCTCAACGATCTTTACCGGCGCGTCATCAACCGCAACAATCGTCTGAACAAACTGTTGCAGCTGGGCGCACCCAATATTATCATCCGCAATGAAAAACGCATGCTTCAGGAAGCGGTGGACGCCCTGATCGACAACGGCCGCCGCGGCCGCCCTGTGACAGGCGCCGGCAACCGGCCCCTGAAATCCCTGTCCGACCTCCTCAAAGGCAAGCAGGGCAGGTTCCGTCAGAACCTTCTTGGAAAGCGGGTCGACTATTCCGGCCGTTCGGTTATCGTGGTCGGACCCGAGTTGAAACTGCATCAGTGCGGCCTGCCCAAGGAAATGGCACTGGAGCTTTTCAAGCCCTTTGTCATGCGTGAAATCATGCGGCACGGATACGCCCAGAACATCAAGTCCGCGCGCCGCCAGGTTGAGCGGGGCGGCGACCTGGTCTGGGATATGCTGGACGAAGTCATCCGGGATCACCCCGTTCTGTTGAACCGGGCGCCCACGCTTCACAGACTGGGCATCCAGGCCTTTGAACCTGTGCTGGTTGAGGGCCGGGCTATCCAGCTTCATCCGCTTGTCTGTACTGCCTTTAACGCCGATTTCGACGGTGACCAAATGCCGGTCCACGTGCCGCTCTCGGCAGAAGCGCAGGCAGAAGCGCGTTTCCTCATGCTGTCATCCAACAACCTCTTGAAACCGCAGGATGGCAAACCGGTGACGGTGCCAACCCAGGATATTGTGCTGGGCTGCTATTATCTGACCAACGAAAAACCAAACCCCAACAGCCCTGAAAACGAACCGCTCCGGGTTTTTGCCGGTCTTGATGAGGCCATGATGGCTTATGACAACAAGCAGATCACCATCGGACAGCGCATTGTGGTGCGCCGCCAGGTGGAACGGGAAGGTAGACAATATAAGGGGCTGGTCGAGTCGACCCTGGGCCGCTTCATCTTCAACGGGATCATTCCCCAGACGCTGGGTTATGTTGAGCGCGGCGATGACGACGCAAGCCAGGTAGCCCTGGAGTGTGATTTTGTCATCGGCAAAAGAGAGCTGGCCAAGATCATCGAACGATCCATCCATACCTGTGGCATTACCGAGACAGCGAGAGTTCTGGATGAGATCAAGACACTTGGTTACCATTACGCGACCGTGGGAGGAATCTCCATCGGTATCTTTGACATGATTGTTCCCGAAGTCAAGGAGAATCTGATCCGGGCCGCAGAAGAGCGGGTTGAAAGCGTTAACCATCAGTACCAGCTTGGTCTTCTCAGCGAAGAAGGCCGTTACCGGACGGTCGTCGGCATCTGGCGCGCGACCACCGACGAGATCACTGAAGCGCTCAAGGAGCGTCTTGGTGTTTACAATCCCATATACATGATGTCCTTGTCGGGTGCCCGGGGCAATATCGACCAGATTAAGCAGCTTGCGGGTATGCGGGGCAACATGACCGATACCTCGGGACGTACCATCGAAATTCCCATCAAATCCAACCTGCGCGAGGGCATGAACGTTCTTGAATTCTTCATTTCGTCCCATGGCGCGCGCAAGTCCCTGTCCGATACTGCCCTGAAGACGGCTGACTCCGGTTACCTGACCCGCCGTCTGGTCGACATCTCCCAGGATGTGATTATCCGCAGCGAGGACTGTGGAACCGATGACTACATTGAGGTGTCACCGGTCGTGGTCGGCGGCAAAACCAAACGTGTCGTCGAGACTCTGGCCAACAGGATTGAAGGGCGCTACGCCGCGCTTCCCATCCTGCATCCCGAAACGGGTGAAGTCCTGGTCGAAAAGAACGAGATCATCAGCAATTCAACTGCTGTCAAGATCGAGGAACTTGGCATGTTGCGGATCCCGATCCGCAGCAACCTGACCTGCCAGTGCGACAAGGGTGTGTGTGCCAAGTGTTATGGCCGCAACCTGGCGACCGGCGGCCCGACCGTGATCGGTGAAGCGGTTGGCATCATGGCGGCCCAGTCCATCGGTGAACCGGGAACACAGCTGACCATGCGGACCTTCCACACAGGCGGTATCGCGTCGGGTGACGATATCACACAGGGTCTTCCCCGTGTTGAGGAGTTGTTCGAAGCCAGAAAGCCCAAGGGGCAGGCGGTCATCACGGAGCTGAGTGGAACAGTCACCGTCAATGAAACAGAAAAACGCCGCCGGGAGGTGATCGTGACTGCGGAGGACGGCAAGACGAAACAATACAGCATTCCGATTTCGACCCCGCTGATTGTGGACACCGGCGATGTGGTCGAGGAGGGCGATCTGATTACAGACGGCTCGGTCAATCCCCACGACATCATGAAGATCCAGGGTGCCCGCGGTGTCCAGAAATACATCATCGCCGAAGTCCTGAAAGTCTATAAGAATAACGGCGTTGAGATTAATGACAAGCACATCGAGATCATCGTCCGCCAGATGTTAAGGAAATTCAAAATCGAAGACCCGGGAGACACGCAGTTGCTCACGGGCAGCATCGTTGACATGGCGGAGTACCACAGGGCAAACGAGGAGGCCGTTGAAAACGATCTCCAGCCTGCCGATGGCAAGCAGGTGCTTCTGGGCATCACCAAGGCCTCGCTGGCAACGGAGTCCTTCCTGTCCGCCGCGTCTTTCCAGGAGACGACCCGTGTCCTGACTGATGCCGCGGTCAAAGGCAAGATTGATCCTCTCGAAGGCCTGAAGGAAAATGTCATCATCGGCAAGCTGATTCCGGCAGGAACCGGCCTGTCGCGTTACCGCAACATCAGCGCCGTCCCGGTTGTTCCCGCAAACATGCCGCTGCTTAACGCGACGGCGGATGACCGGATCGCGCGCACGGAGTATGAGCAAGAGGCGAGGGAGCTCGGTTTCACCCACGAATCACAGGAGGATTACGAGACCTTCATGCGTGAGAGGGGACTGGATCCGGACGTATTTGTCAACAAATGTTCTTTCGACATGACACCGCCTGAGGAAGAGCCGGACCTGGAAGAAGATAACCCGCTCGCGGAACTCTTTGATTTCGTTGAGGATCTGGATGAGGAGGGTGGTGACAGCTGATCACCACTCCCTCCGCCATTCCTTTTGGACTGCCCCGCGAATGCGGGGTTTTCCATTTCTATTGACGGCCCGGCCCGATCGTTTTATAATGAAAGTCAAAGATAGTAAAAGTCTAGATATAGAAATGGCGGCAGGGATGAGCAGTCTGACGGACATGATTGAAAGAACGATTCTTGATCTGATTGAAAAGCAGGACGGTTTTTGTGAGCTGTCGCGCAATGCCTTTGCTTCCGAGCTGCAGGTGGCTCCTTCCCAGATCACCTATGTGATTACGACGCGGTTCAGCCACCGGCACGGCTATGTGGTGGAGAGCCGCCGCGGCGGGTCCGGCTACGTCCGGATTACCCGGGTGCCCTATACCCGGGAAGCCGAATACCTGATGCATCTGGTGCGGTCGGTTTCCACCCGCTTAAGCCAGCACCAGGCCAATGTCCTGATCGGACAGCTGAGGGCACTTGACTTGATTTCGCAGGAGGTTCTTCTGCTTATGAAGGCTTCGCTTTCGGATACAAGCCTGCGGCAGATCGCCATGCCGACCCGTGACCTCGTACGGTCCGACCTGTTCCGCCAGATGCTCACCAGACTTGCGGCAGAGGAGGAGTAATCATGCGATGCCAGAACTGTGGTCAGCGCCAGGCGACCGTCCAGTTAAGCCGGACCGTCCAGGGGCAGAAGCGAAGTGAGTTTTTGTGTGACCGATGCGCCGCCGCCAGTCAAACGGCGGATTCCTTGTGGGGGAGTCTGTTCGACTCCATCCTGCCCGGTCCCTCGCTTTTTGGTTATCCCGCATCCTTGCGCAAGGAGCCGGCCGGGCGGGTGTGCCCCTCCTGCGGGGAGACTGAGCGCGAACTGAAGGAAAAGGGCTTGCTGGGCTGTGAGCAATGTTATGACACCTTTTCCACCGTGCTTGACCCTGTTTTTCGCCGGGTGCAGGGGCATACACGCCATATTGAAGCCCCTGGTCAGAGTGATGGCCCCGAAAGGGTGAGGGAGTTGCGCCAGCGGCTGGATCAGGCGGTCAAGGACGAGGCCTATGAGGAAGCGGCAAAAATCCGTGACGAAATACAAAAACATCTGCAAGGGGAAGAGGGGGGCGACTGATGGCCTGGTACCTGGAAGAAGGCCCTGTCAGTGATGTCGTCATCTCGACACGTGTCAGGCTGGCCAGAAACCTGGCCCACACGCCCTTTCCCTGGCGGTTGAAACCGGATGAACTGGACTATGTCAAAGACAGGGTCGTCAAGGCCTTCCGTTCCACTTGTCAGGAAGCAGGCGAAAAACCGCTCATTGTTGAACTGGCCGGTCTGGGCGCCATTGAATCGCTGGCCCTGGCCGAACGGCGGATTATCAGCAGAAGCATGCTGGGTGACACCAAAGGGAAGGTCCTCCTGCTTTTCCCGGGGGAAGCCTCGGGCATTCTGGTTAACGAGGAAGATCACTTGAGGCTGTATGCGGTCAGTGCGGGGCTCCGCCTCGATGAAACCGCCGGGGGGGTCGCCCAATGTGCGGCATCGCTGGAAGCCCGGCTGCCTTTCGCCAAAAACGATCGTCTGGGCTACCTGACTGCCTGTCCGACCAACACGGGAACCGGCATGCGGGCGTCCGTCATGCTCCACTTGCCAGGCCTGATCCGATCCGGGATCATGGGGGCGCTGGCCGAAAAACTGGCCAAGGCAGGTTATGTGCTGAGGGGAGCGGAAGGCGAGGGAACTGAAGCGAAAGCCGACATGATTCAGCTGTCAAACCAGGTAACCCTGGGTGTCACGGCAGACCAGATCCTGGCTGACTTGGACCGGCTTGTCATCGACCTGGCCCAGGAGGAGCGAAAAGCACGGCGCGCCCTTCATGCCCGCGATCCCGCCGCATTGGAGGATGAAATCGGCCGTGCAATGGGCCTTTTAGCCAAGGCCCGCCTGATGAGATCAGAGGAAGCCCTGCGGCTTCTGTCGCTTGTCCGGCTTGGAAGAGAGCTGGGACTGGAAGGGATGCCGGATTATGGGGTGATCCAGTTGTTGTTGACAGAAACAGGGGAAGGCGCGATTCAACAGGGAGCCGGCAAGCCCATGGATGAAAGGGAACGTGACCAGGCGCGGGCCGGCTATATCCGGCAAGCACTAAAAGAGCATAAGGTCTAAAACTTAACAATGCAGTTCAGGGGGATAAACAAATGATGATACGATTTTCGAGAAGATCCGGAGAGGCGCTGGGATCCGCCTGGGTGACGGCGCGCTCCTTTGAGACCGGTTACATCGGGACAGAACACCTGCTTGCAGGTATCGTTGCTGAACGCGCTGGCCTTGCCAGTGACCTGCTGGCCCAGGCCGGGCTGGACACCCAGGCAATCAGCCGGCATCTGACAGTCCTTAACCACAAGCAGCCTGCCGATGTTCCACAGGCGGAAGCAGAACAGATCGATGGCAACCAGATCATCGGCATGATGACGCCCAGGACCCGTCTCGTCGTTAATCTTGCCGCCAAGGAAGCAGAGGGCCGTACCCAAAGCGGGGTCATCGAACCCGAGCATCTCCTGATGGGGATTTTGCGGGAAGGTGACAGTGTGGCTGTTCGGATTCTTGAGGAAGTGGGAATTTCCCCGCGGCAGTTTTACAGCCGGTTGTCGGATGCGAGTCAGGAAGGTCAGATGCCTGCAGCACAGGGCAGGGGCATGGAAGCGACCCGTACGGAAAGGGAGTCGAAAGACTCGGACACACCCAACCTGGATAAATTCAGCCGTGACTTGACACAGATGGCAGCAGAGGATCGCTTCGATCCCATCATCGGGCGCGAGGAGGAGATCCGCCGCATCGAACAGATCCTTTGCCGCAGGACCAAGAACAATCCCGTCCTGATCGGTGAGCCGGGTGTCGGCAAAACCGCCATCACGGAGGGATTGGCCCAGAAGATCGTCGCGGACGAAGTGCCTGACCTGCTTCGGGGCAAGCGCCTTGTTTCCCTTGATCTCGGAGGCATGCTGGCCGGGTCAAAATACAGGGGTGAATTTGAGGAGCGCTTGAAAAAGGGTATCGATGAAGCAGTCGAGGCAGGCAACATCGTCCTCTTCATCGATGAACTCCATACCATTATCGGCGCGGGAGCTTCCGAGGGAGCCATGGATGCCTCCAATATTCTCAAACCCATGCTGGCACGGGGGGAAGTACAGGTCATCGGGGCGACCACCCTGGATGAATACCGCAAGCACATTGAAAAGGATGCCGCCCTGGAACGCCGGTTCCAGCCAGTCATGGTCAGTGAGCCGGGCGAGGAAGACACGGTCGAGATCCTCTACGGCCTGCGGCCTCATTATGAGTGCCATCACAGAGTGCGGATCTCGGACGAGGCTGTTGAAGCGGCGGTGCAGCTGTCGACCCGCTACATCACGGATCGCTTTCTGCCTGATAAAGCCATCGATCTGATTGACGAGGCCTCGTCACGCCTGAGAATCAACCTTGAGGGAGGATCGGACGAGGTTCGTGAGCTGAGGGAGAAGCTGGATCAGGTCGTGGCAGACAAGGAAAAGGCGGTCAAAGACGAGGAGTTTGAAAAAGCTGCAGATCTTAAAGAGCAGGAGGATCAACTGGCCGGAAGCCTCAAAAAGCTCCATGATTGCAGCCTTGACTCAAACCGTGAAGACTGGCCGGTGCTGACGGCCGATATGATTGCTGACATCGTGTCCAGCTGGACCAGTATCCCTGTCAGGAGCCTGACGGAAGATGACAGTGAGCGGCTCCGCCGCCTGGAGGATGAGTTGAAGAAACGTGTACTTGGACAGGACGAGGCCGTCACCGCGGTCGCCAAGGCAATACGCCGCGGGCGCCTGGGCCTGAAAGACCCCGAGCGGCCAACGGGGTCCTTCGTCTTCCTGGGCACCACGGGTGTTGGAAAGACGGAACTAGCCAAAGCCTTGGCGGAGACTATGTTTGGCAATGAAAATGCCCTGGTCCGCATTGACATGTCGGAATACATGGAGAAGTTTGATGTTTCAAAACTGATCGGCGCGCCGCCCGGTTATGTCGGTTATGACGAGGGAGGGCAGCTGACCGAAAAAGTCCGGAGGCGTCCCTATTCCGTTGTCCTTTTCGATGAAATTGAAAAAGCGCACCCCGATGTCCTGAATGCCATGCTGCAGATCCTGGAGGACGGCCGGCTGACGGACGGCCAGGGCCGGACGGTCAGTTTTAAAAATACCATTCTCATCATGACATCCAACATTGGCGCCCGCCTGCTGGTGGGACCCGAAGGCCGGCGGATCGGTTTTGCCTTTGAGCACGAAAAGCAGGGAACGGAGGACAGACAGGAAGAAGAGATTTACGGAGGGAAGACCTATCAGGAAGCCCGTGATCTGGTCATGGAAGAGCTGCATCGTGCCTTTTCACCCGAATTTATCAACCGGATCGATGAGATCATCTTCTTCAGGATGCTGGATCGTCCGACCATGCGACGGATCGTCGACATCATGATCAACCGCTTGTCTGCCAGAATTGCCGACATCGGACTCATGACCGACGTGACCGACCGGGCCAAAGACTGGCTGGCGGAAAAGGGTTATGAGCCGCAGTACGGCGCCCGTCCACTCCGCCGTCTGATTCAGACGGAAGTCGAAGACCGCTTCTCGGAAGCCTTGCTTGACAATACGGTTTCGCGGGGCGACACTGCCGAAATCGATCTTGATTCCGATCAGGGGCATCTGATTGTCCGAAGGAAAGTGCAGGAACCCCAGGGGAGCACACCGGAAGATGAAGCCGTGGAAGCCTGAGCGGATCAGGCATGAATTGCTGAAGGCCCGCCGCCGTTCGAGAATGAACGGCGGCGCTTTTTCATGCTAGAATAAATTGATACGCGATAAGAACACAGAAAAAGGAGAAATGGCATGGCGAATGTTTTGCTCGGCAAGGACGTTGCGGACCAATTATCAGCCCAGCTGATCGAGCGGGTTGTCAATTTACGTGAAAAGGGCGTCGAACCGACGCTTGCGATTGTCCGGGTCGGCGAAAATGCTGACGATATCTACTATGAGCGCGGGGCCCTGAAACGCGCGGAAAAACTTGGCGTCCGGACCATGGTCCACGCGCTCCCGCCCGATGTGGATCAGGATCATCTCAAGGCGGAGATTGAAAAGATCAATGCCGATGACTCGGTTCACGGTTGCCTCTTGTTCAGGCCGCTGCCGGCCCACCTTGACGAAACAGAGATTTGCGATACGCTCAGCGCTGAGAAGGATGTAGACGGCATCAGTTCGGCTTCCATGGCAGGCGTCTTTACCGGATCCGGCGCGGGTTTCGCCCCCTGTACAGCTGAGGCGACCCTGGCCATGCTCAAACACAACAGGATTCCGATCAAGGGAGCCAGGGCGGTTGTCATCGGCCGCAGCCTTGTCATTGGCAAACCGGTCGCCATGATGCTGCTGGCAGAACACGCGACCGTGACCATTTGCCACACACGCACAGTTGACCTGCCTGCCGTGACACGGGAGAGCGACCTCATCATTGCCTGCGCGGGCAAGGCGGAGATGGTCCGGGGCGACATGGTCGCGGCCGGTCAGACGGTCATTGATGTGGGAATCAACGAGACGGAAGACGGAAAATTCGTCGGAGATGTCGCCTTTGATGAAGTAGAGCCGCTTGTCGCCAACATCACGCCCGTACCCCGCGGCGTTGGGTCGGTCACGACGACTATCCTGATGCAACACGTCGTGGAAGCAGCTGAACGGTCTTTGGAAGTCTGAGGGAGACAGAAGGCCGAAGAGTCTGATTGACGGGCAGGCGGTTTATTCAGTATAATTCTTTCGTTATGCCATAGGGCAGACGAAGCGATAAGACCGCCGCGTTTTTGAAACGTCAAGATAGAGAATGGTTGGGGGAATAGAATGAAACGAACCTATCAACCGAAGCGCAGGAAGCGTTCCCGCGTACACGGTTTTAGAAAAAGAATGGCAACGGCATCCGGACGCTCCGTATTGAAACGGCGCCGTCTCAAAGGCCGGAGCAAGCTCTCGTCCTGACACGGGAGCCGGGAACGGTGGCAAGAGCGGACAGGCTGAAGCGAAACCGAGATTTTTCCCGCGTTTACCGTCTTGGAACTTACCATGGAGGTGGCGCCGTCGGCTTGCACGCCTACCGGCATCGGGGGATTTATGCACGGCAAACGCCACGGGTCGGTTTCACAGTCAGCCGTACCATCAAGGGGGCGGTATCACGCAACCGGGCCAAAAGGCTTTTGCGCGAATCGTTCAGGCTGAGCAGTGTGGATTTGTTCCCGGGATTTGACCTGATCGTAACAGCCAGGTGGAGTCCGGGAAAGGAACCGGCACTGGCTTTCCTGACCCAAACGGTTGGGATGCTCATTGCAGGATCCGGAGCCGGGCAGGATGAATTGGACAAAGAAGGAAAAAACGGCAACTTCTTACGTGAAGGCGAATAGCGAAAAGACTGGTACAGGGGGGATGAGCCGGCCCAGGGACGGACGGCCTTCTTTTGTTGCGTCGGGACTGATGGCTCTGATTGCTTTTTACCAGAAGTATTTGTCTCCTGCTCACCCGGCCTGTTGCCGGTTTACGCCCACTTGTTCGGCTTATGCCCTGGACGCGGTCAGAGTCCACGGGGCGGTCAAGGGTGCAGGTCTTGCGCTGTGGCGTGTTTTGCGCTGTCAGCCACTTAGCAGGGGCGGGTATGATCCCGTGCCGGAGAAGAAAATACGCGGTGCTGCCGGACGGATGTCGCTCGAATCTGACAGCCGGCTGTACCGCTGAGTTAAGGAAAAAACAAATGGCGTCATTGATCACGGTTCAGCTCGGTTTGCTGGATCCCCTCTACAACTTATTCGGACTGGTGCTCGGAACCCTCTACAATTGGCTGAACAGCTATGGGCTGGTGATCATTATCTTCACCGTCCTGATCCGGCTTGTCCTGATGCCGCTTGGCCTTCGCAGCCAGCGAAGCACCCTGCGCCAGCAGACCCTGCAACCTGAGGTCAATGAGATCAAGCGGCGTTACGGCAAGGATCAGGCCAGAGTCAACGAGCTGACGCAACAGCTCTATAAAGACAACGGTATTTCCATGGTGTCCGGCTGTCTGCCCACCCTCCTCCAGCTGGTCGTTATCTGGCCGATCATCTATATTTTCAGGGCGCCTCTGCGATTCATCAGCGGCGTCGACATGCAAAATATCTACAAGATGGCCAACATGCTTGGGGACAAGGGGCTGATGACGGCAACTCAGGTCAAGAATGTGGCCTCCATGGATATTCCGGTCCTGAATGGCCTGAACGCTTCCGGAAGCGCGCTTCAGCAGTCGGTTTCAAACGGCTGGATCCAATTGCCCCAATTCATCAATACGAAGTTTCTCGGCATCGATCTGGGCATGACACCGGCGGTCAATCCCCTGAAGTGGTTTGGGGCCGAATGGCAGGTTCAGCTGCCGCTCGTCCTGCTCATCGTTGTCACTATGCTGACCTACTTTTTTCAGATGCAGATCATGCGCAAGAGTACAGCCCGGCCCGAGAAAACAAAGGAAGAAAAACGCCGGGAAAAGGCAAATCCTGCCAAACGCGGCCAGAATCCGGATCCGGGCGCAGGCATGATGAAGAGTATGAACCTTGTCATGCCGCTCATCATGCTTTTCACCATGTTCAGCATGCCCGCGGCCATGTGCCTTTACTGGCTTTTCCAGAATGTCATGTACATTCTCCAGTCCGCGATCGGCTACCAGTATTACGTTAAACCAATCCGCCTGGCTTATGCGGAGGAACAGGCGGTCTTTGACAGATCGCGTTCGCGCGAATCTTCCTTGGGGAGTCCTGAGGAGGAAGGTGGATTAAAGGCATTTTTTGAGCGCTTGAGAAGCAAGAAAGATGCGTAAACGAAACATTGCGCGCGGCACGGCCGCGCTTCGGATAACTGCGGACCGTAAGGTTTGCGCAGTTTGTGCGTGAGGAGGCTTTTGGCATGGAACGCGCCATAGAAATGACCGGCAGGACGGTCGAGCAGGCAATCAGTCAGGCGTTGGAGGAGCTCGCGGTCAGCGAGGACTTTGCCTTGATTGAAGTGTTGGATGAAGGCGAAACAGGCGGGTTGTTGGGTTTTGGCCGGCGGCCGGCCCGCGTCAGGGTTACGGCTGATGACAGCCGCTTGCCGGTGGCACAAAAGCGTGCCAAAAAAACTGAAGACAAGCCCCGGGCAAGTATCCCGGAAGCTGAGGATGCTGAAGAGGACGAGGATTGGAAGGTGTCGAGCGGGGAACGCGGTTTTGCTTCCGCGGAGAATGCGGCGCTGGACTATATTGAAGCCATCCTGTCGGGTGTCGGCATTCATGGCCGGATCGAATCCTTCCTGGGTGAAGATGAGAGTCTGCACATTGAGATCACGGGAAGTGACTGTGGTGTCGCCATCGGCCGGCATGGGGAGACGCTGGATGCCATCCAGTATCTGTCCAATATTGTGGCCAACCGCTTCGTTGATGAGCACCTGCGCGTCATTGTCGACGTGGCCGGTTACCGTACCCGCCGTGAACAACGCATCCAGCACCAGGCAAAACGGACAGCTGAACGCGTTCTTGATACGGGGCGCGAATCGAGGTTGAAGCCCATGAACGCTGCCGAACGGCGCATTGTGCATCTGACCCTTCGCGACGCAGAGGGTATCACGACTTACAGCGAGGGTGTTGAGCCCCGCCGCTATGTTGTTATCTCGCCAACGGCCGGTCTGGAGATCATCGGATGATCCGACGATGAACCTGCCTGACATCGACACGATTGCGGCATTTTCAACACCGCCGGGCGAGAGCGGCTTGGCGGTGTTTCGCATTTCAGGTCCCCGGGCGGGATCCATATGCGATCAGCTTTTTGTACCTTTCGGCACGGCCCGTGTCCGCCCCTCCCGGATGGCAGGCTATACCATGGCACCGGGCATCTGGGCTGACATTGATGAGGTGGTTCTTGCCTGTTTCAAGGCACCCCATTCCTTCACGGGTGAAGACGTCTATGAGGTCTCCTGCCACGGCGGTCAGGCAGTCCGTCAGGCCATTCTGGACAGTGCCATGGCAGCCGGGGCCCGGCCGGCGGGACCGGGGGAGTTCAGCCGCCGTGCTTTCATCAACGGCAAGATGGACTTGTCGTCTGCCGAAGCCGTTATGGATTTGATCAGCGCCCAGGCAGAGCGGCAGGCAGAAGTTGCCTTCCGCCAGCTTCGTGGTGGGATCTCGCGGACCGTGCGCAGGCGCGCTGATCAACTTTATGGTGCCCTGGCCCATCTTGAAATGCTGCTCGATTGGGACGAGGAGGAAGAGCGCCCCGAGGACCGTGCCTCCCTGATTCTTGAGTTGGATGAAGCGGTAGCGGAACTCGGCCGGCTGTCGGATACATTTACCAGCGGGCGGGTGATCCGCGAAGGACTGGCTGTGGTGATTGCCGGCAGCCCCAACGTCGGTAAATCATCCATTCTCAATGCCCTGGCAGGACGTGACCGGGCCATCGTCAGCCCCATCCCGGGAACGACACGTGACACCGTTGAAATCGATCTGACATTGGGTGGCTACCTGATCCATCTGACGGATACAGCCGGCCTGGCCCACGAGAGCCCGGATCCGATTGAACGCGAGGGAATCGCACGCGCCGAGAGCGCTCTGCAGGAGGCCGACCTCGTTCTTTGGGTTCTGTCTCCCCCTCTTCCTTCACCTGCCATTCAACAAGCAGAGGCAGAAAGAATCGACCGGCTGGCCGGGGAGGGCCGCCCGGTCCTGCTTATTTTGGGCAAGGATGACCTGCGTCCGGCGCTTCCGGCCAAAGAAGACCCGGCTGTTTACGCGGCAGACCGTTTCCCGGGGATCCCCGCCCTGGCCTGGTCGGAAAGGCAGGAGGAGGATCTGGCTAATCTGCGCCGGGTCCTGATTGCTTTCATTGAAGAAGGGCAGCTGGAGCCCGGCCTGGAACCTGCAGGTCAGACAGGGCCAGGAGAGAGCCACGAGATTCTGACGCACGCCCGCCACAAGTCAGCCATTGACCGGGCCACCGGCCTGGTCGGGAAGGCCGTGGCGGATCTGAAAAGGGGTCTGTCATTTGATCTGGTGGCCATCACCTTGAAAGAAGCCCTGACTGAGCTTTCGGCTATCACGGGCGACGATGTTTCAGAAACGTTGATTGAAGAATTGTTCGGTCGTTTCTGTATCGGGAAATAGGTGGGCTGCGTGACCTCTCTCTTGCAGGAATTATTGAGACCGGGCGCCTTCCTGGCAGGTGATGCCCATGTCATCGTAGTGGGCGCCGGGCATGCCGGCTGTGAGGCTGCACTTGCGGCCGCGAGACTGGGCCGCCGCGTCATTCTTTTCACCATGACATTGGACAGCCTGGCCAACCTCCCCTGCAACCCCAATATTGGCGGCACCGCCAAGGGCCAGATGGTGCGTGAAATTGATGCCATGGGCGGTGAGATGGGCCGGCTGGCTGACCTTCATATGATTCAATTTCGAATGCTGAACGCCACCAAGGGCCCCGCTGTCATGTCACCGCGGGCCCAGATGGACCGGACCGGTTACCAGCGCGGCATGAAGCAGGTTCTGGAGTCGGAAGCCAACCTCATGCTTGTCCAGCAGGAGATTACCGGCCTGCTGGCAGACGACGGACGCATCGAAGGTGTGGTGACCGCAACCGGCTCGCTTTATAAGGCGCCGGCGGTCATTCTTTGCCCGGGAACTTTCCTTGACGGACGTGTGATTATCGGAGATTCCGTACGCAGTTCAGGACCCGATCAGTTGAGTCCCGCTGTCGGCCTGGGCGAGGCCTTGGCCGGATTGGGTCTGCCCACCCGGCGTTTCAAAACGGGCACACCGGGACGTTTCCATAAAAGGAGCCTGGATCTCGGTATCATGGAGCCGCAGGCAGCGGACCGGATCGCCAGGCCCTTCTCTTTTGAACACGAGGACGATCCCGCATGGGCACCCCTCGCCGACTTGCCCTGTTACATCACCTGGACCTCGGCGGAGACAAAAAAGCTCCTGACAGACAATATGGACCGCTCGCCCCTGTATTCGGGGCTTATCGAAGGGGTCGGACCCCGGTATTGCCCCTCGATCGAGGACAAGTTTGTCAAGTTCCCCCAGCACGAAAGACACCACGTTTTCCTGGAGCCAACGGGTCTTGATACGGAAGAGATGTACGCATCGGGCCTGTCCACCTCCATGCCTGAGGATGTGCAGCGCGGCATGCTGCGGACAGTTCCCGGCATGGAAAGAGCTGAGATGATGCGGCCTGCCTACGCCATCGAATACCTGTGTGTCGATCCGACCGTATTGAAACTGTCGCTCGAGGTCAAGGAAATTGACGGCCTTTTTCTGGCCGGTCAGATCAATGGATCGTCAGGCTATGAAGAAGCGGCAGCCCAGGGCCTGATGGCAGGGATCAACGCCGTCAGGCTGCTGGAAGGCAAGGAAGCGCTCATCATCGACCGGTCTGAGGGCTATATCGGGGTCCTGATTGACGACCTGGTGACCAAGGGCACCAACGAACCCTATCGTCTCATGACCTCAAGAGCTGAATACCGCCTGATCCTGCGCCAGGATAACGCCGATGCCAGGCTGACTCCCATCGGCTACCGGGCCGGCCTGATCAGTGAAGCGCGCTGGTGGAAATTTCAAGAAAAGCAAAAGGCCATTGAACAAGAGAAAAAGCGGCTGATGGATCTTTCCGTCAAAAAATCGGCTCTGTCCGATCAGATTTTGCAGGCGGCCGGAAGCACACCGCTCAGGCGCACAACAAAGCTCTACGACTTGCTGAAAAGACCTGAGCTGACCTACGCCATGCTTGAATCTCTCGACCCTGACCGGCCAGAGCTTCCCTCTTCGGTCCGGGAATCGGTTGAAATTCAAATTCACTATGAGGGTTACATCCGCATGGAAGATGACAGGGTCAGGCGTTTCCGAAAACTGGAAAACAAAAAGTTGCCCCAGGGGATCCGCTACGAAGAGATCAGGGGTCTGCGCCTGGAAGCCAGGCAAAAACTGGCGGATCGCCGCCCGGTCTCAGTCGGTCAGGCCAGCCGCATTTCAGGCGTCTCCCCCGCTGACATCCAGGTCCTGCTGGTCTGGCTGGAGCAACAGACCCGAAGGGCTGATAATGGATAGGATCCTGCTCGGGGAAGCTGCCCAAAGGGCAGGGCTTGTTTTGACGGCGGCCATGCTGGACCAGGCAGTCCGCTATACACAACTTCTCAAAGAGGCCAACCGGACAATGAATCTGACTTCGATCACTGAAGATCAAGCTGTAGCCATCCTCCACTTTGAAGACAGCTGGCAGCCCGCAGCTCATATCCCGCAGGGGGCGCACTTGATCGATGTCGGTACAGGCGCCGGTTTTCCGGGAATGGCCCTCGGGATTATCAGGCCCGACCTTCAAGTGACTCTCCTGGATGCCACCTTGAAAAAAGTCAAGTTCCTGCAGCAAGTGATCGACGCGCTTCAACTGGATCAGGTAAGGGCAGTGCAGGGCAGAGCCGAAGAGCTGGGCAGAACCGGTGCTTACCGTGAGCAGTTTGACCTTGCCCTGGCCCGGGCGCTCACCGCCCTGCCCGCTCTGGTCGAGCTCTGCCTGCCTTTTGTCAAGCCGGGCGGTTATCTGATCGCCATGAAGGGCGGGGAGGATGAAACAAAGGAAGCCTCCCGGGCCATCAGACTGCTGCATGGCTCCCTTGACCGCGTGATCCCCTATTCCTTACCCGGTATCGACAGGCCGCGTTCCCTGGTCATGATCAGGAAAACCGGCCCGACCCCTCCCTCTTATCCCAGGCGGATGGCCGTCATCAAAAAGACACCCTTGTAAGGGGGCTGTTTACTTGTTTTTTTCAGACCGGATCAGGGCCCTGAGTTTTTTCAGATTTTCATTGTAACGGGTGGAAGTCAATTTGGGGAAAGAGAGAATCATCCGGCGCGCTTGGGAGTTGACCCGCTGAAAGGTGACAACATAGGCCGAATTAGCCTTCTCATAGAGTGTCTTGACCGACTGAACGGCCTCATCGAAAGAGTCTGCCATGCCTCCCAGGACTTTCTCGAATTCGACAAATTTGGTCACGGTGTAAACCATGTCGGCAAGGATCAGGGAAAAGAAAACCAGCGCCAGGGCAATGCGCGCACTGGCCGGTATCCTTGCCGTCAGGGAGGCGACGGGCGGATGCAAATAACGGACCAGGATGAGGGAGAAAGCCCCGAATACGATGACTCCCTTCAGGTAGACGCGGCCTTTGATGTTGAATCTCTTTTCCGAGTAATCCCACCAGCGCGCGTGAAAGAGCTTTTCCATGGCCCATGAGGTCAGGTATTCCAGTGTACCGGTCAGAAGGGCGGCTGCCAAAAAGAGCAGGAGGGGGTGGCGCAACTCGCCGAGCAGCGCGATGACCAGCAGGGCGCCACCGCCATAAATCGGGCAGTAGGGGCCGTTGAGAAAACCGCGGTTGACAAAGCGCTTCTGCACCATGGAAGCAAGCATGGTCTCGTAGATCCATCCGATCATGCTATAGACAACAAACCACAAAAACCAGCTTTCAATTTGCATCGGCGTTCACTTTCTCCGTTTTTTTCATTCGCGTCATGGCGGGGGACAGTATCTCACGGAAGGCGCAGAGGCGATCGGCCACAATGACGATGATACTTTCCCTGTAGCGGGGCAGCCGGGGGTTGAGCGGAAACATATGCTTTAAAATAATATCCCGCTCAATGGCCGTGAGTGCAAAATCGCGTTCCGCGTTCTTCAGGGCCCGCCTGGCGTGAATAAAACCGTGAAACCGGTGGCTCTTATCCGCTTCATGCCAGTCGTACAGGAAGTAGTCATGCAACAATGCCCCCCGGATCAGGCTCCGGAGGTCAATCCTGATCCGAAGAAAGCCGGCAAGCCTGATACTCAGCATGGCGACCGCAAGCGAATGCTCATAGCAGCTCACATTTCCGTGCTGGCGGAAATTTTTCTCACTTAACATACCTTCTGAAGAAAGGATGTCCCCGGCATGGCTGAGAAGCAGGGTGGTCAGTTCCCCGTCAGAAATCTTTGTGTTTTCTTTCATGCCGCTCCTGACACTGCCCGGCCCATAATTGTGTCCGATCATCTCCCACAGCTTAACACGAGTGATGTCCATAACGCGGAAGGCGGGATAAGCCCCTTTATGTTAGAATCAGGACAGTAAGAACCCCTTCGATTTCACTATATTCCGAGCGTATTTTCCAGCCGGCAGGGAGGATCAAATGGCGTTGGAGCCAAACAGTATTAACCATTACAAGATGCGTGAAGCAGCCGTGGATGAGGCATTCCAAAATCCGGACAATCTGGTCATCCCCGTTGATCTCGATGAAGAGATGAAAAAATCATTTATCGATTACGCCATGAGCGTGATTTCCGACCGCGCACTTCCGGACGTGCGTGACGGTCTCAAGCCTGTTCACCGCAGAATCCTTTATTCAATGTATACACAAGGATTTACCTGGGACAAGCCACACCGCAAAAGCGCGACCACCATCGGCGATGTTCTGGGGCGTTTTCACCCCCACGGCGATGCCAGTGTCTACGACGCCCTGGTCCGGCTGGCGCAGGATTTTTCCATGCGCCATCCCCTGATTGACGGCCACGGCAACTTCGGATCACGCGACGGTGACCCTCCGGCAGCTTACCGATACACGGAAGCCAGGCTGACCCGTCTGGGCACAGAGATGATGGCCGATCTCAACAAGGACACGGTCGACTTTCAGCCCAATTACGACGACCGTTTCCAGGAGCCCACGGTTCTTCCCGCGGGCTTCCCCAATTTGCTCGTTTCCGGCTCAACCGGCATCGCGGTCGGCATGGTGACCAATATTCCGCCGCACAACCTGCGCGAAGTCATTGACGCGACCATTCATCTTATCGACGACCCGGAGGCGACGACCGATGATCTGATGGAGTTTGTTCCGGCGCCCGACTTTCCGACAGGTGGTCAGATCATGGGGATTTCCGGTTCCCGTTCAGCCTACAGGCGGGGCCGCGGCCGTATTGTTGTTCGCGGTCACGCCGATGTGGAGGAGGTCGCCGGCAATCGTTACCGGATCGTGATCCGGTCGCTTCCCTACATGGTCAACAAGGCGCGTCTCATCGAGCGTATCGCCGATCTGGTCAAGGATAAGCGCATCGAGGGCATCTCCGATGTCCGTGATGAGTCGGACCGGCATGACGCCATCCGTATTGTGGTGGAGCTCCGGCGCGATGCCACGCCCATGGTCGTCCTCAACCAGCTTTACCGGCATACACAACTGCAGGACACTTTCGGGGCCAACATGCTGGCCCTGGTGCCGGACGAAGGCAAGTACGTTCCCCAGCAACTCAGCCTGAAAGAAATGCTGGAACATTTTATCCTTCACCAACGTCAGGTCATCACCCGCAGAATCACCTTTGACCTGGACAGGGCGGAAGCGCGGCTTCATCTGGTCGAAGGCCTGCAGCTGGCCATCGATCATATTGATGAAGTGATTTCCATTATCCGCTCCTCCAAGGATGAGGAAGAGGCGAAAACGCGACTTTGCGACCGCTTCGAATTTTCCGAAAAACAGGCGCAGCATGTCGTTGACATGCGGCTCGGCCGCCTGTCGGGACTGGAACGGGAGAAATTGATGGCGGAACATCGCGACCTTTCCGAGAAGATCGAGGGTTTTCGCCGCATCCTTGACAACCGCGAACTACTCCACCATGTCATGAAGGAGGAGTTGCAGGCTGTGGCGACCCGTTATGGCAATGACCGGCGCACCGAGATTGTGCCTGCGGGCGAATACGAAATCGATGACGAGGAACTGATCGAGGAAGAACAGGTTGTGATTGCCATGACACACGCCGGTTACATCAAGCGGATGCCGGTTGATGTTTACAGCGCGCAACACCGCGGAGGGCGGGGCATCACTGCCATGCAGCCGCGTGAAGACGATTTTGTCGACACCATTATCATCACCTCAACGCACCAGACACTCTTGTTCTTTACAGATTTCGGCAAGTGCTACCGGCTGAAAGGCTATCAGATCCCCGAGTCAGGCCGTATGGCGCGCGGCATGGCCATTGTCAACCTCCTGCACCTCGATCCCGGGGAGAGGGTGCGCACCCTGATCCGGATTGATTCGTTCGATCAGGGCGGCTACCTGGTTACGGCTACCGCTAAAGGCATGGTCAAGAAGACCGCGCTTTCCGACTATCAGAATATCCACAAAAGAGGCCTGATTGCCATCAACCTGCGCGAGGATGACCGCCTGGTCAATGTACGGCTCTCCGATGACGATCACGATATTATCCTGGTGACGAAAAAGGGCATGTCCATCCGTTTCCCCGAATCATCGGTCCGGGCGACCGGGCGCAATACCATGGGTGTCAGAGGCATCAGGCTGGGCAAGGATGATGAGGTCATCGGCATGATCGCCACGGATTCCGAAGACACCCTGCTGGTAGTTACAGAAAATGGTTTCGGCAAACGGTCCAGACTGTCCGACTACCGGCCGCAAAACAGGGCAGGCAAGGGACTGATCACTTACCGGGCAACCAAAAGGACGGGTAAGCTGGTAGGGGTGGCCCAGGTCAACGACACCGACGACATTCTCCTGATCAATGATCTGGGGATCATCATCCGCTTCCGGGCCAGTGAGATTCCCGTCCTGGGCCGCAATACCTCGGGTGTGACCCTGATGCGCAGCCGCCAGGGTCTGGTTGTCGATATGTCTATCGTAAGCGGCGAGGACGATGAAGAACACGAAACGGTCAATGGCGCGCCCCTGCCAGAGGATTTGGATGACGAACCCCTTGTCAGCGAAGACGATGAAGAAGAGGACACGGAAGAAATAAAGTGAGGTGAGCAGGAATGGCTTATAGGATAAAAGAAGACGACACAAGTCAAAAGAAAGCTGCAAAGCAGATGAAACGCTCAGAAGTCCCTGTTGAACAAACTTGGGACATGACCACGGTTTTCGCAGGCCTTGATGCCTGGGAGACTTCCTTTGCAGACCTTTCGGGGAAAATGGACCAGGTGGGCCACTATTCCGGCAGGCTGTCCGAGTCGGCTGAAACGCTTTTTGAGGCCATCAAACACA
>CAZGCS010000007.1:0-6207 GCA_964524395.1 uncultured Mageeibacillus sp.
ACCTGGCCATGCTGAGGCCGACCATTCCGGGATGGAAGGTTGAGACAGTCGGCGATGATATCGCCTGGATGCGCTTCGGAGACGATGGCCGTCTCTACGCAATTAATCCGGAGGCGGGATTCTTCGGCGTCGCCCCGGGGACTTCCCGCGAGTCAAACCCCAATGCCATGGATTCCATTCGCTCCGATACCATCTTCACCAATGTTGCCCTGACGGATGACGGGGATGTCTGGTGGGAAGGGATTGGGGAAGCGGCACCGGAGCATCTGATTGATTGGCACGGTAAGGACTGGACACCCGAATCGAAAGAAAAGGCGGCTCATCCCAATGCCCGTTTCACAGCACCTGCCAGGAATTGCCCTTCAATCGCGCCCAATTGGGAAGACCCGCGGGGTGTTCCGATCGATGCCATTCTGGTCGGCGGCCGCCGGCCCTCAACCATCCCCCTTGTTTACCAGAGTTTTGACTGGGAACATGGTGTTTTTCTCGGATCCATCATGGGCTCCGAGGTCACTGCGGCCATTATTTCGGACAAGATCGGCCAGGTCAGACGGGACCCGTTCGCCATGCTGCCCTTCATCGGCTACCATGTCGGTGATTATTTGAACCACTGGCTTTCGATGGGTCAGAAGTCCAAGGCTGACAAGCTTCCAAAGATCTTTGCAGTCAATTGGTTCAGGCGCGGAGAAGACGGTCATTTTCTCTGGCCGGGCTTCGGCGAAAACAGCCGTGTTCTCAAATGGGTAGCTGAGCGATGTGACAATACAATCGGGGCGGAGAAATCAGCCATCGGTTATCTGCCAAGACTGCAGGACCTTGACCTTGCGGGCTTGGATCTGCCGGCGAAAGATCTGGAGGCGATCACGACCATCGACCGGGATGAGTGGCTGTCCGAGCTGGAGGCAGTTAAAGAACATTTTCTGACTTATGGTTCCAGGATGCCGTCAATCCTGTTTGAGCAGCTGGAACGTGTCCGCAGGAATCTTGAAGGGTAAAGGTGCCAGATGCTTTCAGACCGTGTACGCCAAATGGCTCCGTCTCAGACCCTGGAGCTGAACAGCAAAATCGCCCAATTGCGGAAGGAAGGGAAAAATATCATCGCCTTGAACAGCGGTGAGCCTGATTTCAACACACCCCAACCCATCATAGACGCCGCATATCAGGCCATGTGCGAAGGCAAGACTAAATATACACAGACGCCGGGAATACCGGAACTCCGTGAGGCGATCGCCCACAAGCTGGCCAGGGAAAACAAGATCGGCTACGCAATCGACGAAATCCTGGTTTCAACGGGTGCAAAATATGCGCTGACCACTACTTTCCTGGTGCTTTGCGACCCGGGTGACGAGGTCATCATCCCCACACCCTGTTGGGTCAGCTACGTCGAGATGGTTAAGCTTGCGGGAGCTCTGCCCGTCCTGGTGCCTGTCCTTGAAGACAACCATCTGGATTTGGACGCGATCAGAAAAGCAATTTCACCCAGGACGAAAGTAATCCTGATCAACAGCCCGAACAACCCCACAGGTGCGGTTTATTCGCGGGACAGCCTGATGGCCGTTGCTGAGCTGGCCTTAAGGCATGATCTGTACATTGTGACCGATGAGGTTTACGAAAAACTGATCTATGGCACCACACCTCACGTCAGTGTGGCGTCTTTTTCGCCTGAGATCAGAGAGCGGACGGTGACCATCAATGCCTTCTCAAAAGCCTATGCCATGACAGGCTGGCGCCTGGGCTATGCAGCTGGTTCCAGAAAGATCATCAAGGGCATTTCAGCCATTCAGGGTCACACGACCTCCAACGCGACCTCCTTCGCCCAGTGGGCAGCAGTCAAGGCACTGCAGTCGTGTGATGCTTATGTCGAAGAGATGCGGCAGGCCTTTGAAAAACGGCGGGATTACCTTTACGGCCGTGTAAGCTCCTTGCCGGGAATCCGCTGTCCGTACCCCGATGGCGCTTTTTACCTCTTCCCCGACGTGAGTGGGTTTTTCGGCAGCCGCTGTGGTGACCGGATGATCGGGGACGCTCCTGCTCTTGCCGATTATCTGCTTGAAGAGGCAGGTGTGGCGCTTGTGCCCGGAAATGCTTTTGAAGCGCCCCATGCCATTCGCTTCACCTATTCCAATTCCATGGATAATCTGGTCGAAGCCATGGACAGGATTGAGAGGGCGGCAGGAAAACTGCTTTAGGACGATTCTGATCAGGGCCGTTCGCTGAAAGGACATTCCAATGACTTTGAAGAAAAGAGGGAGAGGCGGTAACTTTGAAACGGGCGGTCCCCAGGAAGGTAAACGTTTCGTACGAGTCTATAAACAGGGTCTTGTCGAAGGGGTTGAGATATGGGTTGACCAGGTGACAGGCGTTAATTACCTTTATCGTCAGTCCGGTTATTCCGGAGGCCTGACTGTTATGCTTGACAGGGAGGGCAGGCCGGTTATTTCGACTATACACGGGTGAGTTGCCATGGCGAAAAAACATGCCGAATTCCGCCGCTGTGTACCGGGATCATCCCACGCCATCCTCTTCATCCATGGGATTGTCGGTTCACCTGATCATTTTCGCGACTTTTATGAGCGGGTTCCGGCAGACTGGTCCATCCGCTCCATGTTGATCGAAGGTCATGGAGGAACGGCCCGGCAGTTCAGCCATTCATCCATGGCCAACTGGCAACAACAGGTTAGCGAAATGGTCGATGATCTTGCCTCCTCTTATTCATCCGTCCTGATCACCGGCCACTCCATGGGAACTTTGCTGGCAATTGAACAGGCAGTTCAAAAACCGGAAAAGGTCAGAGGCCTTTTCCTCCTGGCTGTTCCTTTGTATGCCCGTGCGACGGGTGTCGCAGTAACCCAGTCTGTACGTACAGCCCTGGGTCTCACTACCCGCGGCGACCCCCGGCTCGAAGCTGCGAAGGCACTCTACAGCATTGAGCCTGACAGGAGGGTCTGGCGCTATTTTGGCTATATACCCCGCTACTGCGAATTGTTGAAAGTGATGCGGCAAACCCGGCAGATGATCCCCCGCCTGACTGTTCCCTGCCGTGTACTCATGTCACGCTACGACGAAATAGTCTCTCCGCGTTCTGCCGGTGATTTGACAGTGAATCCGCATGTGGATCTTGGTTGGCTCGAGCATTCCGATCACAAATATTACCCGCAGGGAGACCAGGAAATCCTTCTGGGGGAATTTGCCGGTTTTTGTCAAGAGATGTGAAAAGGGCGCGTCTTCCGACGCGCCCTGCCAGACAAACGGCTGGCTGCTCCCCTTAATCTTCAATCTCAATCTCGATGGGTTCCGGTTCAGGTTTCTTCTCCTGCTTGGGGAGCGTGAGTGTCAGAACACCATCTTTGAACTTGCCTTTGATCTCGCTGGTGTTAATACCGCTTACATCGAAGCTCCTGCTGCACGAGCCGTAGGAACGTTCTTTATAGATGTAATTCTTCTGCTCATCGGTTTTTTCGACATTCTGTTCGGCGGAAAGGGTCAGATAGCTGCCGTCAAGATTGATCTTGATGTCATCCTTCTTGACTCCCGGAAGATCGGCCTCCAGAAGGAAGTGATCGCCCATGTCCTGAACATCAACCTTGAATCCGCGGACTCCCTGGAAATCCTGCAGGAACGAATTCCCGAACAAGCGGTTAAAGTCACTGATCAAGCCGCGGTCACGGCGGCTGTAAGGAATCAAATCAAACATTTTTGTGCCTCCTTCTTTGATTTTCTCTCTGATTGAAGTTTAGCCTGTGCTTGTGGAGCAATATTTATGAAAATCTGGAGGAATTCTGAAATTTTGGCACTCGCGCAGGTAGAGTGCCAGTTTTGTGGATGATGCCTCATACCCTGTTTGCATGTCGGTCACTCGTCATTTATCGTAAGGTAATGAACTGCCCTGTGGGAAACAAAGAGGTAAACAAGATCAGTCGGGACCGTTTTACCGGTATCGCGGCGGCCATCCTGTCCGCTCTTCTTTATGGCATTTCACCCGCTGTCGCCAAATTGGCTTACGCGGGCGGGAGCAATGGGGTAATGATGACCTTTACCCGGTCACTTTTTGGCCTGCCTGTTCTGTTTTTTCTTGCCCGCCGCAGGAAAGTGAGCTTGCGCCTCAATAAGGCTGAGCGGGCGGCCGTGATTCCTGCCAGCCTCTTTGGCATGTTCGCGACCACGGTCTTGCTCTATTCGTCTTTCTCCTTCATCAATGTCGGCATGGCAACGGTGCTGCACTACGTTTTTCCCGTCCTTGTCACGCTCGCCGGCACCCTCTTTTTTCGCGAACGGCTCAGATGGTGGAAGCTTGTTTCGCTTATGCTCGGCATGGCGGGTGTCTTAACTTTCATTCCGTCGTCCGGGCATGGCAGAGCATGGGGCATCCTGTTGGCAGTGGGATCGGGCTTCACTTATGCAGGTCTCCTGGTCGCCATTGAGCGGACGGCCATTGCCGGCATGCATGTTTACAAAATGGCCTTTGTCTCGAGTCTGATTGCCTGCGTCGCCTCATTGATTACCGGGCTGGCAACAGACAGCCTGACCTGGGATCTGACTGCCGCCGCCTGGATCTATTCCGTCGCTGTCTCACTCATGGTCGCGGTCGGCGCTTTCACCCTGCTGAATCTGGCCATTATCAAATGCGGCGCCACGACGACATCCATTATTGCCATGCTGGAACCACTGACCAGCCTGCTGTTTGGCGCCATACTCCTGAAGGAATCACTCACAGCTCTCAACCTGGCCGGTTTTGTGCTGATTATGGCGGGTGTCTTCATGGTTTCATTCTTTAGCGCCAGGGTCATGCGCAAGGACAGGCCTGACTAAAGCAGATCCTGCCTGACTGTGCTTTAATTGATGGAAACAGGGGGATCGCAGGGAACGAATGGAAACAGTCTATCTTCTTTCAGTTATCTTGATCGCCTATCTTGTTCAATCCATCACCGGCTTCGGCGGGGCTCTGCTTTCCTTGCCCATTACCATCCTGCTGGTCGGATTTGACCAGGCGCGTGTTCTGGCAGCCGGATTGTCATTGCTGACAGGTCTGCTTGTCTCTTTGCGGTATCGGCGGCAGATTAACCGGACCAAATTGCTGGAGATCCTGCTTGTAATGGCGGTTGGAACGGCAGCCGGCATGCTGCTGGACCGTGTGCTGGAGGTACCTTTTCTGATTACCATCTACGGAATTGTAACCGTTGTCCTGGCCCTGGTCAGATTCTTACCCAAAAAAGATCCTGAGCGTAAGCCCGGACGGCCGGTTCTTCTATCCATCCTGTTCCTGGCAGGTCTTATGCAGGGATTGTTCGTGGCGGGAGGAGCCTTCCTCATGGTTTACGCCATGCATGAACTACCGGACAAAACGGAGTTTCGGGCGACTTGTTCTGCTGTTTGGGGGGTCTTGAACTGGTTCATGTTGCTCAATTACGGCTTTTCGGGGAAAATTGACGCCCAAAGCCTGGAGCTGGCAGGTCTCTGTGTGCCGGTTGTTTTGCTCACCATGTTCCTGGCTGAAAAACTGCAGTCGAAAATCAACCAGCAGCTGTTTTCCCGGGTGACCAACTCCCTGCTTCTGGCAACCGGACTTATTCTGCTGGCGGGCAGGTAGGCGGCTTCTTGTCTTGTGATTTGAAGTCGCGGGGTGGATAATGGTCGGGGGGGATTTTTCCATGTACGATCTTGCCATTGTCGGTGCCGGTGTGATCGGTTGCGCACTCGCCTATACACTTTCATCCCTTGATTTGTCGGTTGTTTTGATCGAAAAAGAAAATGACGTCGCCATGGGCGCGTCCCGTGCCAATACCGCCATCATCCACGCGGGTTTCGATCCTGCTCCCGAAACCAAGATGGGTCAGCTGAATGTCGAGGGAATGCGCCGCTGTTATGAGCTGTGCCAGGAACTCGACGTCGAACACCGGAGAACCGGTTCGCTGGTAGTTGCTTTTGATGCCACGCAAGAGGCGGGCCTGGATGTTTTGTATCGGCAGGGGACGGAGAACGGCTGCCAGGGTCTCGGACTGATCAGCGGGGAAAAGGCCCGCCAGCTTGAGCCCAATCTTTCGCCCCGGGTAATCGCTGCTTTGTGGGCACCGGAAGCCGGCGTCATCAATCCTTGGGAATTTGCTCTTGCCATGGCTGAAGTGGCTGTCCGAAACGGAGTCACTTTCATGCCCAATACAGAGGTAAGCGGCCTGGAATGGCAGGGAGATCACTACCTGATCAGGACCG
>CAZGCS010000007.1:6307-31936 GCA_964524395.1 uncultured Mageeibacillus sp.
GAGACCATTACTGAGGGCGAAATCATGGCCGCCATGAAAGGTGAAATCCCCCCCGTTTCAATCGACGGTGTCAAACGGCGCGCAGGAACGGGGATGGGTCGCTGTCAGGGTGGTTTTTGCGGGCCGCGCGTCCTGGAGATATTGGCACGGGAACTAAACCGCGATCCGCTTTCCATCGAAGAAGACAGCTCCGGCAGCTTGATTTTGACCGGCGAAACGAAGGGAGGCTGCGACCATGCCTGACCCCTGCCAGCTGATTGTTGTCGGAGGAGGCCCTGCCGGCATAGGGGCTGCCCTTGGCGCCAGGAGAAACGGCCTGTCGCGGATCCTGATCGTCGAGCGTGACCGGGAACTGGGCGGCATCCTGAATCAGTGCATTCACAATGGTTTTGGCCTCCATTACTTTGGTGAGGAGTTGACAGGACCCGAATACGCGGGCCGTATGACGGACCTGCTGGAAGGGCAGGGCATTCATGTCCTGTGCGATACCATGGTTTTGTCCATCGTTCCGGGGCAGGGAAATCACCGCGTATGCCTGATGAGCGCCACAGAAGGTTACCGTTTCCTTCATACCGAGGCAATCGTACTGGCCATGGGCTGCCGCGAACGGACCCGGGGCGCAATTGGAATCCCGGGAGCCCGTGTTTCCGGTATCCTGACCGCCGGCACCGCCCAGCGCTATGTCAACATGGAAGGTTACATGGTCGGGAAGCGTGTGATTGTGCTCGGTTCGGGCGATATCGGCCTGATCATG
This sequence comes from uncultured Mageeibacillus sp., assembly GCA_964524395.1. Lineage (GTDB taxonomy): Bacteria > Bacillota > Clostridia > Saccharofermentanales > DTU023 > UBA4923. The sequence goes on from CAZGCS010000007.1 coordinate 7,062, forward strand.
GCGCGGCGGATGGTCCTGGAAGGCGCGGAGGTACTGGCCTGTCTTGAGATCATGCCTTATTCAGGCGGCCTTGCCCGCAACGTGGTCCAGTGCCTGGATGATTACGGAATTCCACTTCTCTTGTCCCATACCATCACCAGGATTGAAGGCAGAAAACGTGTCGAAGGCGTGACGGTTCAGCGGGTTGATGCATCACTGGTGCCGATTGAAGGGACGGAGCAGCATTTTGAGGTCGACACCGTTCTGCTGTCGGTAGGGCTGATACCTGAAAACGAATTGACACGGGAGGCAGGGATTGCCATTGATCCGGCAACGTCGGGTCCCCTGGTTTATGAAAATAAAGAAACAGCGGCGGAGGGCATCTTCGCCTGCGGGAATGTCCTTCACGTTCACGACCTTGTCGATTATGTGACGGAAGAAAGCGAGGAGGCGGGAAGAGCAGCTGCCCACTACGTTCTCGGCCGGGAAGACAGACAAAGGGACAAGGCAGGGGGAAAGGCGGTCGTGATTGTCGCGGGCCAGGGGATCGCCTACACCATCCCGCAAAAGATTCACCCAGCCTGCCGGGAAGCGAAAATCCGCCTCTTTTTCCGTGTACGTCAGCCCTGTAAATCGCCCAAACGCCTCGTCCTGCGTGATGAGGGGCAGGAGGTTGCGGCCTTCAGACGACCCTATATGGCGCCGGGCGAAATGGAGCAGATCATGATCAGGCCGGAAATGATCCACGGTTTGGCGGGCAGGACACTTACCCTGTCAGTTGAAGATTAAAGGAGAGAGGATTTTGGCCAAGCACTTGATTTGTACCGTTTGCCCGCAGGGCTGCCATCTGACGGTCGATGAGGAAAAGGATTACCAGGTGTCGGGACACCGGTGTGCACGCGGCGTGGCTTACGGTCAAAGTGAGGTTAAGAATCCGGTCAGGATCCTGACGTCTACCGTTTGTGTGAGAAGCAGGGTTCATCCGCGTTGTCCGGTCAAAACCAACTGCCCGATCCCGAAAAAGGACTTGCTTTTGGCCATGGCCCTGCTTGATGACATTGTCCTCCTCCCACCTGTACGTCGCGGAGATGTGGTCGCGGCGGGCATTTTGGGCCACTCCTGTGATTTTGTCGCGACGAGGGATATTTTGGAATGAGGGAGAAGAAAATGGGCAGCTACGTGATGGCCCTGGACGCGGGAACAACCAGCAACCGCTGCATTCTGTTCGATCGGGAGGGGCAGGTTTCCTCCATCGCGCAAAAGGAATTCCGCCAGATATACCCGCAGCCGGGCTGGGTCGAGCACGATGCCGGTGAAATCTGGTCAACGCAACTGGGTGTGGCTGTTGAAGCCATGAACAAGGTAAACGCCAGAGCTGCGGATATCGTTGCCATCGGGATCACCAATCAGCGGGAGACAACGGTTCTTTGGGACAAACACACAGGCGAACCCGTTTATAATGCCATTGTCTGGCAGTGCCGGCGGACATCGCAAGAATGCGACCGGCTCAAGTCGGAAGGGTTGACCGACTTATTTCGCGGCAAAACAGGTCTTGTCATCGATGCCTATTTCAGCGCAACCAAGATTAAATGGATTCTCGATCACGTCCCCGGTGCCCGCGAGCGGGCGGAGGCCGGTGATCTGTTATTCGGCACCATCGAAACCTGGCTGATCTGGCGGCTGACGCGTGGCGCGGCTCATGTCACTGACTATTCCAACGCGTCGCGGACCATGCTCTTTAATATCCATGACCTTGAGTGGGATGAGGAACTCTTGCGCATCCTGGATATCCCCCGGCAGATCCTGCCTCAGGTACGGCCTTCGAGCAGTACCTATGGAGAGACAGACGCTTCTTATTTCGGCGGGCCCATCGTGATTTCAGGCGCAGCCGGCGACCAGCAGGCTGCCTTGTTCGGCGAAGCCTGCTTCTCGGCAGGTGAAGCCAAAAACACCTATGGCACAGGATGTTTTTTGCTTATGAATACGGGCGAAAAACCGGTATTCAGCAGGAATGGCCTGGTGACGACCATTGCCTGGGGCATTGGCGGGAAGGTTGACTACGCTCTCGAGGGTTCCATCTTTATCGCCGGCGCCGCAATCCAATGGCTGCGCGACGAATTGCATCTGATCAAAACAGCCGGTGAATCAGAAGCCCTGGCCATGCAGGTCGCGGATACGGGTGGCTGCTATGTGGTCCCTGCTTTCACAGGCCTTGGGGCGCCTTATTGGAATCAGTATGCCAGGGGCACCATTGTCGGCCTCACACGCGGTGTAAACGACCGCCATATCGTCCGTGCCACACTCGAATCCATTGCTTACCAGACACTTGAAGTGCTGGATGTCATGCAGCAGGATTCCGGTATCCGTCTGAGCGCGCTCAAGGCGGACGGGGGTGCTGCCAATAACAATTTCCTCATGCAGTTCCAGGCGGATATCACAGGAGTGCCAGTCATGCGTCCTGCCTGTGTGGAAACAACGGCACTCGGCGCAGCCTGTCTGGCCGGTCTGGCCCGGGGTTTTTGGTCCGGTTTGGATGAACTCCAAAGAAACTGGAAGATTGACCGTGTCTTTGAGCCGTCCATGGACGTCCTGGAGCGCCAAGGCAAAATTGCAGGCTGGAAGAAAGCGGTAAAAAGATCCTTTGACTGGGATCGCTGATCCTCTTGAAACTAAAAGAGTCTCATTACGGTATAATGCGCATATATCACCGGGTATGTGTCCGGATGTATGTTGAGGTGACATATGAATTTTTTCCAGCACTTTTTTTATGGTGTTGAAAGAACAGAGGACGTCAATGTTCCGCTTCCTCTGACGATTGCACTCGTGGCCCTTTGGATTGGCGTCATGGTCCTGATCGTTGTCTTTCGCAAACAACTTGCCGCGCAGAAGAATCCCGGCCGCCTTGCGGGGATCGCTGCGACGGTGCTTCTGGCCGACCAGATTGTGCTCTACCTGTGGCAGTTTCTTTCCGGCTATTTCAATGTTGAGCTGAGTCTTCCGCTCTATCACTGCCGTATCTGTGTCTGGCTGCTTATCCTGGATCTTATTTTTGGAGTCAAAATATTGCGTACGATCTGGATTTACTGGGCCATCATCGGTTCTTTCTTTTCCATGGCATTCATGGATCTTTACAAATTTGATTTTCCGCACTACACCAATTTTCAATTCTTCTACGTCCATATCCTGCTGGGTTGGCTGGTGTTCTACGCCATCTATGCGCTGGGTTACCGGTTTGACAAAAAAGGCCTGAAAGTTGCCTTGATCTCAACGACTCTCTATAACCTGGGGCTGATTCTCTTCAACGCTGTCTGTAACGGGACTTTCTTCACGACGGGTGACATGCTCTTTAACTACGGCTACATGTCCTACGCCCCGGGCGGGCTGAAAGATTTTGCCCTGTCTTTCCCGCCCTTCACCTTCAATCTCCTCATGCTGATCGGCTATGATCTGCTCATCTTCCTGATCTACCTTGGGGGGCGCGGACTCAACCGGATCAGCGATCGTAACGGCGAAGGAAAACAGCAGTAGAAAGAAAGCCAATGAACTCAAGTAAATCCCTGAATATCCCGGATTATCCCGCGCGGAAGCGCAAGGGCAACCTTCCTGCATATTTAAAATTCTTCTGGCGCGATCTGGTTCTTCTTGTCATCTTCTTTGCTTCCATGTGGATTATGCAGTTGTTGAACCATCCGATCGGAACGGTACGCAGCCTGGAAATTCCCTTTGACAGCAAGATTCCCCTCTTGCCCTGGACCGCCCTGATCTACAATAGCTGGGGACCCCTGATCATCCTGTTGGCGTTTTTCTACCTTCTGCGTGACAGAACCCTTTACCGCCGTTATCTCATAACCATGATCCTTGGACAGTTGATGGCGGATGCCACTTTTCCCTTTTTCCAGACCCGGCTCCCGGTTCCCTATGAGCAAGTGTACGGCGCGACTGATATCTTCTCGCGTGTCCTGGCGATGACTTACCGGGCGGACAACAACTACTGCGGTTTTCCATCGATTCACGTACTTCTTTGCACGCTGACCATCTTCTTCATATGGAAACTGGACGCCGCCAAGCTTTGGATGAAGATTCTTGTCAGCCTCTACTTCACCGCCGTCGCCATCACCACGGTGACAACCAAACAGCACGTGGTGCTCGATATCCCCGGCGGATTGATCTATGGTCTGGTTGCCATTCCCCTGGCGGCTCCCCTGGCGCGGTGGGTCGAACGAAAATGCTATAAAGAGCCTTTCCGCTGACGGGATCTCTCATTTGATACATAATTCCTTATTCCGATCGCTTATGATTGGCAAAACAACAGCCATCGTTACAAAAGGCAAATTGAATTGAGGGTATAGCTCATGAAGCGTCACGCGGTACTAATCCTGATCTTAGTCCTGGCTCTGTTGACAGGTCTTCTTCTCCAAAGCTGTCAGCCTGGCTTGCCGGCCGGTACGGATGCGCCGGCCACCACGACAGCAGGAGCAGAACCGTCAGGCCCCGAACAAAGCAAGCATGCAGACGATTTTCAAAATGAATTGTATGTCAGGGACATACGCCAGTCCCCCACCGACCTGGAACCGGGGCTTTACTGCTTGTCTGCCTTGGAGGGTGATGGTTCTTTCCAGCTGGTGGTTCCCGGCCAGGAGCAGGACAAGCTGGTAAGGGAAGGGCAATTTTCCTCACGTGCCTGGGTCGAGGTGCGGGCGAATGAACTTCTGAGGTTCAGCGGAGCCAAGCTTGAGTCCTGGGACGAAAGAGAGCAGCAGGGATGCTTCCCCACAAGGTTGAGTGATGGCTTTTTCCTGATCGGGATGGATCTGTTCCCGGGGATTCTGACAGTCAAGGTTCTGCAGCCGGAGACCAGCGAGAGCCCGGTCTGTGAAATTTATGCTTCCGCCCACGATCTGTCGGAAGGTCCCATCCGCCGCTATGGATTTGATTATTCCCTGATCAATATTGAAGTGGAAGAGGGAGAGTTTCTTCTCCTGCAACATGCTGAAGCTTACGTCCCGCCGTCATGAATGCACTCTCTTGTGACCGGGTCGTAGACACCGGAAGGAAAAGCTGAAAATCGATTATAAATTATAGCCGGCAGGGCTGCTTGTGGCGGTATTTGTCCTGAGCGCAGGCTGCAACAGGAAAGAAGAGGGAAAAGATCAGATGGCACATACAGTCGCAGACGGCTACGTGATGGCGGAGGAGGCGACGGATTACGTTGACCTGCTGATGGACAGCGGCCAGCATATCGTCATTAAACTCGAAGGTGATTCGGCACCTGTCACGGTCTCCAATTTCCAGAAGCTGGTCGGAGAATCTTTTTACAAGGGTCTTATTTTCCACCGCCTTATCAAGGATTTCATGATTCAGGGCGGCGACCCGACAGGAACCGGCCGGGGTGGTTCGAAAGAAAAGATCAAGGGCGAGTTTATATCGAACGGGGTAGATAACCGTCTGTCACACTTGCGCGGCGTCGTTTCAATGGCCAGGACGCCCCTCCCTGACTCGGCAAGCTCCCAATTCTTTATCTGTCACGGTGACAGTCAATTTCTGGATGGCGATTACGCTGCTTTCGGCCGCGTCGTCTACGGCATGGATGAAGTGGACCGGATTGCCTTGTTGGCGACAGATTCCGATGATTTCCCACAAATACCCCCGGTGATGGAGCAAGTCTTTTTCGTCAGACCCCTGCCCTAGTCAGCGTCGCCAACGGGCTGGGTAGACGTCACCCGGCTCCAGCTTGACCAGCTCGTCGACCGTGACGAAAGTGAAGCCGTGCTCAATCAGCGCAGGCAGCGCGCTTATGAATCCGTCAACAGTTGTCTGGTGAATATCGTGCAGCAGGATGATCCTTCCTTGTTGGGCGTTGTTGAGCAGGAAGTTGGAAACGTAGCCGACACTCCGGTTGCTCGTTTTCCAATCAAAGGGATCGATATCCCAGAACACTGAAGCCATCCCCTGCCTCCCGGCTTCCTGGAAAACCGCTTCATTCCCGTAACCCCCCGGTGGACGCATGAGGGTCGGCCTGAAACCTGTGATCCTTTCAATGGCGTCGCTTGTTGACATAAGTTGCTGGCTCCGTACCTCGCTGCTTACCTGGGTGAGGAACTGGTGTGAGTATGTATGATTGCCGATTTGGTGGCCTTCCTGGTGCATGCGCAAGATCAGATCGGGGTATTTGTCGACGAACTTGCCCTGGACAAAGAAAGTCACTTTGATGCCGTACTCATGCAGGGCATCAAGTAAGCGTCCTGTATGCGCGCCTGGTCCGTCATCGAAGGTAATGGCAATGGCGCCGGGAGCCGACAGGGTAATTGGACGTGGTGTTGTTACGGGAACAGCTTCCTTTTTGGCGGTGGTTGTTTTAGCCTCGGTCCGGGTGGTGGTCGTTGCCGGTCTTGTTGTAAAGGTTTTCTTGACGATAATCAGGGGCGGCAAGGTTTCTCCTGTCGCGCCGGAAGTTTTTCCGGAATGACTTTCTCCACCTGGTTTCGTATCCGTACCCTGACTTTGTGAAGTCCCGCTGGTCGTGACGCTTGCCGGCTCCTTTGTCATGGCCGGCGCAGGAATGGACCTGGTCACCGAACAGCCGCCGGTGGCGATCATCATGATGACGGCCCCCAGCAATGACAGTGCGATCGCGATCACAAGGAAAATCGCCAGCTGTCTCGAAACTCTACCTTTATGCACTTCGAAATCCGCCTGTCTCCCGGGAAATTATTCCCGAATAGGATGGTCTTATTTTATCACTAAAGAAGTAACCTGAATATTTCGTATAATTGAAAGGCAAGGAGATTTAAATGAAATTGATATTGGCAAGCCAGTCGCCCAGGCGGCGTCAACTCCTGTCCATGGCGGGAATCGCTTTCGAAACAGTTCCATCAAATTGCGATGAGGAGGTAGTTGCCTGGTCCCTGAAAAATGACAGGCCGGACATCCCCGAACACACCCTGGCCGAACATCTGGCTTTATCAAAAGCCCGTGCTGTGATGCCTGTATACCCGCAAGATCTCATTCTGGCAGCCGATACTCTTGTCACCCTGGATGGCGTCATATTCGGAAAGCCAAGGGACAGGGCCCATGCCCGCCAGATGTTGCGGTCGCTTGCCGGCAGGACACATCGGGTTGACACCGGTGTCGCGCTCGTTTCATCTTTGGGTGAAGAGGTTTTCTCTGCCAGTTCGAAGGTCAGCTTCCGCCCGCTTTCACCCTATGTCGAAGTTTTGATTGACCGCTATGTTGAAACGGATTTACCGCTCGACAAAGCCGGCGCTTACGGAATTCAGGAATTGAGTGGTCTTTTGATCGAACGCATTGAGGGAGATTATTTCGCGGTCATGGGCCTCCCCATCGGTCAGGTCCATGAGCGTCTGCTGGCTTACGATCTCCGGCCTTAGCCGGCAAGCTTGCTGATTCCTCCGCCGATGGAAATCAAACCGGCGATAAATTGGATCAGGTAAACGAAGCTGGAAAATTTCTCATTGGGGATCCGGTGATGCAGCCAGTTTCCGATAAAAAAGGCAACCACAACAAGTGGAAGCGCGCAGGCAATTGTTGTCGCGAGCTCCCTTGTGTAGACGTGCAAAACAAAAATCCGGTAGAGAGTCGTGAGGGTATTGGTGACAATCCAGACCGCGACCATGGTTGCCCGGAAGGTTCCTTTGTCTTTCATTCGGCTCAGGGCATAGATATTGATGAGTGGCGCACCCATGGAAAACATGCCTTGAAGGACAGCGCCGACACCGAGCGAAGCGTACAAAGCAGGTTTTGGCATTTCCCTGTATTCTTTTTTTCGGATCATCCTTAGGATTTCACGTCCGCTGACCAGGGCCACCAGTGTGCCGATGATCAAGCGCAGCGCCCACTCGACGTATCGAAGTTTCGCGAACAGGAGATAGCCAACCGGCATGATGGGAACGATGCAGGCGAGGATGATGATGAGTTCACGGCCATTAATTTTTTTGAACTGTGTGACCAGCATGATGGCCAGCATCAAAAGGCTGGTCGCCGTGAAGAGGGCGACAGAGACTTCCGCCCCCCAAAAGAGTGAAAGAATCGGTACACCGATTGAAATCGAACCGAAGCCCGCGATGGCTTCAATGATATTCATGAAAAGAACAAGAATCAGATAGAAAACCACGTCAACAACACCTCAAAACATTCTTCCAAGAGTATACGCTATTCGGGGCCGGCCCTCAGACAAGGAGCAGGATTCCTCCCGCGATCGAAAACAAGCCACTGAGCAGTTGCACGCTGTATACAATGGTAATAAATCTGTCTCCGGGGATTTTGTAATGCAGCTTGTTGCCGACAAGGAAGCCTATGATAACGAGGGGAAGCGCATAGACAATCCAAGTCCAGGTCGATGCCGAATAGGCGTGGAGGAAAAAAATCCGGTAAATCATGGAAAAACTGATGGTTAGCACCCAGATGGCGGACATGGTCGCGCGGAAGGCGCTTTTGTCCTTGATCCGGGTCAGGGTATAAACATTGATCAAGGGCCCGCCCATGGAGAACATGGCTTCGACCATGGCTCCCAAGGCAAGCGCTGTATAAATTGCCCAGGATGGCAGGTCGGACTCATCTTTCTTTATTGTTCGCCGCCAAAGCTCATGTCCGGCAACCAGGGTCACGATCGTTCCCATAACCAGACGAAGCAGCCATTCAAAAGGTCTGATTTGAGTGTAGAGAATGTAGCCGGGCAGCAGAAAGGGAAGAATGCTGGCGGCGATGATCAAAAATTCGCGCCGGTCCATCTTTTTGAACTGGGTGACAAAAATGACAAGACAAAGAACAAGCCCGGTTGTCGCCATCAGGTTGACCGATCTTTCCGTGCCCAGGAAAAGAGAAAGAATAGGAATACCGATGGAGGTCGATCCGAAACCGACGACCGTTTCAAGGATGAGCATGGAAATCAAGATGGTGAAAAAAGGAATCATGGACTAGAGGATCAGCATGAGGCCGCCGACCAGGGAGAAAATCCCGCTGACAAGCTGGACGATGTAGACGAAGTTGATGAACTTTTCATTGGGTATTTTATTGTGCAATTTGTTGCCGATGAAAAACGCGATGAAGACAAGAGGAATCGAGTACAACACATTGATCCATATGGTTCGCGTATAGGAGTGAAGGACGAAAACCCGAAACATCAGAGAGATTATATTGGTAATGAGCCAGACCATGGTCATGGTGGCCCGGAATTTCCCTTTGTCTTTGATCCGGGTCAGGACATAGACATTGATCAGGGCGCCCCCCATGGAAAACATGCCCTGCACAACCGCTCCGATTCCAAAAGTTGAATAAATCAGCCATTTGGGTGGATCACTTGAATCCTTACGTACCATGCGTCTCCATATTTCGCGTACTGCAACAAAAGAGACGACAGTTCCCATCATCAGGCGCAGGGCCCATTCCATGAGACGAAGTTTGGCGAAGAGCAGGTAGCCGACCGGCATAATGGGAAGGACGGCGGCGAGAATGATCAGAAGTTCACGGATTTGGATCTTTTTGCGTTGGGTGACGGCAACGACCAGGCACAGGACCAGGCTGGCCGCAGAAAGGAGCGCAACCGACGTTTCCGTGTCAAGCGCCAGCGCGAGAATTGGAATGCCGATCGACGTTGAGCCAAAACCGGCAATCGATTCCAGGATGTGCATGATGAAAAGGACAATAAAAAAATAAGCCACGGCGGGGTATCCCTTCCTCGCCAGATTATACAGCAAGGCCGGCAGACTGTCAGCGGCCCGCGCCTTCCGGCGGGTGCGTTTTGTGTTGCCCGGCACGGCGGGATTGGCCGGAAACGATTATTCTGTACAATGTAACTCTGAAACAGTGCCAGGCGCGTGTCAACTTTTCTGCCGGGCTGCCTATGATGAGGAGAAAAGGAAACAAAGATGGAAACCAAAGTAACCTTTATTTACGATTACAAGAGCATTGAGCTTCCCAAAGGAATGACTGAGCTCGTACTGCCGGACATGGACGACTTCATTGAGTTTCAATGTCAAAGTCTGGCAGACAAGCACAGCACGATTGAGCTGCCGGAGGGGCAGGAACATGTATTGACCGATGAGATGGTCAAGAAGGAAGAGATCCCGGGGGTTGAAACGATCGCGCAGTACCGTGCCCTGCTGAAAAAAGAGATTCCCGAGGCCATCCTTTCGGAACAGACACACTCCATCCTGATGAATTACCTGATGCCGCAACTGGTCCAGCGCAGCACCTTTGAGATAAACGATGAAGAGGCGACAAGAGAAAGCACGAAACGTCTTGAAGCTTTTGAAGAAAATGCCAGGGAACGGGAACTGACTTTGGAGGAAGCCGGCAGGAAGGATTTCGGTATCCCGACCTTGGATGAGGGTCAAGCCCGCCAATACGTGCTCCATTTAGGCCGGACGAGCTTTCTTTTCCGCATTCTGGCACGCGAATTCCTCAAGAGGCAGGGGCAGGTCTTTGACCTCGCCGCCTATTCCGGCTACGTCAAGGAATTGGCAGAAGTCTCAAGCATGCCGGAGGAGCAGGTGAGGGAGCTGGTTCCTCTTCATGTCTATATGGAGGAAATTCCGGCACTCACCATGCTTGACGAAATGTCAGCCTGGATCGTGCCACAAATCCAGCTGAAAGCCGGAGACGGGGTTCAAGCGGATGAGGACAAGGAGAAGGATCCCGACTGAAATACAGGAATCCGCTAAAAATAGAAAGTCCTTTCTGTTGAGTGTCAAGATGGTTGCCTGTTACCGGCTCCCGGACGCTCTGAAGTTGACAGTAAAAGGTCTTGTGCCCTATACTGCTCCGAGCGCAATTGAGTAACAGCATCACCCTGGAACAAGTACGCTGACCCGGGCCATAGGGCTGAGGGGTGTCCCCCCGGGGATGGTTTTCATTGAAGTATACTGGCTGGGGAATTAGTTGCCCTTCAAGGGCGCGGGGCACTGAGCCATTGGGAAGTGAATGTCAATGATTGCGACTACCGTTTACAAAAATGCCAAACTGTTCACCTTCGATGAGTATGCACCATACTACGAGTCGGGTTATTTGGTCATTCAAGCAGGAAAGATCGTTGAAACAGGATCCATGCAAGATTACCGGCGCCCCGAAGGTGCCGCGGAAACTGACCTGAAGGGCATGGTCGTCCTTCCAGGCATGATCCACAGCCACAGCCATTTTTACGGTCAGTTCGTCCGTGGCATTCCACTCCAGGCACCGCTTGCGAACTGGCAGCAGATTCTGGGTAACATGTGGTGGAAAGTCGACAAACTGCTCGATGAAGACATGATTTACTACAGTGCCATGATGGGCTTAATTGAGGGAATCGGGATGGGTACGACCTGCTATATCGACCATCACGCCAGCCCCAACCATATTGCCGGTTCACTGGATCTGATTGAGGAGGCGGTGAACCGGGTCGGCGCCCGCGCCGCACTCGCTTATGAAGTGACGGATCGTGACGGACAGGAACGCTGTCACGAGGGGATCCGGGAAAACGTACGATTTATCACAAAACACCTTAAGGACGACACGTCTCTTGTTAAGGGAAGCTTTGGTCTGCATGCCTCCTATACCCTGGAAAATGATACGCTGGAGCGCTGCAAAGCCGAGGCAGCCAAGCTGGATGCCGGTTTTCATGTTCACGTCGCCGAAGACATGGCAGATGTGCACGACAGTTACCGCCGGTGCGGCAGCCACGTTGTCGACCGGCTGGACAGTTTTGGCATACTCGACAGCCGGACGATCGCAGCGCACTGTGTTCATGTTGGCCCCGAACAATGGCAGGTTTTCAATGACAGGGGCGTGAATGTCGTCCACAATATCCAGTCGAATATGAATAATGCTGTTGGTATTTCCCCCGTCTGGCAGATGCTGCAGGAGGGAGTACGGGTGGCTCTGGGTGGTGACGGTTTCGTTTACGATTCTTTCAAGGAACTCTCAATCGCCCTCCTCGCCCAGCGCGCCTTCAACAGAGATCCGCGCATCATGGGCCGGAAGGAGATCGACCGGCTCCTTTTTGAGAATAATTTCCATATCGCCGGGCTCTTTTTCGAAGGTATCGGAGCATTAAAACCAGGCCATGCCGCTGATTTTATCGCGATTGATTACGCAGAGCCAACCCCACTTAACGCCGGCAATCTATATTCACATATGACAAGCAACTTTTCGGGAAATGTCGACACCGTTGTTGTCAACGGTAAGGAAGTTTTGCGAAACAAAATGTTCAAAACGATCGATAGGGATGAAGTTAACGCCAAATGTCGGGAGCACGCTGAGCGGCTCTGGAGGCTTGTCTAATCACGGGGCGGACGAACCTGCCCAAAAGAAAGGACACGATCATCATGGTTATGGAAAGAATCAGGGATTGCTACGTAATGCCTGTCACGGTTGTCGAGGACGTCAAAGACGCGGTTCCGACTGCCCACGCGCTTCTGGCTGGTGGCATCGACGTGATGGAGATAACGCTTCGCACTGATGCTGCCCTGGAATCAATCAAGGCGGTGGCGGAACACGTTCCGGATGTCTTGGTTGGCGCCGGTACAGTTACCTCACTGGAGCAAGGCAGGGAGGCAGTCGCCTGTGGCGCGAAATTTATCGTTTCGCCCGGCCTCGATGTAAACCTGGTCAACTGGTGTGTTGAAAACCAGATACCGGTCATTCCCGGCTGTGTGACACCCACAGAAATTATGCAGGCCTTGCCTACAGGCTTGAAGATATTCAAATTTTTCCCCGCCAATGTGTATGGAGGCCTTAAAGCCATGAAAGCACTTTCAGGCCCCTTTGTCGGTACACGGTTTATACCGACCGGAGGCGTCAGCGCCGAAACACTGGATGACTATCTTGCCGCCCCTTTCGTTTATGCGGTCGGAGGAAGCTGGATCTGCAGCAAAAAGGATATTTCGGAGGGCAACTTCAAGAGAATTGAAGCGCTCTCCCGTGAAGCGCGTGACAAAGTGACGGCCGCGAGAAAGTAAGGAGACGTAAGATGAGATTTGTTTGTTTTGGTGAAATCATGATCCGTTTGAAAACACCCGGTGTCGAACGGTTTTTTCAAACTCCCCGTTTTGAGGCGACCTTCGGCGGAGGTGAGGCGAATGTCTCCGTTTCACTGGCCAACTACGGCCAGGACGTCGCCTACGTCACCGTTCTTCCGGACAATGCGCTGGGGGACGAGTGCTGCAGAGAACTGCGCGGCTTCGGTGTAAACACGGAATTTGTTCAGCGCGGTCCAGGCAGAATGGGGCTCTATTTTCTGGAGACCGGGGCCAACCAGCTTCCCAGTAAAGTGATTTACGATCGTCAGGATTCAGCCATCTCGCTCGCACGCCCGGGCTCAATCGACTGGGACAAGGTCTTTGATGGCGCGGACTGGTTTCACATCACCGGTATCACGCCGGCCATTTCCAAGACTGCCCGGGACCTGTCACTTGAGAGCGTCAAGGCTGCTAAAAGACTTGGCCTGACCGTGTCCTGCGACCTGAACTTCAGAAAGAAGCTTTGGAACTATGGCCAGGCTGCGCCGGAGGTCATGGATGAGATTGCCCGCTATACCGATATCGCCATTGCCAACGAAGAGGATGTCCAGAAATCATTGGGAATCACGGTGAGTGAGATCGAAGTGGAAAGCGGTCAGCTTGACACGGATAAGTACAGAGTTCTTTCAGGCAAAGTTCTGGAAAAATATCCCGACATGAAAAAGATCGCCATCACGCTGCGTGAGAGCCAGAGCGCCGACAGCAACCGCTGGGCAGCCTGCCTCAATAACCGCGAGCGGTTCATGGTCAGCCGGGCCTATGATGTTACCGACATCGTGGACCGGGTCGGCGGGGGCGACTCCTTCTCAGCGGGTCTGATGTATGGACTCAATCACTACTCTGAGGATGAGGATGCCTTGGAATTCGCTGTCGCCGCCAGCTGCCTCAAGCACTCGATTTCAGGTGATTTCAACCGGGTCGGTGTCAAGGATGTCATCGCCCTGATGGGTGGGGATGGCACGGGTCGGATCCAGCGCTAAAAAAGTGACTGCTTAACTGATGTCCTGCCCAAGCTTTTCAAAGGCAGGGCATCAGTCATTTCCGCACTCCTGACCGGGAGCGGAATCCGGAGGTAACCGTGAAACACCAGCCGCTGCTTCTCCAGTCCATTCGACTTGCCGACCGGCCGGAACCGGTGGACGTCCTTATAAAAGACGGTGTTTTCTATGAAATCGCCGCGAAAATCTCCGCTCCTGATGGTGTGCAGACACTGGATGGTTGCGGAAAACTCCTGGTTTCCTCCTTCATCGATTGCCACACACATGTGGACAAGGCCTTGATCGGCAGCGATATCAAGGTGACCGGCCTGATGGATGCGGTCGAGGCTACACTTCATTACCAGAAGGCTCTCCCGAAAGACAAGGTTGGCGAAGATGTGTTGAGACGCGGCCGCCAATTGCTCGACAGGGAGCTTGCCCGGGGTACCGGTACACTTCGCACCCATGTCAGTCTGGATGATATCTGGGGCTTGGAAGCCTTCTTCGCATGTTGCGAGTTGCGCACCGAATACGCCGATCGCCTGGAGTTGCAGTTAACGGTTCCCATTAAGCGGACTTATTTGGCGGAACTGACTGAGGCTGCCCGTAAGGGGCAGATCGATTTTATCGCCGGCTATCCCAGTGTCTTCCCCGATTGGCGCAAAGAGGTGGATGAATTATTCGAGTTATCGGAACAATTGGCCCTGCCCCTCGATCTGCATGTCGATGAATCCGACGATCCCGATGTATCCTGCTTTTCCTACATCATCGAAAAGACTTTGCGACACGGGCTGACAGGTAAGGTCAACTGTTCGCATGTGACCGCCCTGGCCGCTGCCACAGACGAGGTTGCAGAGGAAGTGATCCAGCGGTGCGCTCTGGCGGATGTCTCAGTCATTGCCCTGCCCTCATGCAACATGTACTTGATGGGGCGGCATGACCGGGGATTGGTGCGCAGGGGCATTACCCGTATCAAGGAGCTTGAGGAGGCCGGCGTCAATGTGGCTATTGCTTCCGATAACATCCGCGACCCTTTCCGCCCATTCGGCAACGGGGATCTGCTGGAAGAAATCCAGTTCGCCTGCCAGGTCCTGTCGCGGGGCACCCGGGATGAAATCCTGTCGGTTTTCAATATGGCCACCATCAACGCGGCGAAGACCAGCCTGATCCAGAATTACGGCATCCTTCCCGGGGCGCAGGCCGATTGTGTACTCCTGGATGCCACGGATCTGAAGCAGGCGGTGCTTGACAAGGCCGACCGTCTTCTGGTGGTCAAGCGGGGCCGGATTGTCTGCGGCTAGCCGCCTGCCGGCCCCCTTGTTCCAGTATTCGCATATACATTCAGGACGAATAAATTGGCATAATAATCTCTGTTGCCATACTTCTATTTTCACCACATTATTCACTTGACTATTGGTTTTTCTTGAAGCATCATGTACAAGGTGCAATCCGGGCAGGCTTGTTTGACCCGGCCACCGTACAAAATTAGGAGGATCTTATGAGAAAGAAAAGTTTGTTTATCTGGATACTTGTAATCCTGATGACTCTAACCGTTGCATGCGGTAAAACAGACAATGGAGGACCCGAGCCAACAGAACCTGTCACCACAAAACCAGCAACTGAACCCGTGGTTGAAGAAGAGGATCCCATCAAGGCCATTCTCTTGTTGAGCGGGCTTGCCAACGATGGTGGCTGGAATCAGTGCGGGTATCAAGCTTCCGTATATTTGAACGATTATATGGATAATGTTCAGGCTGATTATCTTGAAAATGTGACCCTGACAACCCTGGAAACGACCCTGCGCGATTATGCCGACAGAGGCTATAATCTCCTGGTCGGTTTCAGCTTCGATGTGGGTGAGATCATGTACAAAGTGTCACAGGATTATCCTGATGCCAATTTCGTCTGGGCACAGGGCAATATCAAGGATGACAACTTTGCTTCATTCACGGCACCGCTGGAGCAAAATTCGTTTTTAATCGGCGCGCTGTCGGCTGCCATGTCTGAAACCGGGAAGATCGGCTTTGTAGCCGGCATGGATACCCCGACACTGGTAAATGTCCTGAATGGGTACACGGCTGGTGCCAAATACGTTAATCCCGATGCCGAAGTTCTCCATTCCTTCCTCGGCACCTGGTCTGACGCGGAAAAATCCAAGCTGACATGTTTCACCCTTTTCGAGCAGGGTGTGGATGTCATGATGGGGCGTGGCGACGGTGTTTTACGTGGCGCACTCCAGGCATGTAAAGAAAAGAATGTCTATTTCACCGGCGATGCCTGCGACCAAAACGCGCTGGCGCCTGAGATCATTATTTCCAGTGCCATCTGGAATGTCGGACGGAATCTTGAAGTCATCATTAACGATATCCGTAACGGCGAATTTGGCAATAAGATCTACCACCTTGGCATGGATGAGGGCGTTGTCGACATCGCCGATTTCCATGGTTTGGTCCCGGACGATGTTGCCCGGCAAATCAATGACATCCGTGACAAGATCAAGAGCGGAGAAATTGTTGTGGAACCAAACTTCTCGCTTTCTGACTAAGCTCAGTAAGTAATCGCAGTCTGCGATGCGGCAGGTTTTCACTCCGCATCGCAGACTCAACAGATTGTGCTGTTTGCCGTCTGACAGATTAACGGTGAGGTTCCAATGGAAGAAATTATCCAAATGCTCAATATCACGAAGCGCTTTGGCAACGTGACGGCCAATAACCAGGTTAATTTGGCTGTCCGCAAAGGTCATATTCATGCCCTGCTTGGCGAGAACGGTTCCGGCAAGAGCACCTTGATGAAAATCCTTTTCGGCATCTATAAGGCTGATGAAGGGGAGATATTTGTTAAAGGAACAAAAGTGGCGTCACCATCTCCCACGAGAGCGCTCCAAATGGGTATATGCATGATCCACCAGCATTTTATGCTGGCGCCGCAACTTACTGTTGTCGAAAATGTGATCGCGGGTGACAAAAACAATGGTGCCTTCATCAACTTCAAGAAGGCCAGGCAGGACGTCGCCCGGCTGGGCAGTGAATTTGGTTTGAGAATCGATCCAAACGAATATATTTATAATCTTTCCGTCGGCGAACAACAAAGGGTGGAAATCGTCAAGGCCTTGTACCGGGGCGCGGAGATCATGATCCTTGATGAACCGACCGCCGTATTGACCCCGGAGGAAACCCGGGAATTACTGGTGACCTTGAGAAATTTTGTCCGCATGGGGAAAACCATCATCTTCATCACCCATAAGCTTGAAGAAGTGATGGAATTTTCGGATGTCTGCACAGTACTTCACAGCGGCATTTCTTCACCTCCCCTCTTGACCAAGGAAACGACCAAAAAGGATCTCGCCCGCATCATGGTGGGCCGGGAGGTCGTTTTTCACGTGTCCCGCAAGAAGCAGGAAGCAGGCGAACTGGTTGCAGAACTGGATCAGGTCGATGTGGTGAACCGTTACGGCAAGACCATCCTTGACAATATATGCCTTCAGCTCCACGCCGGGGAGATTCTTGGCATTGCCGGCGTGGACGGAAATGGACAGGTCGAATTATCAGAAGTGATCACGGGCATGCTCGAGCTTTCTGGTGGCACGATTCGTATTCAGGGGGAAGATATATCCAAGGAATCAATCGCGGATATTATTGACAGGGGTGTTGCCTTTATCCCTGCAGAAAGACACGGGGTCGGAGCCATTGGCACCTTATCCGTTAAAGAAAATATGGTCTTGCGCCAATATAAAAAGCCTCCATTTTCCAGAAGAAAATTCCTGAAAAAACCGGCCATCGAAGCCCTGTCAAAGAAATTAATTGACAACTACGATATTAAATTATCGAGTATTGAACAGAAAGCCAATCTTCTTTCCGGTGGAAACCTGCAAAAGGTCATTCTGGCCCGGGAAATGGATCGCCAGCCCAAACTCCTGATCTGCGTTTACCCGACCCGGGGCTTGGATGTCGGAGCGGTCGAATACATACAGAAGCAACTTCTGGCCGCCCGGGAATCGGGAACAGCCATCCTGCTGATTTCAAACGAACTGGAAGAAATTATGACGCTCAGCGACCGGATTGCGGTTTTATTTGAAGGCCGTATCATGGGACTGTTTGACAATGACGGTTCGGTCGGGATAGAAGAGGTCGGCCTCATGCTCGCAGGGGTAGCCGATACCGATGATGATGGATGTCAGATATGATCAAGGCATTTTGGAAAAATTTCAGTAATTGGTTGTGGGCCTTAAGCGTACCGGCGCTTGCGATTTTATGTTCTTTTCTCGTGAGCGGCCTCCTCTTGTCTCTCTACCATGTTGATCCGGTTGTCGCCTATACGGCGCTGTTCCGGGGAGCTTTGGCAGGCAAACACAATATCTCGGAAACCATTGCCATTATGATACCGCTGCTTCTGATTGCCCTGGGCATCGGTGTCGCGCAAATAGGCGGGAATCAGAATATCGGGGGTGAGGGGCAATTCCATATGGGTGCCCTGGGCGCAACTTTTGTTGCCATCTACTTGCCGGCCAATACTCCGCCACTTATCGCCCTGCCCTTGCTTCTTGCCGTGGGGAGTCTGTTCGGCATGATCTGGATACTGGTCCCTGCCATCTTGAAAATAAGGCGCGGGGTCAGTGAGATTATCATGACGGTCATGATGAACGAGATCGCTGTGGGGCTTGTCTCCTGGTTGCTTTCCGGCCCTATCAAGGATCCTGACTCCATTATCCACCAGTCCAGGACTTTTTCCGGGAATTGGCTGTTGCCTGTTCTGATTCCAAAAACGAAAATTCATCTTGGCCTGGTGATCGCCCTTATCCTGGTTGTCGCTTCCTGGATTTACCTGAACAAGATGACCGGTGGTCTTGAAATCCGGGCGGCCGGACAAAGTGAAAAGGCCGCGCGTTACGCCGGAATGCCTGTAAAACGTATTACTCTCTACTCCTTTCTTTTCTCCGGCGCCTTGGCCGGACTGGCGGGCGCATGTGAAGTATCAGGCGTTTTCCATCGGCTGGTCGAGGGATTCAGCTTTGGTTTTGGTTATACGGCCATTGTGGTGTCACTCCTGGGGAAACGCAATCCCTTGAAGATTACTTTCGCTGCCTTTTGTTTTTCCGTCCTGATTACAGGCGCCAACGCCATGCAACGCGCGGTAGGTACTCCGTCCATGCTGGCGTCCGTGATCCAGGCGGTTACAGTCTTTTTCTGGATTCTAAGTGAGTTTGCCATCTCGCATCTGCGCAGGCTCCTGAACAAACTCTTGGCCAGCGGGCAACGCAGAATGCTCGCTGACAACGATGTACCATCGGTTGCCAAGTGAGGTAAATGAGATATGGGATCAGCACTTTCTTCATTACAGTTTATTTTGGGTCTAAGCCTCAACATGGCAATTCCTCTCCTTCTGGCCGCTCTTGGCGAGATCTTTGTACAACGCTCGGGCTGCATCAATATGGGTATTGAGGGCATGATGTTGATCGGTTCATTTATTGGCGTTGTCGCGACCATTTACTATGGCGTTTCCGCCGGATTTTTGCTTTGCATCGCGGCGGGGATCCTGCTCGGTCTTTTCATGGCCTTCATGAGCGTCAACGTCAAGGCCAGCCAGCCTATCGTCGGCGTTGTCCTCAATCTGTTGGGTGCCGGCGCTACCAGCTTCCTGTACCGGTACATTATTGGGCTCTCCCAAGACTTGCCGACCATCACGCAACTTTCCAATATTCAGATTCCATTGCTATCGAAATTGCCGGTGATCGGATTCCTGTTCAACCAGAATCTTCTGACCTATGCCGTACTCCTTCTCGTACCCCTTTCACACTTTGTTATCTTTCGTTCCAATTTCGGCCTGTCTCTCCGTGCGGTTGGCGGTAACGCTGAAGCAGCAGACACCATGGGTATTTCTGTTGCGGGCATCCGATACGCCTGCTGGGTGATTGGCGCCACTTTTGCCACACTGTCCGGCCTCTATCTGGCCTTCAACGTGGGCCTTTTTGCCGACGGCATGTCTGCGAGCCGGGGTTTCATCGCACTCGCCCTGGTTTTATTTGCCCGGTGGAAACCCATCAATGCACTCTATGGAGCCCTGCTTTTCGGGCTTGCGGACTCGGTGCAAATATGGCTCCAGGCGCTCAATGTCAATATCCCCTATCAGCTGCTTGTCATGTTCCCCTATATACTCACAATCCTGATCATGGCAGTGGCGGCAAGGCTCCGGTTCGTGAACCCCTCCTTAATTGGCGTCCCCTACTCCAGGGAAAGTAAAGACCATCAATAAGCAGGGACAATCGGATATGAGAAAATCCAGGCGGACTAAATTACTTATTCTTGGCGCGGCGGCAGCCTTTGTTCTTGTCCTGTTTTTCTCATTGACACCTCCTTCCGACGCGGTCATCGTCCGTTACCGGGCTGGCCAAATTACGGTTCCCACCGTCATAAGGAATGTCGAGCGAATTGAGCGCTATTACATCCGGGGAAAGCTCTATCAAGTCGTGATATACGAGAAAGACGCCATGGTTCCAGTTGTCTTCACGCCTTTTGATTATGTTGGCAGCCGCAAATCTTTATTTTCCCCCATTCCGGTCGTCAGGATCCACGATGAGGTTTATCACACGTATGACAACGTGTTACAGGGCGTCAAATACGGGTTGCGCAAGGATTTCGTAATCGAAAAATTCCAGGACTACTTTGACAGGCTCCCGACCGAAGCAGAGCTTTACCTGGAAATGGACAAGCTGCTTATGAAAGTTCAATTGAGTCAGCTGGACGAACGGTTGCGCCACTATCCTGAAGCTGTTTTCACCAAAATCAATAAACAATACAACCGGGAACCCGGCACAACCCGGCAGTGGGTGATCTGCCAGCTCTTAAGTCTGGGAGTTCCGCCCGAGCGGGTGATTGCCTTGCTGGGTAAATAGTCCGGATTGATCCTGTCAGGGAGGGAGATATCCCTGTTAATGACAGCTGGAAGTCCCGCCATGATGCAAAACGATCGGGTTCCCTTCCTTTGAGGGGAACCCGATCGTGATTAACCGGCTTAATAAGGGTGCAAATAACGGACACCCTTCCTTACGGGATCAGCCGTCCATCCTCTCCGCTGCTTTTTCGATCGCGTTAACGATGGGTATGTAACCTGTACAGCGACAAACATTACCGGCAATAGCTTCGCGGATCTCCTGCCTGGTTGCATCCTTGTTCTTAAGCAGGAGCGCGTACGCGCTCATAATGAAACCCGGAGTGCAAAAACCGCACTGAACCGCATCTTCTTCCAGAAAGCTATCCTGCAGCAGTCTGCCCAGATCCTGGTTTTCAATTCCCTCGATGGTCATGATATCGGCTCCTTGCATGTTCCCTGCAAGGACCAGGCAGCTCGCCACAGGCTCGCCGTTCAGAAGCACCGTACAAGCGCCACATTCGCCGACACTGCACCCTTCCTTCGTACCGGTCAGGCCCAGGTCATTTCTGATTACGTCAAGCATACGGGAATTGGGATCAACCTCCACCACACACGGGCTCCCGTTCAATGTAAAGGTCAGTTCTAATTTACGCATGTACTCCATCTCCAATCAACTCTTTCAATATCCGTTCGCTCAGACGAAGGCAAACATGTTGCTTGTAGCGCGTCGACGCTCGTATGCCTGCTGTTTCGGGAATTTTTTCAGACAGCGCACGGGCAACTTCCAGAATAGCTTCTTCCGTCGGTCGTTTGCCAACAAGCAGGGCTGAAATGTCAGGAAATAGCGCAGGTTTTGGGAATGTTGCTCCCAGAGTCATCTCGAATTTTTTAACGGTGCCATCCGCGTCTGTCTGCAGCAGTGTTGCGACTGTCATACGTGAGGTAGCCAGTGCCTTTCGCCTGCCGACTTTCGAATAATTGTACAAAACGTTTCCATCGAGTTTGGGGAAACGAATGCTCAGAATCAGATCACGGTCGGACAGATTCGTTGAGTAGGGCCCCTCGAAGATGTCAGCGAGGGGAAGGATGTGCTCAACACCCTGCTTCAAAACTACAAGCTGGGCGCCCAGCACGAGAAGTGAGGCCAGGGTGTCAGCTGCGGGAGAAGCATTGGCGATATTGCCACCAATTGTCGCGTGGTTGCGAATCTGTGGCGAACCGATCGAAAGCACTGTGTCCACCAGAATGGGCGCATATTTCTTTACCAGTTCCGACTGCGCGATTGCCTGATGGGTGGCGCAGGCTCCGATGACAAGTTGATCCTCTTGCTCTTCGATCAGTCGCAGTTCCTTAATCCCGAAGATATCGACCGCCGTGTGGTTCTTATAGCGGCCATCCTCCCTTGCCTGGACAAGTACATCACTGCCACCGGCTACCAGCAGAACTGGACCATCGATTGAAGCAACCGCCTGCTCAAATTCAGTGATCGTTTCAACTCTCACATAGTCACGAAATTTTAACATTAGTATCCTCCCATAGCTCCTGCGCGGCGCCAAACACACGGTCCAAGTCAAATGGCAATTCCCTGATCATTCCCGGCTTGCCGAGTGCCATATTGATGGCGCAGGTAATCGCCCCAGCGCCGGGTTCAGTTGACGGTTCACCCATGGAACGTCCACCGAAAGCACTGCGCGGATCTGGATTTTCGACGAAAATCGGAACATTTGTGTCAGGTACATCGAGCGCTGTTGGCAACAGATAGTCAGCAAAATTCTTGTTTCCGACCTCTCCGGTTTCAGGGTCGCACCCAAGATTTTCGGTAAGCCCCATGCCCTGCGCCATTGCCAGACCGCCATAGACCTGTCCCGCAAGCAGTGTCGGGTTAATGGCTCTGCCCGGGTCGTGGCTGCCGACCATTTTGATTACCTCAACGGTTCCCAAATCGAGATCAACCTCGACCTCGGCCGCATGACAGGAATAGGTGTAAGTATAGAATGGTTCGCCGAAGCCTTTTTCTTCATCCCAGTCAGTGACGGGGATGGAGTAGGTGCCGACTGCCATTGGAGTCAGATTATGTCCGTAGCAGATCTTCGCGGTCTCCTCGAAGGAAAGCATCTTGTCATCAAAGCAGACCAAGTCATTTTCAAAGCGGACCGGTCCTATATGGTTACCGTACTCTTTTCTCAAACCTTCCTCCAGGATGGAGTGAACGCGATTACAGGCATCGCGAATCGCTCCGCCACCCAGCAAGGTGCCGCGTGAGGCAATACAGGCTCCGGTTACAGGTGACCTCGATGTATCAGTTTCACCCATGGTAACCCGCTGAAATGAAACGCCCATTCCTTCGGCTACCATTTGCATTTGGGCGGTCCGCAGTCCCTGGCCGATTTCCACCAGTCCCAGGTTGGCATGGATACTGGCATCCTGCATGACTTCAATGAGTATCCGTGAGACATCAAAGCCATTTCCATCCGCTCCAACGCTGGCGCCCCGCATGGCAACAGCAAGGCCAACTCCTCTGCGGATGCGGCGTTCAGGATCTTTGTTCTCTTCTCTGTATTGCAAAAACTTCCGCTCGAAATCAAGCTCTTCAACTGCTTTTTCCATGACCGGAAGGATACTGACCTCGTGAAAGTCGAGTATATGGCCTGCGGGGCTTTCATCGCCGTTCCTCAGCAGGTTTTTGCGCCGAAGCTCTGTTGGTGTCATCCCCAGCTTGGCGGCAAGCTTATCCATTGTGTTCTCCAAGGCGAAGATTGCTTGCGGGGTTCCAAAGCCACGCATTGACCCGGTGTGGATGTTGTTGGTCATG
Source organism: uncultured Mageeibacillus sp. (assembly GCA_964524395.1). Lineage (GTDB taxonomy): Bacteria > Bacillota > Clostridia > Saccharofermentanales > DTU023 > UBA4923. The sequence continues at coordinate 30,707 of CAZGCS010000007.1, forward strand.
ACCGCAATCACGGTGTAGTCAACATTCTCAATCCGATAGGGCCCGGGGCCGAGAGTCGCTGTCTTGTAAGCCACGGGCGGTGACATGTTGGTATAGGCACCGGAATCCATGATTGCGTTGACCCGCAGAGATTTCAGTTCCCCCTCTTTGGTTGCGCCAAGCTCGACTTCGAACTCGATGGGGTGACGCTTATAGCTCTCACGCATCGATTCTTCGCGTGTCAGGGTGTACTTCACGGGACGACCCGTCTTAAGGGCGACCAGTCCTGCACGTACAGTCATGGCCTCCGCAGTTTCAATTTTCCCCCCGAACGATCCGCCAACTGTACTTGGTCTCAGAATAATCTGTGCCATGGGGATGTTCAAAGTTCTGTGAAGCGAGATACGGGCGTTATAAGGTGCATGAACTGATCCAAGGATGGTCAGTTCCGGCCTCATTGGGCTGGGAATCGCTGTTACCGATTCAGGTTCGATGTAGGCGTGCTCAATGTAAGTGGTTTTGTAGGTGTTCTTTATTACAAGGTCAGATTCGGCCAGGCCTTTATCCGGATCACCTTTTCGCGTATAAACCTCGGCGCAAATATTGCGGGGATAGTCGGCATTGATAAGGCAGTCGCTTTCGAGTGCCTTTCGAGGCGAATTAAGCACGGGCAACAATTCATAGTCGGCTGTAATCAAGGCAGCGGCCTCATCAGCCTCCTTTTGTGTTTCCGCGGCAACGACGGCAATGACGTCTCCAAGGTACCGCACTTTGTCGTAAGCAAAGGGGTACTGATCGATGTAAAGCTCACCGATCATGTGTTCACCGGGAATGTCCTGCCCCGTGGCAACGCAAACGACCCCCGGCATCTTCCTGGCCTTTTCTGTGTGTACGGCCAGCAATTTTGCGTGAGCATGCTGACTGTAAACACCCTTGAGATAAAGTGTGTTCGGCAAATCGACATCGGCACCGAATTTCGCACGTCCAGTTACTTTGGCGTATGCGTCGATCCGTCCAATGGATTCCCCGATGGTATAAGTTTTCATCTGTTGGCTCCTTCCACCCTAATGTTCAGATTCTATCTGAATTCGGAGTGATCTGTAAAGCTTGCGGGTCGCCCAGCAAATGGTGGTTTCAAATCAGGGATTCTGGGCTAACTCATAAAGGCATCATGGTAGAATCATTCCCATGGCCTGCCTTTCGGTTGTGCTACAATCGATGCGGAAATTTTGCCGTCCAATACCACAAGGG
>CAZGCS010000008.1:0-2778 GCA_964524395.1 uncultured Mageeibacillus sp.
CCGAAGAAAACGGTCAGATCGGATTCATGAATCCACCGGGTAAGCTTGGCAATGATTGGTTGATTGGTCATCCGTCGTCCGATTTTCTGCCGGGGACCGGGCCATCTGCAAGTGGTCCCCCGGCACACGCATGATAGCACAGGCGGTCATGCTATGATTAGAAAAAGTTTGTACGGAGGTAAAAGCAAGCGCCCTGACCAGGGTCTGCTTGCGTCCGAGTCCATGAAAAAAACCCTCGCCTTTCTACTGATCCTGATCCTTGCCTTGACGCTTATATCCTGTGGCAAGCGCGATCCCCTGGAGTCTGAAACCGGCACGACTGAGCCCGCACCGACGACCGGAACAGTGACAACAACAGTCCCGGCTGAAGAACCGGCCGGAACTGAACCCCCGACCCCGGAGGAGCCGGAACTTCTTTTTCCGGACCGCTTCCCTATTGCCTTTATGATCAATAACGTCGCTGCTGCCAGACCTCAATCGGGTTTGTCAAAAGCCAAGCTGATTTACCAGCTGATGACAGAGGGCCGCACCACCCGCCTGCTCCTTGTGACCGATGCGGAGGAGGGTATCATCGGCCCTGTCAGGAGCGCGCGGCCCGCCTACCTGGATCTGGTTGCCCAGCACAAGGCCTTTTATTGCTACGCGGGCAACTGGGTGGTCATTGAGGCCAGTCCGCTCGTCAATGAATTACGGATTCTTGACGCGCTGAAAGGTGATTATTCCGTTTTCTACCGGACAAGCCACCGCCAGATGCCTCACAATCTCTACACCAAACTGGAAGATGACTACGCGCGGGCGCAAAACAAATACGGCGCAATTACGCCCGCAGAGCCCGTTCCCGGTTTGCGTGCCAGAGACCATTTTGCCCGGCCCGGTATCGGCGAACGCGTCACCGAGATCCATTATCAGTATTCCCAGCAAAAGGAATCCTTCAAGTACGATGACGACAGCAAGACTTACCGCAAATACGATAATGGTGAACTCCTGGTCGATGAACAAACGGGTCAGGCTCTGGAGATCGCCAACATCATTGTCCTTCACCGGCCGCACAGTTTAATGCCCAACGGCGTCCACAATAAAATCAACTGGGTTGATCAGGGGGAGGCAAGTTACCTCACCGGCGCCCGTAAATACCGGATTACCTGGGAGAAAGCCTCGCACACAGATCCCATCGTCTACTGCCTGGACGGTCAGGAACTGATCCTCAACCCCGGTCTGACCTGGGTGGTGGTGGTTGATGACAGCGCGCTCAAGACGGTGAACTACCGCTGATAACATAGCGGCTTAACGGCAAAGGGCGGTGACTCTGAACAGTCACCGCCCTTCTGGTACACCATCGGGGATTCGAACCCCGGACCCACTGATTAAGAGTCAGTTGCTCTGCCAGCTGAGCTAATGGTGCGAACAAGCGTCATTATAAGAGGACTTATTTCATTTGTCAAAGCTTAAATTCTGCCTTGGCCCTGGCGAAACAGTCGAGGGCAAAATCCAGATCCTCCCTTGTGTGGGCGGCTGACACCTGCGTCCTGATGCGCGCCTGGCCCTGCGGTACGACAGGAAACTTGAAGGCGATCACATAAAGGCCCTCTTCGAGCAGGTAATCAGCCACTTCAATCGCCTTGGCGGCGTCATAGATCATGACAGGAACAATGGGATGAGTGCCTGGGATGCTGTCAAGACCGATTCGTTCGACCCCCTGTCTGAAATAGCGTGTATTGTCATTCAGCCGGTCAATCAGCACCCTGTCCCGCTGGATCAGCTCCAGCGCCTTGAGTGAGGCCGCGGCAATTGCCGGTGCCAGCGTGTTGGAAAACAGATAAGGCCTGCTCTTTTGCCGGAGCCAGTCGATAAGCGGCTTCTTCGCCATGGTGAAGCCGCCTGACGCCCCTCCCATGGCCTTGCCGAGTGTACTGGTCATGATATCAATCCGACCCGTGACACCACAATGTTCCGGTGTTCCGCGCCCTGTCCCGCCAACAAAACCGGAGGCATGCGAATCATCCACCATCACCAGGGCATGGTAAGCATCTGCCAGATCACAGATAGACTTCAGGTCGGCGATAATGCCGTCCATGGAAAAGACGCCGTCAGTTGCGATCAGCTTGATGCGCGCGCCTGCCCGGTCCGCCTCAATGAGACGGGCCTCCAGCTGTGCCATGTCATTGTTGTCATAAACATAGCGGCTGGCTTTGCTCAGCCGGATCCCGTCAATGATGCTGGCGTGATTCAAACGGTCGCTGATGACAGCATCCTTATCGGTCAGGATGGTCTCAAAGAGTCCTCCGTTGGCGTCAAAACAAGATGAATACAGGATGGCATCCTCAAAACCAAAAAAACCGGCCAGCCCCGCTTCCAGTTCCTTGTGCAAAAGCTGGGTTCCGCAGATAAAGCGGACGGAAGACAAGCCATAGCCCCATCGGTCATAACTGTCCTTGGCCGCCTGGCGCAATTCTTCGTTATTGGAAAGCCCCAGGTAATTATTGGCACACATATTGACGACGGCCTTCTTGTCCACCGTATCAATCCTGCTGCCCTGCGGCGCAGTCAGCACACGCTCTTCGCTGTAAACACCTGACCTTTTAAGGGCTTCAAGCTCCTTTTCAATAATCCTGATTCCATTTTTCATAAGTTTCCCCGTTTCTCGGTTTGTTGTGCTTTTGCATGTCAGCGCAAATAGTATAGGTTCATTTCCCTGGCCCGCGCAATGGCAATCAGCTGCTGGTCGCGCGAAAAATAGACGATTTGTTGCCGGGTCTCCATGGACCACTCTTCCAGTGT
>CAZGCS010000008.1:2878-21524 GCA_964524395.1 uncultured Mageeibacillus sp.
AGCGCCATCCACGAAATGAAATCCATATCCTTCCATTGGCTGAGCAGATCTTTCAGCCAGGCCACCGCCCCGTTGATACATAAGTAATCGTGAAGGGTCGATTGGTACAATTCCGACAGTGCCTCGTACTTTCGCTCAAGCCCTCCCAGGGTGACCGTTGATTCCCGCGAGCTGCCCAGTTGTTTTTTGTTTTCACTCAAGTCCCCTTCCAGCTCATCGATGGCCGCAGCAAGATCAACCCGCTCTTTGGAAATCTCCTGCGCCCGTTCACGCAATCCGGTCATCTCCGCCGCGTCTGCCTGGCCCAGCTCCCGGCAGGCGTCCTGATATTCCCGCAGCATCTCCGCCTGTGAACGGCCATAGGCAAGGTCGGCAATCCGCCGCTGCAAATCGGCAACCATTTCATTGTCATGCGCGCTGGACTCCCGCTGCCTGGAAAGGGTGGTGATAATATCGTCGGCTTCAGTGCTTTCGCTTGGCCCTGCGTATTGTCTGATCAGCCGCATCAGCTCATGTTCCGCCCGTCTGAATTTTCTCCCCGTGGCGCCGGCCTCAGCCAGAAGCTGCACTTCCCTGTCATCAAGCTCCCCGATATAGTTCTCCAGCCGGTCCAGCCCGATCGTCTTCTCCGCAATCCGCGCTGACAACTGCTGAATATCACTTGACAACAAATTCAATTGCTCCTGGTCACGGTAAGCTCCCGGGAAACGGATGCCGGAAAAATGTTTAAGCCGCAGGTTTGCCAGACCAAGTGTGAGGAGCGACAGCAATCCCAGCCCGGTAAGCACCGCGCCCGCGACGCGGTTGAATAAGAACAGCAGGAAGCCGCAGGCCAGTACCAGCAAGGCGGCCAGCCAGCCAAGCTGCTTTCTTGTCGGGCTGGCATGGCCCTCCTCCGGGCGGTCTGTTTCTTTTCGGCCCCTGGCTTCCACCTGACTGACCTGATCAAGGAGTGCTGATTTTTCCTGATCAAGATCCCGGAGTTGCCTTTCAGTCAAGATCCGCTCCTGCTCCGCCTTGATTCGCTCCGCTTTTGTGGATTCGAGGAGCTCTTCGACAGATCTGGCCTCCTGCTCAAAGTCGGCCACTTCTTTACGCAGCGCGGACAGCCGGGTCATTTCGTGTACCGTGATATTGTGACCTTTTTCGGTGATACGCGAGCCGAAGATGCCCTCCCGCTCCATGGTCTCATCCAGTTTACGCTGGAGTTCTGTCAACGTCTCGAATTCCGACTTCACCATGAGTTGTTTGAGCCTGCGCTGTTCACCTGCCAGTCTTTGATCCTCGGCTTTCAGACCCGCAATTTGCTTTTCTGTTTTATCAATCGTTTGCTGAAATCCGGGCCATGTCCCTGCCTGCTCCTTCTGTTGCTTAATTTCCAGGGCACACTGCATAATTTCGGATTGCAGGCTGGTAATCTTGCCCTGTCCCGCTGACCGGTCATGCAGATGCCGGCGCGATTCATCCAGCCGGGCAAGCAATAATTCAAGCTGTTCTTTCTTTGCGGCCGCTGGTTCGCTTCTGTCCGATAAAGCGGCATAATTGATCCGGCTCCCCAAAATTTCACCTTCACAGCCAACAATGGCACGCCGGAAAAACTGATCGCGTTCCGGTGTCGCCTGATCGGTCGAATAGGAGTAGAAGAGATCCTTCTTTCGGAAGATGAATTGCCAGTAATCCCGGGAGGGTTTTTCGCCCGGTCCAAAAGAGTCGTCCGGAGGATAAATGAGATCCATCTGGAGCCGGGGAAAAGGCGAGCCGAGTTTTTCGCCGGGTTTGTCGTGGATAAAGGTGACTCCGTACCGGAGCGGCATGCGATAGCGCTGCGCTTCCTTGCCGGGGTACCCGGTAGCCCATCGGATTTCAGTAATCTGCATGGTTGCCCCGCCTGCCTGTCCCGCCATCCTTTGCTGACTGTATATTTACTCTACCATGAAATCAGGGGACCCGCTCAGGTTAGAGGGCATGAAAAGGCCCGGATACACCGGCTTGCAGTAACACCCGAAACAGCGGCAGTTCCTTGAAGGACTATAATGAAATTCGTAATTAACAAGTCGATTGATGATGGCTGACGATTGATTCCAGCCACCCCCATAACCAACTGAAAGTGAGAATGACGACGATGAAGATGACAAAAAATTTGAGAAAACTATTCAATGAACAGATCAACAAAGAGTATTATTCAGCCTACCTTTATCTGGCTTTGAGCGACTGGCTCAACCAGAACGATCTGCCAGGGGCGGCCAACTGGATGTACGTCCAGTACCGTGAGGAAATTGTCCATGCCGAAGGCTTCATCCGATACCTGATGATGCGGGGTGAGCCGGTTGAGCTGGCGCCCATCGACGCGCCGGCCGGCAAATGGACGAATGCGCTCGAAGTGTTCGAAGCCGCCCTGGCACACGAGGAATACGTAACTGACTCCATTGACAAGATGGCGGTTGCGGCCGAGGAGGACGGCGATCGCGCTGCCAGGCTTTTCCTCGACTGGTACATCCTTGAACAGGTTGAGGAAGAGGTAAATGGCAACGATAACGTCATGTTCTGGAAGCGGGCAGGAGATCACCCGGGTGCGGTGCTGTCACTTGACAGACAGTACGCCGCACGTGAATTTGTTCCCGATGAGATCCCCTATCTGGAGGACTAAGCGGACCCGAAACATCACCTGTAAGGCGGCTCCCCCGAAAGGAGCCGTCTTTCTTATTCCGGCCGGTAAGCAAGCTTGACATGCTTTTTGTTGCCTTGTAAGATAGGTATCGGCCGCCGAAGTGGCTCAGCGGTAGAGCAATTCACTCGTAATGAATAGGTCGTGAGTTCGATTCTCACCTTCGGCTCCAGGAAGAAGGAGTTGCCCGGTCAAGGCAACTCCTTTTTCATTGTCAGCAACTGTCGTGCCGTCTTTGCGACATCTTCAGGCGTGAATCCGTACTCCTCCATCATTCTGCTTCCCGGCGCCGACGCCCCGAAACGATCAAGACCCATGACGGCACCGTCCAAGCCTGTATAACGGTACCAGGGAATGGGGGAAGCGGCTTCAACCGCCAGCCGTTTGATCAAGCCGGGCGGCAGGATCCGGTCGCGGTAATCCTGATCCTGTTGATCGAAGACTTCCATGGAAACCATGGAGACAAGACGTACCCCTATTCCCTCCTCTTCAAGCAAACCTGCCGCTTCCAGGGCGATGGGCAACTCAGAACCGGAGGCCAGGATCAGAAGATCGGGATCCTCGCAGTCATGAACGATATAGGCACCTTTTTTGACCCCCCGGGCATCGGTTCCCCCGGCGGAAATCTTCTGACGCGATAAGGCCAGCACTGACGGGCCTTTGTTATGAATTGCCTGGTACCAGGCAGCTGCCGTTTCACAGCGGCCTGCCGGCCGATAGACCGTAAGTCCCGGTGTGGAACGAAGCATATTCAGTTGTTCGACCGGCTGGTGGGTAGGCCCGTCTTCACCGACAGCAATACTGTCGTGTGTGAGGATGTAGATGACCGGAAGCTCCATTAAAGCGGAGAGGCGGATGGAGCCTTTGAGATAATCGGAAAAGACCAGAAAAGTCGCGACATAGGGCCGCAAACCGCTGTGAAGCGCGATCCCGTTAGCCATGGCTGCCATGGCTGACTCGCGGACACCGAAATGAATGGTCGCCCCCTCCGGATGGGTGTGTGAAAAAGAAAGGCCTCCATCAATCCTGGTATTGTTGGACGGCGCCAGATCTGCGCTTCCACCGAAAAGATAGGCGGTTTTTCCGGCAAGATGGTTCAGTACGCGTCCCGAGGTTGCCCGGCTTGCTTCGTCCTTGACCGCCAGATCAAGAAGTTCCTCCAGTGTAAGATCCTGGAGATCTCTTTTTTCCATGGCCGCTTGAAAAGAACTGGCACGTGCGGGGTTTGCATCTGCCCATGCCTGGTAAACCCGTCGCCAGTCATCTTCAGCCTTGCTGTGTTCTTCCGACAATACCCCGCAATAATCCAGGATCTCCTCCGGAACTGAAAAAGATTCAAGTCCCTCCGGCCAGCCGAGTCTGCGCTTGGTGGCTTCCACGTTTTCAGCTCCCAGCGGCGCGCCGTGGGAAGCTTCAGATCCCTCCAGGGGGGATCCGAAGCCGATCCGGGTCTTGACCCGGATTAATGACGGGCGGTCATCGCGGGACTTGGCTTCATCCAGCGCCCGCGAAACGGCATCGCGGTCATTACCATCCGGCACCTCCAGCACATGCCAGCCGTAAGCTTCAAAACGCAGGCTGACATTCTCAGTAAAAGCCAGCTCTGTGGATCCTTCAATGCTGATGTCATTGTCGTCGTAAAGAACGATGAGCTTGCCCAGTTTGAGCGAACCGGCAAGCGAGGCGGCCTCACTTGAAATTCCCTCCATCAAGTCACCGTCGCTGCAAAGGACATAAGTCCGGTGATCAATGACCCGGTGATCGGAAGTATTAAGCATGGCTGCCAGATGTGCCTCTGCCATGGCCATGCCGCAGGCCGTGGCAAAACCTTGGCCCAGCGGGCCGGTGGAAGTTTCCACCCCGGCTGTAAGTCCATATTCGGGATGGCCGGGAGTCAGGCTGCCCCACTGTCTGAAAGAGGCCAACTCTTCTTTTTCCAGGCCATAACCGAATAAATACAGAAGGGAGTACAGAAGCATGGAACCGTGTCCTGCTGACAAGACAAAACGATCACGATTCAGCCATTGAGGATTTTGCGGATTGTGCTTCATGTGGTGGGCCCAAAGCTCGAAGGCCATGGGAGCTGCCCCCAGGGGCAGGCCAGGGTGGCCGGAAGCTGCTTTTTCCACTCCCTCAATTGAAAGAACCCGGACCGCGGTCACTGCCCGGTCATCCATCCATCTGTTTTTCATCGGTCGTCCTCCCTAATTCATTTCCATATCATCCTGGGCCAGGTGGCAATTTTTGTATTTCTTCCCGCTTCCGCACCAACAGGGATCGTTGCGCCCGGGCCGTTGCCTGACACGCACAGGTTCAGGCCTCTCCACCGGATCCCCGCCTTGCATGACCTGGCTCTCGCCAGCAAGCTGACGGGCCGCGCTCATGGCGGCCTCCCTCGACCAGCCGCTGGATCCGCGCCCTTCCAGCAGGCGTTTAGGCACACGGCGTTTTGCCGGTGTTTCCTCGCGGGTCAGCCGGGCCCGCATGATCATCCGGACCGCATCGGCTTGAATGGCATCATTCATAGCCTCGAACATCTCAAATCCTTCACGCTTGTATTCGACAACCGGGTCGTGCTGGGCGTAGCCCCGCATCCCGATACTGTCGCGCAGGTCATCCATGAGATCAATATGATCCATCCAGTGGCTGTCAACAGCCTGAAGCAGAATCACACGTTCCGCAACCTGCAGCAATTCCTGCGAACCGAGTTCTTCCGCGCGGGCCTCCAAGCGGTTGAGCGCATCATCTTCGAGTTGCTGCTGCAGCTCATATCCGCTTTCAGGGTCTTTTGTCCGCAAAAAGTGTTCAAGTGCGGGCAAGGGGCCGAAAAGGTCAAGCACCCGCGTTGAAAGCGCCTCCAGATCCCAGGCGGACGTGTTGCCGGACTCCGCGATAAAATCCATCAGTGTCCTCTCCATGATGGCAGGGATGATCCTTTGGTAGTAAGGATGCAGGTTCTGGCCCTCCAGCACTTCCCGGCGCTGCCGATAAATCAGGTTGCGCTGGATATTCATGACATCATCGTACTCAAGAACATTTTTGCGGATGGCAAAGTTCATGCCTTCCACCCGCTTCTGGGCGGTCTCGATACTCCGCGACAGCATGGGGTGAGCGATCTCCATATCATCATCGACACCAAGGGTGGAGAAAATCCGGTCCATGCGCTCACCTCCGAACAATCTCATCAGATCGTCTTCGAGTGAAAGAAAAAACTTGGAAAAACCCGGGTCACCCTGACGACCGGCACGCCCTCGCAACTGGTTGTCGATCCGGCGGGATTCATGGCGCTCGGTTCCAACAATACAGAGCCCCCCCGCTTCAATGACCCGTTTTTTCTCCGCGGCAATCTCCCCCGTGTACTTGTCATGCAGGGAAGAAAAGAGTTTTCGTCCTTTGATGACTTCGGCGTTGTCCGTGACATTATGAGCCGTTGACTGTTCGATGAGCTCGTCTTCATAGCCCTGGCTGCGCATCTCCTGCCTGGCCAGAAATTCAGGGTTGCCTCCGAGCAGAATATCGGTACCCCGGCCGGCCATGTTTGTGGCAATGGTCACGGCTCCGAACCGGCCTGCCTGCGCGACAATCTCGGCCTCCCGTTCATGGTGGCGGGCATTCAGCACATTATGCCGGATTCCTTCATGAAGGAAGAGACGGGACAGCAACTCGGACTTTTCCACGGAAACAGTGCCTACCAGAACGGGCTGACCCGTCTGGTGGATTTCTTTAACCTGTTCCAGAAGCGCCCGGTACTTGCCCTGCTCTGTCCGGTAAACGGCATCGGGGGCGTCGAAACGGATCATGGGCATGTTGGTGGGTATACAGACCACATCAAGGTTGTATATCTGCCGGAATTCATTCTCTTCCGTAAGGGCAGTCCCCGTCATCCCCGATAATTTTTTATACATGCGGAAGTAGTTCTGGAAAGTAATGGTGGCCAGCGTTTTATTTTCATCCTGGATGGCAACGCCTTCCTTCGCCTCAATGGCCTGGTGAAGGCCGTTGCTGTAGCGTCTGCCGAACATGAGACGTCCGGTGAAGTCATCAACAATGATGACCTCGCCGTCCTTGACCACGTAGTCCTTGTCGGCATGCATGGTGCCGTGCGCTTTCAGGGCATTTGAAATATGATGATTGATCTCATAGTTTTCCTGGTCGGACAGGTTCTCTACACCGAAGTATTCCTCTGCCCGCCTGACACCACCTTTTGTCAGAACCGAACTCTTGGCCTTCTCATCAACAATGTAATCTGCGCCCGACTCCGCTGCTTCCAGCTCCTCCGTCGTGCGCATGGCCTCTTTCTGGATGACATATTTAGCTTTCAGTTTGCGGACAAACTGCTCCGCGCGAAGATAAAGTTCGGATGAATCAGTACCTGCGCCGGAGATGATCAGCGGCGTACGAGCCTCATCGACCAGGATACTGTCCACTTCATCCACGATGGCGAAATTCAGTGGGCGCTGAACGCAGTCCTCAATCGACATCACCATGTTGTCACGCAGATAGTCGAAACCAAATTCATTGTTGGTCCCGTAAGTCACATCCGCGGCATAGGAGCGTCTCCGATCGTTCCGGTCCAGGCCGTGGACAATCAGGCCGACTTCAAGACCCAGATAGCGGTAGATCTTTCCCATCCATTCGCTGTCGCGCTTTGCCAGGTAGTCGTTGACCGTGATGATATGAACGCCTTGGCCCGTCAGGGCGTTGAGATAGGCCGGCAAGGTGGCGACAAGCGTCTTGCCCTCACCGGTTCTCATCTCCGCGATACGCCCCTGATGAAGAACGATTCCCCCCTGTATCTGAACCGGAAAGTGCGTCATTCCCAGAACACGGGTACTGGCCTCACGGACAGCAGCAAAGGCGTCCGGAAGCAAGTCTTCAAGTGTTTCGCCCTGATCCAGGCGCTGCCTGAACCTGGCGGTCGACCCACGAAGCTCATCTTCGGACATGGCGCGGTAAGAATCCTGCAAGGCGACCACAGCAGCCGTCAGAGGCCGGATTTTTTTCAATTCACGATCCGAATACGTTCCAATAATGCTTTCGATCAAGCCCATTTTATTTCACCCTGAGTTCTCTTCATACACTGTTTATCTTACTCTATTTTGGGTTAAGGTGCGCCTGGCGGCTAATCGGGTGGCTGGTGGGCATGGCTGACACCGTATTCACGGATGTCAAGGGTCACACCGGCCCGTTGAGACGCGAGTCTCCACTGGTGCAGGAGTTCGGGGGTTTTCCAACTAATTTCATTTCCCGGTATGACCAGAATCAGTCTTCTTGAGTTGATCTGACCGGGAGAGGGTCCTTCGCCGCCGGCACCCTCGAAGGATGCCAGGCTTTCGACCAGCTGGGTGATGCGGCGCTCCGCTGCGGCAGGTGATGACCAGGAAGGTGCCGTCAGGTCCATACTCTTGATTGAGACAGCCTCTGACCCGTTCCAGGAGGCGATCACCGGATAGAAATGAGGGAGATGACCGCCAAAGATTCTTCTGAAGGCCTGGCCCCGCTCAAAATTGGTGAGCTCCCAGATCCCGTCCGACCCGGTCTCGTCCCCTTCTCCCTCCTGGCCGGACCGGCCCCTGTTCCAGACAGGCACCCGTGACTTGACCTCGGTCCATTCCCTGGTAAAGATCCCCGTCTGTTCAAAGGAAAGACAAAGCCAGATGGTCTGCCGGTCATTATCAAAATCGACCGCAAGCCTGCGGGCACCTTCTGGTGCCTTTCTTCCCTGACTGTAGGCGGTCGCCTGTGCCCATTGATCCAGCCGCTGCAGAATAAAAGGTGATGCCAGGGTGGTTGCGGCAAGATCGGACAAACCGTCCAGCGCCAGACTCGCCAGGGTTTCATCGGGAATAATCTCCCTGATCCGGGAAGCCGGGTCGGCAAAATTCTCCAGCAAATCCGCCAGGGGCAGTAACAAAGCGATCTCGCGTGATGTCTGATCGAGTGCGTGTGAAAGGATCATGGCATCCTGTACACCCTGGATGGCTCCCAGGAAGGCCAGCATCAAAATTAAGACAAAGGGTAAGACGAGAGCGGCCTCCAATGACAGCATGCCGTCAAGGCTGATTCTCCGGTTTCCGGCCTTCCTTTCCTTCATGGACAAACCGGGGCATAATCCCGTGTCAGATAGGAGGCAGCGTGCGTCACACTCACATCCTCCCACTCACCGCGGCAGATAACCTCAGTGTAATGGGGACCCGTGATAACACGGCCAATGACCGGCATCATCCGTTCCACGATCAGATCCGGCGGCTGCACTACGATAAGCAGCCGCAAATAGTCACGGTAGCGCATGGGTACGTTGAAGGAACTCGTGCCGGGCCACAGGTTAACTTCGTGCCCTCTTTGCAGGCGAAAGGTATCCTGAGTTGCCTGAGCCAGGACAGCTGATGCCACCAGCACCCACATGACCACCTCAGGAGGCAGGGTCACCTCGCCCAAGGTAATGGCGGCCACAGCAGCGACGATGACTCCTGCGGCAATTTCATACTTGGCAAGCTGAGCCTCATCGGTCAGTACGTGAAGAAGGCGCAGTACAAAGCGGATGGCCCCGATGAACAGGGAAACCGCATAGGCACCTCCACCTCCCCCAATGCCTGTCGCGATCTCCTCCGCCTCATGATCACGCGCGGATGGAAAAGAGGAAATGATCCGTCCATCCGGTGTCCTGTCATCGACCCTTACCCCGTTGCGAACAAGGAAGGGCACGTCATTCTTAAAATAAGACAGGGTGTATTCCGTCAGAATGATCCGATCCAGGAAGCCTTCAGGAGCAACGAAAAGGGCATGATCGACGACTGTCCCCAACCTGTCGAGTCCCTTGTTGTCGAAAGGGTTGAAGCTGAAGTACTCCATATTCCCGTCCTGGGAGGGTATCAGGGCGGGCGCCAGGCTGGACAAGCCCTGCTGGTAGATGGCGCGCAACTCATCGTCCATGTAAGCGTTGTACTCATCGAGCCAGTCAGGTTCAGTCTGGTGGTTCAAAACCGGATCGGCCGGCTCATAACCGCTGTTCGCCGCGCCGGGAATCAGCTCGTTCAGCTTATCGAGAGGGATGTCCTGTTTCAGCGAATTGAAGCGGCCGAATTTCTCGACCACATCCGCGATCAGAGAAGTTGCTGACCGCAACGTCATGTGACGCGCGATTCCTTGCCTGGCAATTGAAGGATCGCTCAGCGGCCCCTGTGCAGTCACCTGGTAACAGACACTGCTGTCAGGGCCGATCAAAGAAGAGCAGGCGCGTCCGGCTGAACTGTCATCGAACGCAAAAAGGCCGAATTTCCCGTAAAGTTCGCGGTCGTAAAGCGCGAGTACAGCCTCTGCAGTCTGCGCCGTCCCGCGGACAAGATCAACTTGGGCCCGGGTCCGGCGGCTGTGAAGCAGGATGCTGTGAAAAAGGATCATGATGACCGGCAGCATCAGGCAGAGGGCCAGGCTGATGGAGCCCGCGCATTTCAGCACAGGGGGATCTTTCCTGTGTTTGGGCATCAGGGAAGACCTTCTTGCTTGTCCGTTCGAAAGAGCTCCACCAGATCTCTGGACAAGGATAATATTTCGACCAGTTTCTGAGGACAGGTTTCAACAACGGGAATCCCCGTTCCTGAGTTCTCAATGGTGTGATGGCGGCAGGCAGACCCGTAGTCCTCTGTCCGCAAGGCGGCATAGGCGGAAATCCTGCCTGTTGCCTTGACCCCTGTTGCGACCGGTCCCGCCAGACCGGTCAGCTGAACCAGAATTGAAAGGCAACAAGGGACTGCGACCAGGGCTTCAAGTGAAAATCCCATCTTCTCTCCCCCTTTTGCCCATCATGACGCGGGAGAGAGAAAATAAGCCGGACTGCCTTTCGACGCGGTCCGTCCCGTCTTGTCTTTTTGTCCTTGTTGAAAAAAACCGGATCAGTCTGAAAAACCGCTTGCCTGAAGGAAACGGCATGCCCGGGACGCGCTGGTCACGCGACCGTGTCCGGGACAGACAGGCAGATCAGCAGGCAACCCTTGCAGCAGGCGGTACAGGCTCTCCAGGGAGCGTTGCATCAGCCGGTCGTCCCCGGTCACGAAATCCGTGCGGCCCCAACCACAGTCAAAAAGAGTGTCTCCTGTCAGCAAAGCCAGTGGAGTCATCCGCTTATCATCCAGCTTCTTGATCAGAAAACAGGATGACCCCATGGTATGGCCGGGAGTGTGAAGAATCTCTATGCGGAAGCTCTCGTCAAGGATAAGTTCTTCACCATCCACGAGAAGCCGGTCCGGATGGACAAAGGTGGACGGGCGGCCAAAAAATGCAGACGCATTTGCCAGTGTATCGTCCAGCATCGGAATGTCACCGCCATGCATCAGAAAGAGCCTGGCAGGCAGATCCTCCTTCCAGGCATTGACGGCACCAATGTGATCGTAATGCGCGTGGGTCGCGAAGGTGGTCCTGATGTCGCCGGCATCCGCGACCATGTCAGGGGTGAAAGAAGGATCAAATAAGTACGACTGATCCGGCAGCGTCAGCAGATAAGAATTGCATGCTCTGAATCTTTCAGGGAAACGGCTTAATTCCCCGGTAATTTCAAGGCCTTTCATCATGAGCGCAATAATTCACGCCAGTCAAGGTCACCCCGGTTAATGGCGTGTACAAGAATCTCAGCCGTTGCCGTATTGGTTGCGAAGGGAATGCTGTTTACGTCACATGCCTGGAAAAGACGCTGCTGGGATTCGGACGCCGTCTGTAAGGGGTCGCGCAAGCAGAGCACAGCATCGATCTCGTTGTAGAGAGCAAGGGAGGCAAGCTGGCTGTAAATGCTGTCGGTATCGGAGGAATAGGTTTCCGGCTGGAGTGATGTCGCTTCCCGGATAAGCCGGGCTGTGCCCAGTGGGGAAATAAGGTCGTGCTTGCTTAAAATCTGTTTATATGCGATACAGAAGTTGACGAGTAATTCATTTTTAGTCACATCGGATAACAAGACGATTTTCATACCGCACACCCCGATACGCCGCTGATACAGGCGCATCTCTTTCCCTTCTCATCTTACATAAGCATGAAGCGCTACTGAATATTGTAAACGATGGCCGTCATGAGAACAAGAGCCTAACGGCTCCTGTACGAATCATAGGGGCCCATCCGCGCGTGGGAGGGCTCGACACCGAAATACTGGCAAAGGATCCGATAGGAGATGTCTGCTGAAAATTCACCGTAGGCGCCATCCGCGATGGCGTGCGCGATGACAATCTCCGGGTCATCCGCCGGAGCGAAACAGACGAAAACGGAATTGGAGATGGGTTCCATTTTCTCGTTGTAGGATTCTGCTGTTCCGGTTTTGCAGGCAACGCGCACCGGAAAATCATGCAGAAGCACCCCCGACCGGTTGCTCATTTCCTTCGACAGTCCTGCCATGCCCTCGCGCAATGCAGTCACATTCAAGGGATCCAGTCCCAGTTCGATGGACTCAATCTGTTCCGGGATGATGAGTTCCCCTTCAGGTGAGACAATTTCCTTGATGAAATGGGGTGTAGGAAGCCTGTTGGTCGCAAGACCTGCGATGGCCCGCGCCATCTGAACCATGCTGTAGCTGTTATAAAATTGTCCGATCGACGTCTGGCAGGTATCAGCGATGAACCAGGCCTGATCTTCCTGCAATGCGTTAAGCTGTTTTTTCACCTCCCTGGAAGGCCGCACACCGGTCGCCTCCCCCTCAATATCGAGGCCGGGCGCCTCACCAAGTCCCAGCGACCTGGCAAGCTCACTGAGCTGGTCAATCCCTGTGTCAACTCCCAGTTGGAAAAAGTAAAGGTTGCAGGAGGTGACAATGGCCCTGGTCAGTCCGATGTCCCCGTGCCAGCCGTTACAGCGCCAGACAAAACCACCGATTTCCTCCACTCCCCGGCAGGTCAGGATATTGCGATAGGGTGTGATGACCCCGGCTTCCAGTGCGGCCATGGCAGTCACCGGCTTAAAAGTCGATCCCGGCGTATAGACCTCCGACACGCCCCTGTTCAGGAGTGGCCGGTTAACCGTATCCGTCAGCAGCCCGGCGACGCGGGCAGCGGCTTCGGGATCCTGGTCCTGAAGCAGGAAGTCAGCGGGATCATAGTCGGGATAATTGGCATTGGCAAGAATGGCTCCTGTTTTAGCATCAAGAACGATGACGCAGCCACCCGGCGCCTCCATCTGCCTGCCATTGTGGGTTGACCCCCGGAACTCCATGATCTTGTGTTCCAGTTCTTCCCTGGCGACTTTCTGAAGATTCAGATCAATGGTCATCTTGACTTCGTTGCCGGCCATGGGCCGTACCGAGGTATCTCCGGGAAAAGTAACCGGGCTGGCCGAACCTTCGCCATACCAGGAGGAAAGCGTTGCCGTTCCGGCCTCGCCCCGCAGGTAGCGTTCAGCAGCCTGTTCAACGCCTGTCTTTCCGATCATGTCACTGTTGCCATAGCCGGCCGCTTTCAAAAGACTGTATTCCGATGACGATATCCGGCCCATGTAGCCGAGGGCGTGTCCGACGTAACGGCTGTTTTCGGTGTAACGCCTCTTATAGTGTTTGGTCACGACCACGCCGGGATATTTATAGTTTTGCTCAATCAGTCTGGCTGCCAGGCCCTCGGGAACCGCTTCCGCGATGAGGACCGGTTGACCGCTCGCGAAAAGCCAGTTGTTTTCAAGGAGCAGATAGCGGAGCTGCATGATCAGGAAGGCCTCTCCGTCCGTGTAAAGCCTGCTTCCTGACACCCGGTCCGGTTCAATTTGGAAGTAATCATCAAGCAGAAAATAGAAGAATTCATCCGGATCCTCCCGGACCATGCGGCGTTTCTGCCTCTCCGTGACTGCCTTGTCCCGGTCGATCAAATTGAAAAGATCCTTGTCCGTCTGCCAGTAGGAAATATCCTCGAGCGGCTGGCGAAAGACGAAGCGGAGCGATGCCTCCGTCCTGAGGAGATTCTCATCCCTGAACTCCAGGGGCAGATCAAACCATTTCAGCAACGGGCTGTTGAAGTCACAATGGTATTCATCAAAAAGAATGGCCAGATCCAGCAGGAAGCGGTTCAGCTGTTCATTTGTCATCCGGGTGGAAACCAGTTCAACCCGGTCAAGAGCGTCGGAGACAGCCAGAGGGATTCCGTTACGATCCACGATATCACCACGCGGCGCCTCCAGGGTAATCTCACTCATCTGCCCGACCGTTTCAGGAATAAAGACGTCATTTTTACCGAAAAGCTGCAGTGAGCCGGTCCTGATCAGAATGAGCAGCAGGATGGCCGCTATCAGACTGGTCAAAAGGGCAAACCTCCGCCCGCCCGGGAAGAGTGTGGCAGTACGTTCATCCTCTGTCTTCCTGAAGGTAAGGGCAGGCAGGAAGGAAGACCCCGGTGAACCGGGAAGACCTTTTTGGTCACTCATGGGCCACCTCCTTGACTTTGACCGCCAGGTCCGCTTCACCCCGGCCAGCCTGCCTCTTGAAGAATGCAAGCCAGAAATAAGCGGTGATCAGCAGGGCTCCGCCCAGATTCGCCAGCAACTTCAGGGGGAGAGGGATAAGGGCTGCCCTGATGGCCGTGACGAAAGAGCTGTCAATTTGACCGAGAGGGGTCAGCCAGGCAAAAACCGCCATGATCAAGGTGTGGACAACCGTCGCACCCGCGACCAGGAGGCTGCCCCGCGCCGCATAGTTTTTCCAGCCATGGCGGGCAAGTGCGTTGCCGCACAGACTGAGAATCATCGCCACCAGCATACCGGGGCCGTAACCGATGCCGGCCGCATAGTCACAGATGAAGCCTGCCGCAAGACCCAGAATAAAACTGTCATAGCCCGGCGTCCACAGGGCCGCCAGCAAAGGGAACACCAGCAGGAAATCCGGCGTGGGATAGCGGCGATCCAAGGAAAGCATAAGCTGTAAAAAGGCCAGGAAGATAAAACAGAGGCCATAGACTGCCAGGCGCCGTCCCGGATTGACTTCACGACTCATGGTCCGGCTCCACCAAAACAAACACATAGCGGAGGTGGTCGAAATCAGCTGCCGGCGCTACAATGCAGGACATAATGTTGCCGCTTGCGTCAGGAATAATCTCCGTCACCGTTCCTATCAGAATCCCCTCCGGGTAGATGCCGCTTTCACCTGATGTAACCAGCCGGTCCCCCACACGGACAGGTATTCCCTCCGCAATGTTGTCCGCCCTGCAAAAACCGTCCTGCTGCAAACTGAGATCACCGCGGACCCGGAAAGACGACCGGTAGCTGCCTTCCACCTGTGCGCTGACGGCAAAGGCTTCATGAAGCAGTGGCAGAACCTTGCTCGACCCCAGCTCTGACGAATGAATGCGGCCGATCAGAGCCATATGCTGGTCAACAACAGGCAGGGTCTGATTGCCTGAGGGCGCGACCCCGTGAACCCGGCCCGCCTTGATCCTCAACAAATCAAAGGCAGGACCAAGCTCCCGGTTGATGACCGCGGCGCCATGAATATCTTTATCTTCAAAGGTGGTTGTCAATTTAAGCGCTTCCTTCAACTCCTCGTAGGCGTCTATCTTATTGAGGTTCTGAAGTATCTGGAGATTCAAGCCGGCTATTTCTTCTTCCAGCTGCCCGATTTGTGAGCGCAGTTTTTTGTTTTCGCTGACTGCGCCAAAGTAGCCCCGCACCGAAGCCGAACCTTGTTGGAAACGAAACAGAATCGGATCAAAAACCCTGCCGAAGTAATCGCCGATACGGGAACGGGTTGTTCCTGGAAGCGCAGTCAGTATGGAAGCTGCCAGGAGCGCAACCGTGACAAGCACAATGAGCATGACCCGGGGTCCGCGTCGTTTCACTGGCTGGCCGCTCCTTTCATCCTGACCCCGTCAAAGGGCCGTATTGACGGAATCAGTTTAGCATAATCCGTCACATGCTCCGGCTAACAAAGCCCCAGTCTGCTGAAAGAAGAAGAGGACTCCGCACCCACAATGACGTGGTCGAGAACGGGAATCCCCATCATTTTTCCCAGGTCCGCGAACTTCCTTGTCGATTCGATATCCGCCTGCGACGGCGAGGAGTCACCGCTCGGGTGATTGTGAACAAGGACGATGGAAGCCGCATTCGCTCTGACAGCTTCCCGGAAAATATCGCGCGGATGAATAACAGCTGCAGCCAGACCGCCTTGCGAAATCCGGACCGATTTAATGATCCGGTTGCGCGTGTCAAGCAGGAGAACATGAAACTCCTCTCTTGGCAAGTAACGCATGGCAGCCTCCACATGCCGGATTACATCATCAGGGCCCAGGGCCGGCACCCGCACCTCAGCCCTGCGCTCCGCCACCGCACGCTGGCCAAGTTCGACTGCGGCCAGCACCCGGACCGCTTTGACCCGGCCGATACCCGGTATTTCCTGCAGCTCCTGCAGGCTCATCTCAAGCAAACCTTTCAATCCTTCACTTTTTACAAGGATCCTCTGGGCGACCTGGACCGCGGTCTCCCCGCTCCGCCCCGTTGTCAGGACAATGGCCAGCAACTCAGCAGGACCAAGCGTACCGACTCCTTTACGCTCTGCCTTCTCGTAAGGCCGTTCCGACAGGGGTAATTCTTTCATGGTCAGGGAAAGGGATTCCTGATTTCTGACCTGAACATTTCCTTCATGATCTGACATTCTTCTTCTGCCTTTCTTTGTGGAAAAAACAGGACTCGAAGAGCCAATTTCAGCTTGGTAATGAAAGACGAAGATCAGGCAGATAATAAACTGCTTTTCAGGAGGCTCCGCAAGCCCTGATGACCAGAATCGCCAGGGCTTGCTCACTGTCGATTCTTCCTGTTTTTACCGCCATATCGGCCTGGAAGCAATTCTCCATCATGGCCTCCAGGCCTTCCATGCCGAAACGTTTCGCCTGCCGCGCAAGCTTACGGGCAAAAAACTGGCTTTTCGTGACACCGCTTTCCATGATCCGGTCACTTGTCCCGCATTCCTTGGCAATCAGCAGATCGCGTGTTTGGCGGGCCAGCATGGTTTGAATAAACAAGGGCGCTTCCCTGCGGGCAAGCAGGACATCCAGCCGCTCCAGCGCTTCATCTATTTTGCCCGCTGCGATGGCATCGGTCAGATCAAATATTTTTCCCGTCAAATCTTCCCGGCATAAAAGCTCGATTTCAGCAAGGCCGATATCCGTTTTTCCCGTGTAGCGAAAATACAGGAAGACGGTCGTCAATTCGCTGAAAATCGCAGACATGGAAAACTCGCAACGCCTGATCAGTGAATCCGCGGCTTCCCGTGTGATACGGAGCTTTTCGCGGCTACAAAGCAAGGAGACCCAGGTCAGCAGATCGGCAGGAGTCTGCCGGTCAAATTTCGCTGTGAGGGCCCCCTGCTTTCTCATCTTTACAAGCAGGGAATGAGAAGAAGTAACTGACTCCTCGGTAAAAACCAGATGGCAACTGGCCGGAATACGGGTAAGGGCTGAATCCAGTTCAGCTGGGACTCCCGAAGAAGCCGGCGACGAAAAGAAACCGCTTTGGTTGATCAGGATGAGTTTGTGAGCCGAAAGAAAGGAAGGCGTCGCCATCTCGGCGAGCAGGCGCGCTGTGTCAATGGAGGAAGGTTTTCCGTCTCCTGTTATCCTGACTGGATCCATTGATCCGGCGTCCGGCGGTACAAGAGCCGCGACAAGCCGGTCACGCACCTGACGGATCAGGAAGATCTCTTCTCCCGTCAGGATGTAGGCAGGACGATCTGCCGCCCTTTCCAGATCCTTGTCTGTGTCGCGGTAATTCATCCATTTATCAGTGATCGGTCTCATCTTCCCCCGCCTGCTACTCCCGGTATTCACGGCCTGTCAACCATGTAGTTATACTACCCTTACCCTTGTGAATCTTCAAGAAAACAGCCCCGTTCTCATCTGTCCGGAATACCTGGGTGGTTCGCGTAAAAAGCCTGCCCAGCACGTCAGGGTGGGGATGCCCGTACCGGTTGCCGGCCCCCGATGAGATCAGGGCGAACCCAGGGCCGCAGGCGTCCAGAAAAGCTTCCGAACTGGAATACCTGGAGCCGTGATGGGCAATATGCAACAGGTCAGCAGCGCAATCGGTTCCCGCCCGCAGGATTGCCTGCTCGCCTTCCGAAGTCAGATCACCTGTCATAAGGAGGGTCAGCCCCTCCAGGTTCACACGCATGACAAGTGATGCCTCATTCAAATCGACGGGGCCGCACTGCCTGACAGGGTGCAGGACCTCGATCAGGCAATCACCCAGATGGATGACATCCCCGGCCATAAGCTGTGTTACCGGGACGCGGGATCTTTCTGACAGTTCCAGAAGATAAGCTGTCATGTCCTCCTCATGCTGGGAATCGGCATGGTCAGTTCCCTCAACGGCGGGCAGACAGAGATGACCGACGAAGCCTGCCTCAATCAGTTCGGCGACACCTGCTGCATGATCGCTGTGCGCGTGCGTGATAATGGCAAGATCAATGAAGTTGAGTGCCTGCATCCTGGCTGCCGGGATGACCGTGTTGTAACCCTGTTTTTGATCACCGCCATCAATCAGAAAAGACTGACCGCCTCCCGTGATGAACAAAGTCGCGTCACCCTGGCCCACATCGAGAAAGACAACCCTGGAACCCTTTGAGGAAAAGACAGCAAGGCCTGTAACCGTCATCCAGATGAGAGACGAAACCACAAAGATTGTCACCGCCCGCGCGGTTCTTTTCCTCCTGGGGAAAAACCAAAGGAAAAAGGCAAGCAGGGGCACCGGGAGCAGACAGCGGCTCACGGGAATAAAGGCGCCGTGCGTCTTGGCAACTGTCTGTGACATCCACATGAGCAGGCCGGCTGCGGGATTTAATAGAAAAGTGAAAAAACGGACAAGATAATTCATGGCCCCGGATGCGCGGGGCAAGAGGGACAAAATGAAAATGGCAGGATAGGTGGCAGCCATCAGATAAGCGGCCAGGGGAACTGCGACCATATTCAAAAGAGGTGCCAGCAAATGAATGCCCGGCGCCGTCATGATCTGATAGGGCAGGACCACCAATTGAGCAAGAGC
>CAZGCS010000008.1:21624-30411 GCA_964524395.1 uncultured Mageeibacillus sp.
ATGCCTGCCTGTCATCAAGCAGGCGCGTGTCCCCCGTTGTAAGTGACAGGAGCAGGGGGCCGTAAGGTGTCTCCCATAAAGGGAGATGGTGCTGGCGGACAAAGTCGCGGATCCGGTCGGCCAGCCTTCTCAACTCAAGCCAGAAGCCCTGGCGGGGAACAAGATGGAAACTACCTGTCCGTCCATACCACACCGCACCACTGGACCATAGCCAGTTACGCTCGGAAAAACCTCCGGGATTCCTCGTTCCCCTGCCGCATTCAAAAACTGCCCGGCCCTCAATCCGGTCGCCTCTGCGGGCGTCCAGATCCGACCGGATCATCACAGGTGTTCCGTCGGTCAGGCGAATTTTCTGTAAACGTGTACCCTGAGGATCGCCGGGCAAGGGGCTGCCCGGATCGGTAACATCGCCCGCGAAATCGATGGCTCCGTCCGGGACACGGCTTTCCCATCCTGCGATCCTGAGGCGGCTTGTACAGAGGGAAAAAGAGAAAACAAGGACAAAGCAAACCGCTCCTGGGCGCAGTACAATACGCCGTCCTGCCTTCCACTTGCTCAACCGGTCAACCATGGCTGAAGTATGAAGACCTGCCCCGGTTTATTGCGCTTGTTTTTGTTTCTTTACCCCTCTTACCCGCGTCAAATCGACGCCCAGGCGCTCCCAGTCAATTCAAGGATCCGCTCTTCCAGCATCTTCATGCGCTGATCCGATGGATTCAGCCCGGCTGAGACAGAAAGGGGTGTAAGGGCTGGTCTGCCTTCTTTTTCAGCATATTGCCTGATAAGAACCAGTGCCTTTTGTTCGGCCCTGGCCACCTCTTGTTTTGAAAGTTTATCCGCTTTTGTCAGCACCACCTGCCAGTTCATGCCGTAGTGACTCAGGTAATCCAGCATCTGCAGATCGGCGTCGCCAAAGCCCCTGCGAATATCCAGAAGCACCAATACCAGGGCGATGGGCCTTTCCGCTTCAAAATACTGATCCGTTACCCGGGAAAAAGCCTGTTTTTCGCCCTGCGATGTTTTGGCGTAACCGTAACCCGGCAGATCGACAAAATAGAAATCAGGTGAAACGTCATAAAAGAATACCAGACGGGTTTTGCCAGGCGTTTTGCTGGTTCTTGCCAGGTTTTTACGCTTGCTGAGTGCATTGACCAGGCTCGATTTCCCCACGTTGGACCGGCCGACAAAGACAATTTCCCGCTTGGACGGTTTAGGGAACTGTTTACTCGAAGCCGCCGCCACATAGGCAATTCCGGCCGTTTCTCTTTTTCGTTTTTTCGTATCTGCCATCTACACCGCCCCCTTTCATCTGCTATACTTGTGACACCGGAGGATCCTGTATGTCTAACCTTGCTTTTCCGGCCGACCAGTCCGTAAAAAATCTCTTCGGAGACGAACTTGTCCTTGACTCGAACGGACCCATTGGCCTGATAACAGAGCAGCTTGACCCCGCACTTGCCGAACGCGTCAACCACCAGCTCAGTCTAAGAAGGCAGGAGACTGCCAGACAAAACCCCGACTTGATCGGTATCCCCGGCTACGTCCGGGGGGAGTACCGGATTAAAGTCGATCTCTCGCGTTTCAGTTCCGGTGAAGGCAAGGCTCAAATCATCGATTCAGTCCGCGGTCACGACCTTTTCATTCTGACCGATGTGCTGAACTACGGCGCTTATTATAGCCGATACGGTGTCGGTGTGTCGATGGCCCCGGATGAACACTTCCTTGATCTTGTCCGCCTGATCCTCTCCTCACGCGACTCCGCCAGCCGTATTCACGTGATCATGCCTTTCCTGTATGAAGGGAGGCGCTTTCGAAGAACTGCCAGGGAATCGCTTGATTGCGGCGCCATGCTCCGCTATCTTTTCAGCTTGGGAATTGATACCTTTATCACCTTCGACGCGCATGACTCACGTGTCGCCAACGCGGTGCCCAACTCCAGCTTCGAATCTTTTCCCACTTCATACCAGAGCATCCGTACCATCCTGGCAACAATCCCGGGACTGAAAATCGATGCCGACTCGCTCATGATTGTAAGCCCCAATGAAGTCAGCATCAACCGCTGTATCTTCTTCGCCTCAGCCATGAAGGTGCCCCTCGGTATCTTCTACATGCGCAGGGATTTCCAGTATCTGGGGGACGAACTTCGTCATGTAACAACCAGGACCTACCTCGGCGATTCGGTAGAGGGCAAGGATATCATCATTGTCGCCGATATGCTCGACAGCGGCAGGGAGCTGGTTGCCAGCGCAAGCGAGCTCAAGTCACGCGGCGCCAGCCGTATCATCTGCTGTGTCTCCTACACCCAGTTTACAGAAGGAATTGACCATATCAGGCAGGCCTGGGAAAGCGGAATCATCGAACGCGTCTTTTCAACCGATATGTCCTACCGGCCACCGGAGGTCCTGTCATCGCCCTGGTATACGGATATTCCGATGGCAGATGACTTGGCTTTGCTTATTTCTGCCCTGAACCACGATGCTTCCCTGTCGAGGCTTCTGGCCCCGGCAGCCCGCATCGACTCCCTGCTCAAGCGGGAAGGGTACCGCGACTCACAGGAAGACCAGGCCGGCGCCATTGAAGACCGGCAGCTTTCATTTTCGGATTTTGCCGGACGCTAAGGAGTAGAAGAAAAATGACACCCGAAGAGTTTCAAAAAGCTTTTAAACGAAGTGACGCCAATTATTACACCTATGATCAATATGGCAACAATCCGATGATGCCAATCGCGCCTGTTGCCCTGATCGCCCTGAAAGGAGCCATGGATTTTTCCCGGGAAGTCAACAATGCTCTGATCGCCCGGAGAAAAGACTATCTGTCAGGTGCCGGGCCGGAAGAGGTCCCCGCAGGATTTATACGGCAGGATTTCCATGTACCGGTCAATGCCTTCCGCTTCTCATCCGGTGAGGGCAAGGCAGTGATCGAAAGCACGGTCAGGGGACATGACCTCTACATCCTTTGTGACGTCACCAATTACTCGGTCACCTACAAGATGCGCGGCTCCTTCAACCGGATGAGCCCCGATGACCATTATCAGGATCTCAAACGCGTTATTCTGGCCGCCTCGGGCAAGGCGCGCCGGATTAATGTCATCATGCCCTATCTGTACGAAGGCCGCCAGCACCGGCGAAATGCCCGGGAATCGCTTGACTGCGCCCATATGCTGATTGAGCTTGATCAGCTGGGTGTCAACAATTTCATTACATTCGACGCCCACGACGACCGTGTCGCCAACGCCACGCCAACTTCAGGCTTTGAAAATGTTCCCACCACCTATCAGGTGCTGGAGACCATGATCAGATCCTTCCCCGATCTGCGTATCTTTCACGATGAGATGATGATGATCAGTCCGGATGAAGGCGCTATCTACCGGGCTATGTATTACGCGTCCGTTCTCGGCATTCCGCTCGGGACCTTCTACAAACGGCGCGACTACACTGTCATCAAGAACGGCCGCAATCCCATCGTCGCCCATGAATTTCTTGGCCAGCCCGTTGACGGACGCGATGTGATCATTGTCGATGACATGATTTCCTCCGGCGAATCCATGCTGGAAATTGCCAAGACGCTCAAGGCCAACCGGGCAAGGCGAATATTCGGCGTGGCGACCTTCGGTCTTTTTACGGACGGTCTTGATGCTTTCAACCAGGCGCACAAAGACGGAACCATCGACGCCATTTTCTGTACCAATCTGATTTACCGGGCACCTGAACTGCTGGCTGCTCCCTGGTACAGGGACGTCAGCGTTTCACGCTTCGTTGCCCTGATTATCGACGCGCTGAATCACAACGCATCCCTCTCTTCGCTCCTGGATCCCACAACAAAGATCCGGACCCTGCTGAGGGCAATCGACAAGGACTAGATAATCCGGGGTCCCAGCGGCAATCCGCCGATCAGGTGAAAATGTACATGCATGATGGTCTGGCCGGCATTTTCCCCGCAGTTGTTGATGAGCCGGAAACCCTCCGATTCCAGGCCGCATGCGCGCACAAGCTCCGGCAAAGCCTTGTAAAGCCGGTTGAGTGTGTCAAGACCCTGCGGTGTCGAAGACATCTCATAAAGATTGGAATAGTGTCTTCTGGGAACAAGCAGAACATGTACCGGCGCGACCGGATTCAAATCCTCAAAAGCGACCAGGTCTTCATTCTCAAATACTTTCTTTGAAGGAATCGCCCCCTCGACAATTTTGCAGAAAATACAATCTTCCATGACCAGGTCCTTTCAATTACTCTGCGGTCTCTTCAAGCAGCTTGCGGATGGCCGAAATGGCCTCTCCCACCTTGTCGGCGTCACGACCGCCGGCCTGCGCCATGTCGGGCCGTCCACCCCCGCCGCCGCCGGTAATCTCGGCGGCCTTCCTGACCAGATCTCCCGCCCTGATGCCTTTCTCAATGGCGCCTTTGCCTGCCATGGCCAGCCAGAGCACTTTGTCTTCTGCCCTGCCCGCCAGCACGATCACCGCGTCTTCGCCCAGCTTGTCCCGGAAACGGTCTCCGGCTTCGCGCAATTCACGCGCACCATAAGCAGGGAATTCATGAAAGAGCGTGCGGAATGGGCCGATCTTTGACTCTTTAGTGCTCAAGTCATCAACCGAGCCTGCCAGTTTTTCGCGCTCCAACTGGTTCAGTTCATTGCGCAGGGAGCGGATTCTGTCTTCCAGCGCAGTCACCTTGGCCAGCAACTCCTCCCTTGGGGCATGTAAATGCTGGCCCAGATCACGGATTGTATGCGCGTCACGTACCGCCTGGTCCAAGGCATGCGCCCCGGTCACCGCCTCGATACGACGGATCCCCGAGGCGATGCCGGCCTCCGAAACGATGCGGAAAAGGGCAATCTCCCCTGTCGAGGTTAAATGAGTCCCGCCACACAGCTCACGGGACAACTGGCCGCAGGAGACCACCCGCACCACGTCCTCGTACTTTTCTCCGAAAAGGGCAACCGCCCCTGCAGCCTTGGCTTCTTCAACGGTCATCTGTTCGACCTTGACCGGATGGTTGTCCAGAACAGCCTGGTTGACAAATGATTCAATGGCACGGAGTTCTTCGTACGGAACCGGTCCTTCGTGCTGGAAGTCAAAACGTAACCGTTCCGGCGAGACATAGGACCCCTTCTGGGTCGTATTCTCCCCCAAAATGGAGCGGAGCGCTGCGTGCAGCAAATGTGTTGCGGTGTGGTTTCTGGCCGTAGCCAGCCTCTCTTTGCGCGCAACCGTAAGGCGGACCGGCTCACCGGCAAGCAGAACACCTTCCACCACCCTGCCCTGATGCAGGACTATTCCGTCCCCTGTCCTCTCTGTTGAACTAATGGTGGCGCCGCCGCCACGCTGACGCGCAAAACCCACATCTCCCGTTTGCCCGCCACCTTGCGCGTAGAAGGGCGTGGTGTCGGCCACAAGATAGACCGTTTCGCCCTCCTCTGCCTTATCAAGTGCAATCAGTGCGGATCCGTCCTCTTTCATCTTGAGAATAAAGCGTAGTGGCACCTCGACGTCCAGCATGTCGTAGCCATCGAAGCGGGTTGGTTCCAGCCGGCGCACCTGATCCGGAAGCGCAGCCTGGCCCCAGGCTGTCGCAGTTTTCTCCAGAAAATCTTCGCGCGCGCGCAGCCTTTGCTCTTCCATAGCCTCTTCAAAAGCGTTCATATCGACATGCAGGCCCTGCTCCCCTGCCATTTCCACGGTCAATTCAATGGGAAAGCCGAAGGTGTCGTGCAACTGGAAGGCGACATCACCTGAAAGAGTGCCTGATCCTTTCGACCGCTCCTTGCGGCAGGCTTCATCCAGGAGGGCCATGCCCTGCCTGATGGTGCGGTCAAAACGTTTTTCTTCAGTTTCCAAAACCGAAATAATCAGATCCTCACGCTCAAGTTCAGGGTAATAATCCCGTGACTGCAGGATGGCTGTCCTCATGATGGGTGACAGAAATGGCCGTTCAAGGCCGAGCAGCCTGCCCTGGCGCGAAGCGCGCCTGATCAGGCGGCGGAGCACGTAGCCGCGCCCTTCATTGCCGGGTATGATGCCGTCAGCGATCATCATCATGGCCGAGCGGACATGGTCGGTGATGATTCGAATGGCAATGTCGTTTTTTTCGGAATCACCGTAAACGGTCGCGGTCTCCAGGCAGACCCTGTCAAGGATGGCCCGGATGGTATCAACTTCGAACATGCCCCCCACATCCTGCAAAATTGCAGCTATCCGTTCCAGCCCGGCTCCCGTGTCGATATTCTTCTTTTCGAGCGGTACGTAGGAACCGTCCTCCAGCTTATTGAATTGCGTGAACACCAGGTTCCAGTACTCCACGAAGCGGTCACATTCACAGCCAACCTTGCAGTCGGGGCTGCCGCAGCCGTACTTCTCACCCCGGTCAAAGAATAATTCAGAACAGGGTCCACAGGGCCCCGTTCCATGTTCCCAGAAGTTCTCCTCGCCAAAGCGTGAAATTTTCTCAGCTGGAATACCGGCCTTGATCCAATGTTGATATGCTTCCTCATCATCGAGGTGAATGGTTACATAAATGTGTTCCTGCGGCAGCCCCAGTGTATTCAATGAAAAGTCCAGGGCCCATTCAATGGCCTCTTTCTTGAAATAATCGCCGAATGAAAAATTCCCCAGCATCTCAAAATATGTGCCGTGCCGCCCCGACTTGCCGACTCGTTCGATGTCGGGGGTCCGGATGCATTTCTGGCAAGTCGCAACACGGGGGGCCGGTGGTGTTTCCGCTCCTGTGAACCAGGGTTTGAGCGGCGTCATGCCGGCATTTATCAACAAAACTGACGGATCGTTTTCCGGTATCAGGGAAAAACTCGGCAGGATGAGATGTCCTCTTTTTTCGAAATAATCAAGAAAAAGGCCGCGGATTGTATTCAGGCTTAAAGCGTTCACAAATGGTCTCCTTCGAATCGGTTTTAAGTGCAAAGGCCCGGATCTCCCGGGCCTTATTATAGCGCGCTTTCAAAAAAGGTCAGTCGCCCAGGAGCTCCGACAAGGGTGGAATTGTCACCTTGTTGCCGACATACAGATTGTTGACGCTCATGTCATTGTACTCAGCCAGTTGTTCACAAAGCGCCTCACTGGCCCTGTCATAGTACCTCAGGCAGATGCCCCACCAGGTGTCACCTTCTACAACGACATGGACTTGTCCGGCCGGTTCTGTCGTGGTGGGTTCCGTATCTTCCGGTATGGTTGCAGGCGGCAGCGTCGCCGACGGTTCAGGGATAACCAGGGGAGCTGTTGAAGACGGTTCAGTCTCAACCGGCGTCTTCTTTCCACCTGTCAGCAGTTTGATCAGTGCGATAATGCAGATAACAATGATGGCGAGCAGGATGGCATAAAAGACCAGTCGTCTTTTCCCGTCCGGCCGTCTGCCGCGTTTTTTTCCGTAGCCGTCATCGTAGTCATCGTAATCACCATAGGGGTCGTAGTCGCGATGTCCGCCGTCAAGGTCATCGCCGGTCTCCCAGCTGCCTTGGCGCTCATAATCATCGTAATGGCTTGAGTCGCCCCGGCTCCTTTTTTGAGCTGCCGTCGAGTAGGCAAATACCGGCAAATCCCCTTCAGCTGCTGCCGGCTGATGCTCTTCATGGCGGCTGCCGCCTGCCAAAGTATCCCAGCCTGCGCCCGCGTCGGAGGCCGCGTAGTCGTCTTCGTAATCACCATAGGCAGACCCGCCGTGATGTCCCATTGCGGGAACGACCGCTTCAAACGGTTCGGTTGCTTCGCTTACCGGGGGCAGAGGTGGCAAAGACCACCCATCCGGCTCGTCCACGTCTTCGTGTTCAGGAACAGGTCTTCGGGCACGGTCCACCATGTCCTGCCTTTCGTAGCGTTGCGTCGGGGCCAGCCCCGGTGCTGTCGTTTCCCTGGCAGGGGCAATGACAGGCTCCATGGCCTGGGTTGCGAAACGTCCCAAACTGAATTTTGAAGCCTGCTCGATGGTTTTGATGCTGTCCACTTTTGACACGGTGACCTGAATGGGGGTTCCCGGCATCTGGGAGGCTGCCGCAGTCATCAGAAGACCTGCCGCATCCAGGGGATCCTCCGCTTCCGCAAGGTGTCTCATGAACTCCTTCTGCCCGATGACATCGAACAACTCTCCATTGCACAAAACGATTACATCGCCTTCTTCAACCTGAGCGATGTTGGAATAGCGGATGGCTCCGGCTTCGCCCGCAATGAAATCTTCCATTCCCTCGACCGCGTCGCCGTAGAGATCCAGCGGCTCCATCCTCTCGGATTGACCGGTCAGGGGGTAAAGCACATCCTGCCTGAAAATAAAAGCAAGACCCTCGCCGACTGTGACAGCAGCCATTTCGCCGTCCCTGAGGATGATTCCTGCGAAATAGGGAGCGCGGGCCGTCTCTTCAGCAAGCTTCAAGCCCCCTGTGACATCAAGGGCGGTTTCAGCCAGATCATTGATATCGGTATCGATATCGCCCGTTTCGGAAGCAAGCTGATCAGCGAGCCGCTTGAGGGGCTCCTGCCAAACAAGCTGGCGGGAACGCGTATCTGAAGGATAAGCGAATACAGAAACCAAAAATCCACGCGCCTCACGATCAACCGTATTGTTGACCGCCCGCAGTTCCCTTTTCCCCGGAAATCTGCCATCAAGACAGTACGCGTCCGCCACCCCTTCAACGGGATAATAACGGGCGTTGACCGTCGTGTGTAAACGTGTTGTGGTCGGCGCCGGTGCCTTAGCCATAAGATGCCTCCTACATGTGATTTGAGGTCAAACCTGCTGTTTCTGACAGTTTAACACAAAAGATGCTGATTAGAAGCGGCAAGAGTCCGGC
>CAZGCS010000009.1:0-2436 GCA_964524395.1 uncultured Mageeibacillus sp.
TCATGTTCTCCTTCCTCTTTGTCGATATCTTCGACACCCTGGGAACCCTGATCGGTGTCGCGGATAAAGCGGGCATGCTGGACGAAGAAGGCAAGCTGCCCCAGATCAAGGGCGCCCTCATGGCCGACGCGGTCGGCACTGTCGTTGGAGCTGTCGCCGGCACTTCGACAGTCACCACTTACGTGGAAAGCGCCTCCGGCGTCGCCGAAGGTGGCCGCACTGGCCTGACAGCACTGACAACCGGAATTCTCTTCCTGCTTGCCATCATCCTGTCACCCATCTTCATCTCCATCCCGTCCTTCGCGACCTCGGCGGCTCTGATCTACGTCGGCTTCCTGATGTTGTCGTCCATCCTCAAGGTTGACTTCAATGACGTTTCCGAAGCCCTGCCCGCTTATGTTGCCCTTTTTGCCATGCCCTTCTTCTACAGCATCTCGCATGGCATCATGTTCGGGATCATCTTCTATGTCCTGATCAACATGATCAGCGGGAAATTCAAAAAGATCAGCCCGCTCATGTACGTCCTGGCTCTCGCGTTTATCCTGAAGTTCGCTTTGCTCGGGTAGAACGCCGCTGCACACTTAACACATCAACAAATCCTCTGTTTCGAAAAGCCCGGGCCAGCCGCCCGGGCTTTCCTCTTGCGGCGGCTCCCCTTCTTCGTGTAGGCTTGTTTCCATGAAACCCGTCCTGGTCATCCTGTTACTAATCCTGTCTGCCGGAGCCGCCTTTTTCCTCTATGGTTTTTTCGTGGAGCCCCGCTGGATCAGGATCAGGAAAGTCTTCTTGCCGGCAACCGGTCCGCAAAGCGCAGGAAAAAAATTCCTTTATTTTTCCGACCTCCATGTCGGCGCCGCAACGACCCGGCGAAAACTCAGCCGGCAGATGCGGGCCATCATGAAAATGAAAGCGGATGCCATCATTTTCGGTGGCGATCTGGTTGAGGAAAAAACACCGCTTGCCGATGCCGCCTTCCGTGACATGGTCATCGAGGCTCTGTCATCCCTGCAGGCCCCCCTGGGGAAATGGGCCATCTACGGCAACCACGATGTTGAGGCGCCACGCTTTCGCGCCTGGGTAACCTGCGTCCTGGACCAATCGGGCTTTACCCTTCTTGAAAATCAAGGGGTTGAACTGGCAGGAGTCCCTGTTTGGGGCTTCGCCAATACGCATCATGGCACGCCTTTCCTGGATGAGGAACACTTCTGCCCGCACGCGGACCCATCGGAAGGCGGACCCCTGCCACTCTTTTTGGTTCATGAATCGGACTGGTTTCCCCAAGCCATGCCCTGGAGGCAGGGGGGGCTGGTCGTCGCGGGACATTCCCATTACGGCCAGGTCACCCTCTTCGGCCTTCCGCTTATCCGGCCGGCAGGCGCTAAAAAATACTGGAGGGGCCGCTACCAGCTGGCTGAAAACCTGACCATGGTCGTGAGCGCAGGGATTGGAACCGTTCATATTCACGCCCGGTTTTTCGCCAGGCCCGATCTTTTGCTATTGTGTCCGGGAAAAGAATAGGGCTTGTTTTTTGCCGATCTGCTCTTGAAGCCGGTCCATGTAAACAAGCAGGTCCTTGGGATTGTGAATCCGCTTGGCGGTGCGCTCGAAAACCGCTTTTGATGTCGAACCGCTCCCCAGGCCCACGACCGGCACCCGGTCACTCATCATGGCGACGTTGTAAAGTGAACCATCCGTCCGGGTGAAGCCGGTGTTCTCCAGGCCCGACCGGCAATTCTTCTGCTTGTAAAGATAGTAGGGCCGGTAACCGTTATGGCCCAGGAGGTCATGGGCCCTCTCTACCGCTTCGACCAGGGCAGGGTCCGGCAAAAGACCGCGGTGATCATCAAAGAGCCTGCCAAGATAGGAGCCCTTCTTGACCGCCAGGGTGTGGAGGGTGATGCTTTCCGGGCCCAGGTCCACAAGCTGGCCAAGTGAATCAAGCAGATGATCCGCGCCCTCACCGGGCAGGCCGGCGATCAAATCCATATTGATGTCGGTAAAGCCCATGGACCGGGCCAGGCTAAAAGCGGCCACCGTATCGTCAACCGTATGATGCCGCCCAATGCGGCGCAAGGTCTCCGGGTGCATGCTTTGCGGATTGATACACAGCTTGTGGAAGCCGGACGACCGGATCAGTTCAAGCTTTTCCCGGTCCATGGTATCCGGACGGCCGGCCTCCATGGTCAGCTCGGCATTTCTCTCAAGCGGCGCGGCCGCGAGCACATCCCGCAGATAGGGTTGGAACAAAGTTGCAGGCAGGCTGGTGGGCGTTCCGCCGCCGTAATAAACGGCAGCGATTTTAAAAGGGAAGCAGGAATCAAATATGCCCCGGGCTTCCCGGATGACGGCGTCCACGTAAGGGCCGAGGCTTTGATGCTGCCGGTGCGCGTCCTGGGTGATGAAGCTGCAATAAAGGCACCTTCCCGGACAAAAAGG